>CANFGH010000001.1 GCA_947446285.1 Chloroflexota bacterium
CGCAACTGGCGCAACTGGCGCAACTGGCGCAACTGGCGCAACTGGCGCAACTGGCGCAACTGGCGCAACTGGCGCAACAGCGAACCGCCGGAAGCAATCGCCCTGCATGCCTCAGGACGGAAGGTTGACTGGCGCCCCGGCCTCGTCATCAATGCCGATGTCGAGACGGACGAGGTCTTGATACGTCTCCCGACGGCCGACCAGGCGCGCGGTCCCCTCACGAACGAACACGACTGCCGGCCGTGGCAAGCGGTTGTAGGTGCTGGCCATCGAATGGTTGTAGGCACCAGTCGACTGAACCGCAAGGATGTCTCCTGCCTGCGGATTGGCAAGCGCGACGTCGTCGATGAGCGTGTCGGTCTCGCAGTGCTTGCCCGCTACGCGGTAGGTGCCAGTCGCAGGTGCCGCCGGACGGTTCGCGATCATCGCGGAATAGACCGCGTCATAGAGTTGCGGTCGCGGATTGTCCGACATGCCTCCGTCGATCGCAACGAAGGTCCGGTGCCCCGGTGCCTCGGGAATCGGGACCGACTTCGTCGCACCGACGGTATAGAGGGTCGTGCCTGCCTCACCGACGATTGATCTGCCCGGTTCCAGGTGGAGGTGCGGCACCGGCAGGTGCCGGGATGCCAGGCCGTCGAGAAGGGCGGAGGTCAGGCGTGCGGCGAACTCGTCGACCGCAGGCACCTCGTCAGAAGGCAGGTACCTGATCCCGAGACCGCCGCCGAGGTTCAATTCCTCAACCGAGAGGCCGGTTTCCTCACGGATGGCGAGCGACAGGTCCAGGACGGCATCGAGCGCGGCAAGGTGCGCCTCCATGTCCTTCAGGTTGCTTCCAACGTGCGCGTGCAGTCCAGTGAACAGGAGGCCCTGGCGACCAAGGACATTCACGACGGCCTCCAGGGCGGCGCCCGACGTGATGTTGAACCCGAATTTGGTGTCATTCTGTCCAGTGCGGATGCGCCGGTGGGTATGGGGGTCCACACCCGGTGCCACGCGGATCCAGACCTCCTGGCAATGCCGGCGTGCCTGGGCGGCGGCATCCAGGGTCACGATCTCGAGGTCGTTGTCCAGGACAATCCGCCCGACCCCAGTGTCGAGAGCCTCATTGAGTTCACGTGCGGACTTGTTGTTGCCGTGGAACACGAGGCGTCGCGCCGGGAAATCCGCCACCCGTGCGACGTGCAGTTCCCCGCCCGATGCGACATCGAGGTCGAAACCCTCTTCGTCAATTAGCCTGGCCATCGCCGGGGTGAGGAATGCCTTCCCCGCATAGGCGATGGTGACGTGCGGGTAGCGCGACTCAAAAGCCGCCCGGTAGGTGCGGCACCGTTCCCGGATGCCGGCCTCGTCGAACACGTAGAGGGGTGTCTCGAAGTGCCTCGCCAGGGTGACGGCGTCGCACCCCCCAATCTCGAGGTGACCAGCGTCATTGATGCGTTGGGTTCCGACAAGAAACATGTGTCCGAGTATAGCGACGGCCCTCGTGTCCAATGATTGGACGGGTTGCCGGAAACCGTTGCCGGAAACCGTTGCCGGAAACCGTTGCCGGTGCGAGGCTTCGAACCCCGGCGACGTTTGCACGGCTGTCCAATCATTGGACAGTTCCGGTGAACGTGCGTCCCGCCCGGCCTTGGAGTGACACTGGGGAGACCTTGTGCCTGTGCCGCACGTCTCAATGGCAGGCAGGTTGCAGACGGTCCGTCCGAAGCGGCGAACCCCGGGCTAGACCCGGACCAACCGACCCGCCGTGGGGGCAAGCGTGATCCTTGGCATCGTGCAGGAAAAGGGTGGTGTCGGCAAGACCACCACCACGATCAACCTCGGCGCCTGGTTCGCGAATCTGGGCCACCGGGTCCTTTTGGTCGACCTCGACCCGCAAGGCAACCTCGCGCGCGGGTTGGGGGTCACCGGAACGCCCGGCGCCATGTACCGCGTCTTCCGTGACCCCGCGTACGACATCCTCGAGGCCGCCCAGTCGACCGGATATGACCGGCTTGACGTCGTGGCTGCCGACACATCGCTCGAAGCCGCCGAGATCGAACTCGTCTCCGTCCTGTCGCGCGAGCATGTCCTGCGCCGCAAGCTGACGGCCCCATCCATCATGGAACGGTACGACCACATCCTGCTCGACTGCCGCCCATCCGTCGGTGTCCTGACCATCAACGCGATGGTTGCGTCAGACCGTCTCCTCGTCCCCGTGGAAACCCAATACTTCGCCCTCGAAAGCGTGCACACCCTGATGTCGGTCGTGCAGACCGTCCGCGAGACCCTCAATCCGGCGTTGACCATTGCCGGCATCGTCCCGACCAAGCACGAACCGCGCGTGCGCGTGTGCCAGGTCGTCCTCAAGGGTCTAGAAGAACGGTATCCGTCCTACCTCACGCGGACGATCATCCGCAAGTACGTCGCCTACCCCGAGGCACAGTTGCGCGGTGCACCCATCCACATCGCGGCCCCCGGGAGCGAGGCCGACGACGCCTATCGCGCCTTGGCACTGGAGATCCTTGGCGAGGGTCAGGCGGGTGAACCAGCCCCAGTCAAGACGCCGCGCCGTTCCCGACGCGATGATGCGGGCGTCGCCCAACCGGGCCTGCCACTCGAATGACCGGTTCGCACGTCCTCACGGGCATGGCACGGCTGTTGACGACCAATCGTCTGAGGAGGAATCCGCATGACTGATGACCAAGGGAACCCGGACCAGGTTGCCGGTGATGCCGTACCGGTCCGCCCGGGCCCAGGCCCAGGCCGGAGGCGCGATTCCCTTTCGGGATTGTCCGATGTCCTGCGACGCCGAACCGCAACCGAGGCACTCTACGCCCGTCCGGGATCAGTTGTGGAACTCACGCAAGACCGCGCCGAGACGGGAACCCCTGCGCAAGTCGGTGCTGAGGTGCCGGAGGACGACCGGGACAGTCCCCGCAACGCCGGGGTTCGTGCGTCCCTCGCTGCGATCATGCGCACCGGCACCGGGGTCCTGACCGATGTCCCGCTTGCCGAACTCAGGCCGAACACCTTCCAGCCGCGGATGCACTTCGCACGGCGCCCCTTGGAGGAACTCGCCCGCAGTCTCGCCGAGGAGGGCCAGATCGAACCGGTGATCGCCCGCCGGGTCTTCAGTGATGGCCTCGAGACCCTTGAGCTTGTTGCCGGGGCGCGACGCCTCGAGGCCGCCCGGATGTGCGATGCGACCATCCGCCCGTTCCCGACGCTGCGCACGGAGATCCGTGACCTCACCGATGAGGAAGCCGAACGCCTCTCCCTGATAGAGAACCTCCAGCGCGAGAACCTGACGCCCCTGGAGGAGGGGTACCGCTACACCCATCTGCAACGCCGTGATCCGACACGATGGTCAGTGCGTGCAATCGCCGACTTCGTGCACAAGAAGAAGAGCACGATCCAGAACCGCCTGCACCTCGTGCGCGATCTGGCGGTTGCCGAGGCGGTCCTAGGCGAACGCATCCCGCCCACTGCGGGGTTCCACATCATGCGTTTGCCGGCGGAAATGCGGGCAACCTATCTTGCCGAAGCCGTCCGGCACGGCCTGACCGTCGAACAGGTCCGCGCCGATGTCGACCGGCGTATCACCATCCTTCGAGGCACGGCCAGCCGCGCCGGGACGGGCGCCAATCTCGAGGCCTTGGTCGGAGCCGACCCTGTTTCCACCTCGCCGACCGCCCTCCCCGCCGCCGACGGCGATGCATCCCCGACGAGCCGCACGATGCACGTGCGTCGCCTCCGGGCCCAGCGCGTTCAAGTGGGTCTCCGGATTGATGAACTCGAGACCGAACTGCGCCGGCACGTGGGTGCATTCCGCGAACTCTCGGCAGAAATTGCCAAGGTTGACGGATTGCACGACTGACATCGCGCCGGCTCGCTCTGCTGACAGATGGGAATCGCCCTGGTCCAGCGCAATTCCGGGATGCTTGAACGCACTGCCGCGTCAGGCGGCGACACCAAATGTCAGGTAGATGTCAGGTTTGGCGTCTCGCACGATGCCATACTGTGCCCATGAAAGGGGGCACGCATGCTTACCGAACCAGCAAACATTGACGCGATGCTTCCTGTCGCGTCGTTTGCGACAGAGACGCGGGATGATGACACCTGCGATGATGGCGACGACGTGGCCGAACAGGCTGCGGCGGTCGTTGCTCCGGTCCTTACTCCGGCAGAGACAGACGCACTCTTCGCCAAACTGTTCGAACAGTACGAGCAACCCATCTTCCAGTACGCCTACCGCTTGCTTGGTGATCCCGAGGATGCGCGCGACTTCACGCAGGATGCCTTCGTGAAGGCATACCGCAAGCTTCCCGAGACCCTCGCCAAGGGGAATTTCCAGGCCCAGGCGTGGCTCTACCGCATCGCCACGAATGTCTGCCTTGACGAACTCCGGCATCGTCGCCTGATCAAGTGGCAGGCGTGGGACTCATTCATTTCGCTCTTCCACCCGAGCCAGGTTGCGCGCGACAATCCCGAGCGGGATGCGATGCAGACCGAGACCAAGGGCGAAGTTGCCTCGGTCCTTGAACGACTTTCGCCCCGGTACCGGGCGGCCCTCATCATGCGCGAGTACCACGGTCTTGGGTACGAGGAAATCGCCGAGATCCTTTGTACATCCCGCACCGCAGTGAAGACCCTCCTGCTTCGCGCGCGGGAGAGTTTCCGGTTGCACTACGCCAAGATGCACCCGACCCTCGCTGCCGAGGCCCGAGGACCACGCGTGCTTCCCCGCGCCATGGGGCGCACGGCGAACACTCCCGGCACCCTTGTCCAGGAACTCGCCGCCGTCTAGGCCCGGGCCGGCCGCACCCCCACTGCCCAGCCTTCATTGACAGACCCCCTGCGAGTCCGGCCAGCGTAGCCCGGACTGGCAGGGGGTCATTTCATACGGTCAGTCTCGGTGCTCAGCTGAATGGCTGGCGCTTGATCGGCGCAACGATCCGCGGAGGGGTGCGTCGAGCGGCAAACCGCTCATCTTCGACCTCCTTGCGCGCCCGTTCGAATCGTTCGACCAGGTTGATGTCCGCTCCGCCTTCGGCGCCGACCCGTCCCCCGACCCGCACCATCGCCGGGACCCGTGTCAACCGGCCTAGGACAACGACTTCGCCCTGGTTCAGTCCTGGCAGGTCATCAAGAAGGGCCTGCGACACGACTTCCGACGCCCGCTGGATTGCTTTCTGGTCATCGGGATTGGTCAGCCGCATGATCAGCTGTGATGCGCACTGGGAGAGGGTGTCGTCGGAAATCTTCGATGGTCTCTGGGTCACGACAATCAGGAAGACCCCAAACTTCCGCCCTTCGGATGCGACGGTGTTGATGATCCGCGATGCGCGAGTGGTTTCCCTCCCGCCAGGCACGAGGGTGTGTGCCTCCTCGAGGACGACGAAGACCGGATTCGAGAGTTCGCCACCAAGGGCGCGCTGCCAGAGGTTCGAGAGAAGCCACTCGGCGGTGTAGGCCATCACGCCCTTCTCAGTGCCTGCGAGGTCGAGGACCGTCAGTTTCATCGGTTGCAGGATGGCGTTCAGGTCGATCGTCGACTGGCTCCAGATGGGGTACTTCTCCAGTTTGCGGATGTACCGGAGGGCATTCCTGGCCGCCACCATTTCTCGGTCGTCATGGGTTCCAGCATGGGTCGTGCTGCGCCCCCGCTTCGTGACCGCCACGGTCGTGACGTGATCGGTCGCCCGGATCCGGTCGAGTTCGGCATCGGCGTCTTCGAGATCCGGACCTTGGGTGATAGTCGCGACCGCACCGGGGCCAGTCGCCTGGTCTTCGAGATCCTCGAGCGGGACACCGGCGAAATCTGCAAGGTGTTGGGCGAGGAACCGCGGATTGAAGTCGACCCGGTCGCGACGGAGGCGGATGCAGGCATTGACCACGGCCTCACGGATCCGTTCGGCACTTGATGGGACGCCGGCAACGTCGCAGATTTCCTCGCCGTCAAGCCCGGAGAACCGAATCGTGTATTTCGAGGACGGTCCGCACAGCGCATCGGGGTAGCGCTGCCGGCCCGCGATCGGGACCCGGTACAGCTGGATGCGGTCATGGTTCGGCGCCTTGCGTGCGTGCTCGTAGGGGATGGCGTCATCCTCGCGCAGCTTTCGCAACTGGACATAATCTGAATTGGGATCGAGCACCACGATGGTGGCGCCCAATCCCAGGAGTTCCTCAAGCACCTTCCCGGCGAGGTACGACTTGCCCGCGCCGGTCTGCGCGATGATGGCGAGGTGCCGTGACAAGCCGTTCGGGTCGAGTGCGACCTCGACGTTCTGCCGATTCATGAGTGTGCCGAGCGTGATGCAGGAACCCGACGTCCGCGAGAAGAACTTGCGCAGGAGGTCATCGGGGGCCAGGTGCACCCGTGTTCCCGGCAAGACGGCGTTCCGCGCGGCCCGGACCGTCTGCTGGTCACCGTCGAGGTAGCCAACCACCGAGGCTTCCACGCGCAACCGGGGCGGGAAGGTGACGCGGTGGTTCAGGACCGTCTCTGCGCCAAGGAAATCAATCCGGTCATCAAGGGTGATGACGTCGGCTTTGACATTGGTCACTTGGGCGAGCAGGTCGACGGTCACGGTGGTGTCGCCGCGTCGCTCTCGCATCCCGGCGACGACGACGTACTCAAGTCGCGGCGGTACAAGTTCCTCGCTGCTGACGAAACTGAACCCCGCCGGTGTCGATTCTCCGGTGACATAGCCGATGGCCGGCGCCACTGCGTCCTCTCCACGGCGTCCCAATGCCCCGGTATTCCGGGTGCCCGGTTCGGTCAACTGGTCTTGGCCCGTTTCCATGCCTGCAGTTCCTCGGTTCGATGTCGGTCGCTCGGCGCACGCACGAGGATGGACTGTCGTGGCGCTTCGCACTGCTGAAGTGTAGTACAAACGTTCCAGTTGACGGAAATGGTGGCACCATCCGTCCCGGGACTGGAATCGCGCAGCGGTTCAGTGCATCATGTGGTGAACACGCAGTACCCCGATGGCGGTTCGCCAACCGGGAGGCTCAGGATCACTGAGGAGGTTCAGGTGTCGCCACGGACCGGTCCGACGATCCATGAGATCCTGCGCAGTGTGCCCCTGCTTCGAGGACTGAACGAGACCCAACTCGCTGAAGTGGGTCGTCTGGCACGTACCCACCGCTTCGATCGGGAGGAGATCGTCTTCCTGCAAGGGGATCCGGGCGATTCGGTGCACGTGATCCTGCGTGGTGAGGTGAAGGTTGTCGTGACGTCGCGTGCTGGCCATGAGGCAATCCTGGCCTTCCTGGGCGAGGGGGAGAGTTTTGGGGAGATGTCCCTCCTTGATGATCTGCCCCGGTCGGCGACGATCCAGGCGACCGCGCCGACCACGACGCTGTCGTTGCGCAAGACCGAATTCCATCGGTTGCTGCGTGATGCGCCGGATGTTTCGCTGAGGCTTCTCCGCGCACTGGCGAGGCGTCTGCGGGAGTCTGGCATGCTGGTCCAGGATGCGGCGTTTCTGGATGTCGGGGAACGCCTCGCGAAGAAGCTCCTGACAATGGCGATGCCGGACGGTGATGATGCGGGATCCCGCGCCCGACTGGTCCCCCCGGTGGAACTGCGGGTTACCCAGCAGGACCTCGCATCGATGATCGGGGCGACCCGGGAGAGCGTCAACAAGGCGCTCTCGAGTTACCGGTCACGGGGCACGATAGCCATCGCCAGGAACCGGGTGATCCTCAACGACATCGATGCGCTCCGCCGGGTCGTTGACGCCTCGTTCGACTGAGGCCGTTGCGGCCGGTGGCGCTACCGGTCGGCTGGAGATCCATCCGTGCCCGACGACAGGCGCCCGTAGAGGCGTTCCAATTGGCGGGCATCTTCATAGTGAATGACGACCTTGCCTCCCCGGCGTCCCTGGATGAGGTCGACGCGCGTGGTGGTGTCGCCAAGGACGGACCGGATGCGCTGTGCGACCGGATGGGTTTCGACCGGGTTGGCAGGCGGTGGCGCGACCGATCCGGGCAGCCGCTTCACCAGCGCCTCGGTCTGGCGCACGTTGAGGCCTTCCCGGATGACCCGGGACGCCACTTCCCGCTGCCGGATGCTGTCTGGCAAGGCGAGCAGTGCCCGGGCGTGCCCTTCGGTGAGATCGCCGTCCCGGAGGTCCTGTTGCACGCTTGGAGGCAACTGCAGCAAGCGCAGGGTATTGGTGATGGTCTGCCGGCTGCGGCCCACGCGCTTGCCGATTGCCTCATGGGTCATGCCGAAGTCGGTGGACAGTTGGCGATACGCGGCGGCGGCTTCGAGGGCGTTGAGATCGGATCGCTGGACATTCTCGACCAGGGCCAGTTCAAGCCACTCCTGCGGTGTGGTGACCCGGACCGACACGGGAACGCGCAGCAGGCCAATCATCCGGCTGGCCTGCCACCGCCGTTCCCCGGCGATCAGTTGGTAGCGGGGCAGACCCCCATCCTGGGTCGGCACCGGGCTCACCAGCAGCGGTTGCAGGACGCCGTGCACCCGGATCGAGTCCGCGAGGTCGGCCATTGCGACTTCGTCGAAGACCTGTCGCGGTTGACGCGGATTCGCGTCAATACGGTCGATAGCCACCTCAAAGGGCGTCCCGTCCGGCACCGCGTCCGCGTGCACCTGGGGCGGGCGTGTTGCCGCGGTGGGCTCCGGTGTCGACGCGATCAATGCGTCCAGACCCCGCCCGAGGCCCCGTCGTGGTGGCATTGCTACACCCCCCCCAACGTTGCGGGCCGGGCTGCGTCGAACCGGGCATCAAGTTCGGCCGCGAGGGCACGGTATGCCTCGGCACCGCGTCCGGAAGGGTCGTAGCGCATGATCGACTGGCCGTAGCTGGGTGCCTCGCCCAGTCGGATCGTCCGCGGGATCATCGTCTGCAGGAACAGGTCCGGGAAGTGCGTCCTCACCTCCTCGACCACATGCTGGCCGAGACCGGTGCGTGCATCGAACATGGTCATCAGCAGGAAGAGGCCGCGCAGTTCCGGGTTGAGGCGGTCGCGGACCCGGCGCAAGGTATCGAGCAACTGGGTCAGACCTTCCAAGGCTAGGTATTCGCACTGGATCGGGGCGAGGACGGACGCGGACGCCACGAGTGCATTAAGGGTAAGCAACCCGAGGGCCGGCGGACAGTCGATCAGCACGTACTCGTAGGTCTCAGTGGAGCCAAGCAACGCATTCCGCAACCGTTCGACCCGGTTTGCCTGTCCCACAAGCTCGGTTTCGACGCCGGCCAGGTCCGGTGACGACGGGATCAGGTCGAGCCGCGCGCCAGCGGGCACCTGCTTCCCCGCGGCGTCGGGCACGGCGACGATGACCGATGTGGCGGTGGCCTCGCCGAGCAGGAGTTCGTAGGAGCCGGGAAGGTCCTTGCTGGACCCGACCGCACTGGTCAGGTTTGCCTGGGGATCAATATCCACCAGCAGGACCCGGCGTCCCCGCGCCGTGAGCGCCGCGCCAAGGCTTGCCACGGTGGTCGTCTTCCCGACTCCACCCTTCTGGTTCGCAACCGCAATGATCCGGGTCGCCATGCGAGGTTCTCGTTCTCCGGCCAGTGGGGAGCGCCCGTCGAAATCGGCAGGGTGTGGTCAAGTCGCGCGGACCGGGCCATTCCGGTGCCGCCGACCACCCTCATCCGCAGGGATTCTAGCCCTCGACTGCCAGACAGGCGTCGTCGTGCCGTGACGGTCGGGCGCAACGCCCCCTCCCCGCACCGCCGGATTGAAATACGCTTCGCGTGGCCTCCCCCGGCCGCCTCATGTAGATGCGCGTCGCGTGCCCCACACGCCGCCAGATTTGGATACGCTTCACTTGAGGCGTTGCCTCGGTCACACGTGTGGACGATGACATGGCATGTGCCTAATGAGGGGATTGTGCCGGTCAGCAGGGAGGGTGAATCGCTTTTCCACGTCACGCCACGGGAGTCGTTTGCCGAAAGCCGCATCCGTGAGGCCATCGAGCGAGGCGATTTTGCGAACGTTCCCGGTTCGGGTAGGCCCCTTGACCTCGGCGAGGAGAACCCGTTCGCCGGTGACATGGAGGTTGCGAACCGGATCCTTCGCCAGGCCGGTGGTGCACCGCTTTGGGTCGAACTGGGCCGGGCAATCGATGATGGCCTGGAGTCACTCACTGCATGTGCGGTGGCTGCCCGGTCTGAGGCCATGCGAGGTCCCCGGCCGATGCCGTCCGCGACCGCTCCAGTCATCCGCCACGGCCTGCGCGCGTGGTGGGACCGGGCGCTATCGGGATTGCGTGGAAACAGCCACTCGCGTTCGGTCGTGCCGGGCGCGGCCCGCCCGAGCCACACGGCGCGTGAGCGTGCGCGTGCCGGATACCTGCTGCGGGCCGAACAGGTCGACCTCCAGGTGGACCGCTTCAACGCCTGCAGGCCTCGCGCGCTGACGTGGCTTGAACGTCCGCGGCTCACCGCCAAGCGTGCGGCAGACCGTTTCGATCGCGAGTGGCCGCTGGATTGGATACCCCAACCCACGGAGCAGGGTGGGTAGCGGGCGGATTCACACGATCGCCGGTGGCATCCGCGAGTCGAACTCGTCGATCGGTTCCGAGGCAAGGTCGGCGGCGTTGAAGTCCGACGCAAGCACTCCCATGTAGAGGAGTGCATGCCAGACCGTTTCGATGCACATCTCTTCCCGGAGGACACCTTCCACGACAAATCCGCACTTCTCGTAGGTCCGGCGTGCACGATGATTGAACTCGAGGACGCGAAGGTAGACCTTGTGGAGGTGCAGGTCGTCGAACGCATAGCGCAGTGCCAGGCGAAGCGCCTCGCTTCCGTACCCCCGGTCCCGGTGCCCGGCACCGATCCAGATTGACAGTTCGGCCGCGTTGTGCGGGATTGCCCGGTCCCACAGGCTGACCAACCCGAGTGGTTCGCCGACCAGGCTCGTGACCATCAGATCGGTGAGGGCGGCACTTTGGTCACCCAATGGCACGTGCCGCCACAACCATGCCGAGGGCGACGCGTCTATGCCCATGAAGTGATCGATTTCCGGATCGGCGCGCAAACGCGCCAGTTCGGCCTGGTCGCTTTCGATGGCGCGCCGGATCCGGACGAGCCGTCCTGCCCGCAGGACCGGCAGACGTCGTGAGTTCCCGCGCATGGAGCCGCATTATCTCACAGGGGATAGTATGCGTCGTCCATGACGGCCCAATATCGCGCACGGTGCCCGTCAAGGCTGGCACGTGCCCGGGGCCGTCGTTGAGGGTCCCGTGGTGGGAGGATCGGAATGGCGCAGACGTCCACCCATTCATCGGCAGCCGAACACGTCTCGGCGCCATCGAGTGGTGGTGTCCGTGGCCTCGTGCGGCGCGCGCTCCATGACCCCCGGTCACTCGCCTACCGGCGCACCCTTGTCGTCATCCTCATAGCCATCCTGACGTCGGTCATGGCACTCGTCCTGGAGACCGTCCATCCGCTGCACGAAGACTATCTGTCGACGTTTGTGACGATCGATTACGCCTTGCTTGTCCTCTTCACGGTCGAGTACGCGTCGAACATCTGGGTTGCCTCGAACCGGCGTGCGTACCTCTTCAGCATCTGGGGGGTGATCGACTTCCTTTCGATCGCGCCCTCGTTCCTGGCACTGCTCGACGTGTCTGGCACCGGAGGGACGCTGATCCCAGGGGTGAACATCGGATTCCTGCGGGAACTCCGCATCCTGCGGGTCTTGCGGATGCTCAAGCTCATGAAGGTTGCCAGCGAACGTGCGGCGGAGTCGAGCGCGAACGCCAAGGACAGGAACACGTTCTGGCTCGACATCCAGATCTACCTGATCTGCCTGTTCACCGTCCTGGTCATCAGTGCGACGGTGGTCTATCACATCGAGCCGTATCCGGTGGACGCACCCGTGTTGTCCGAGGCCCTGGTGCTGCTGGCGGATGACGCCGGACCGGTGACGGATGCGTGGGCGTCAAGCCCGATGATCCCGATCTACAAGGCCCGTGCCGACCAAGGATGGCCACTCCCGACCTACACGTTCGACAATGTCCCCATGACGATCTGGTGGGCATTCGTGACCTTGACAACCACCGGCTATGGAGACATGTACCCGGTCACCGGGATCGGTCGCTTCGCCGGCGCGCTGACCATGTTTGCGGGCTTGGCGCTCTTCTCCCTCCTGACCAGTGTGGTCGGTCGAACCTTGATGCGGTCGTTATTCGGCCGGCAGGGGGATGGAGACCCCCAAGCGGCCGAACGGAGTGCCAAATTGCGGGCCCTGCTCGATTCCCTTCGGCTGCTTGCACCTCCGGCGCTGCCCGGAAGCGTTCGTTCCACCCGAGTCCGGGATGACGACCAACCGACGGACCTGACGACGGTCTTTTCCGCACCGTCGCTCGCAGGGTTCGGGGAAGCCGCCCGGGTCATTGCCCGGGAGACCGTGGAGGCCACCGGAGGGCGACAGATCGACACGGCCAAGCCAGTTGCGACCGATTCGGTCCTGACCCGGGTTCTTCGCCTTGCGTTCGTCGACGAACGGTCAGAGCTGTTCGCCTGGGTGCGCCGCGTGCTGACCGTCCTCATCTTCGCGTCGATCGGGATCGTGATCCTCAATTCGGTGTCCGAGGTCCACGAGGCTCTCGGCCCCACGTTCGAGATGTTCGAGATCGCGATGGTGGTCCTCTTCTCGATGGAATACCTGTCATACCTCTACCTGGCGACGAACAAGCGCGCCTACGTGTTCGGTTTCTGGGGGCTTGTGGACCTGTTCGCCATCCTTCCCACCTACCTCACCCTTGTGCTGGCGCTTTCATCCACATTCGGCATGGAGGTTGACCTTTCTCACGGCATTGCGTTCAAGATCATCCGCATCCTGAGGGTGCTCAGGATGTTGCGCGTCCTGAAACTCATGAAGTCCGCGGTCACGTCGGCGCAGGCCACGATGTCTGGGAAGCAGTCATCGTTCTGGATGGATCTCCAGATCTATTTCATCGCCCTGCTGACCGTCCTCACCATGTCATCCACGTTGATCTACACCCTTGAGGTTGACCAGACCGGTACGCAGTTCATCAACATCCCCGTCGCGATGTGGTGGGCCGTCGTCACCATCACCACCACCGGGTATGGAGACATGTTTCCAATCACGCTGGCCGGCCGCGTCGTTGCCATGGGCACGATGATTGCGGGCCTCGCCCTGTTCGGCATCCTCACCAGCGTCGTCGGGCGTGCCTTGATGAGTTCCCTGTTCGGCTCGAGTGGGGAGGACACCGATGGGGACGGCGACCTTGACGTTAGCGAACCACTTGACGATGCCCTCCGGACCGTCGAGTACCTGACCGGTCAGGCGAGCCCGTCACCGGTTGCCGGAGCAAGCGCGAAGTAACAGGTCGGCCCGTCCCGGATTGGATCCGGGACGGGCCGTCCAGGGGTTTCCTGACCGATTTTCGCACGGGTCCAGCGTGCGCCCTGGGCGTTACGCGACGGTGATCTCAATGGTCTCGATCACGTCACCCGGGGTTGCGGAACGGCCGGGGTCGCGTTCCGAGATGGACTTCAGGACGTCCAGTCCCTTGACCACCGTGCCGAAGACGGCGTGCTTGCCGTCGAGGTGGGGCGTGGGCCCGTAGGTAATGAAGAACTGGCTTCCGTTGGTGTTCGGGCCGGCATTCGCCATCGACAGGATGCCCGCATCGCTGTGACGGTTCTTCAGCGCGGATGCCTCATCCTTGAACCGGTAGCCCGGGCCACCGCTCCCCGTGCCGGTCGGGTCACCAGTCTGTGCCATGAACCCGGGGATCACCCGGTGGAAGGTCACTCCATCGTAAAAGCCGTCCTGGGCCAGGAACACGAAGTTGTTCACCGTCAGCGGCGCCGACTTGGCGTACAACTGGATGACGATGTCGCCCTTCGCAGTCTTGATGGTCGCGGTGTGGTCCTTTGCAGGGTCGATGGTGAGTTCGGGGGGTGCGTCGTACTGCTTCGACATCGTGGGTTTCCTCTCCGCACACGCGCGCCGGACGACAATGCCGGTCTTGTCCGCCGGGTTCCAGGTCGCCGTGGGGTGGCCAAGAGTGTAGCGTTGCCATCCGTTTCGCGACTGGTTGGTATGCTTCCACCGGTCGCGTTCTTTGGTCTTAGGCACATTGTCGTTTGCGAACGTCGCCACCGCGAACCACGCAGTTCTGACTGGCGTGACATTTGGGAGCCCGGAGCATGGTGAAGCAAGCGCCGCCGACAACGGATCAGGGTCTGCACGAGAACGGGCACGTCCCAGTCCACAATGGTGATCACGGTTCCGCCGCTGGGTTGGCGCGCGAGAACGGCGCCATCAAGGACCTTCACGCCACCCACCAGCGCTCACCCGGCCTGAAAGGTCTGGCAGAGGATGCGATCCTTCACCCGCATACGGCAGCATACGACGTTACCTTGAAAGTCGTGCTGGTCGCGATCCTCTCGAGCATTTGCATCCTCGCCCTTGAGACGATGCATCCACTGGTGGAGGATTACCGGGAAACGTTCCACGCCATCGACCTGACCCTCCTTGTCATCTTCACCGCTGAGTACCTACTGAACGTCTGGGTCGCCCCCAACCGCAAGGCGTACATCTTCTCTCTATGGGGGGTCGTGGATTTCCTCGCCATCGCGCCGGCGTACATCGAGTTGGCCTTCGGCGGGATGGAGAGCCTGATCTTCCTGCGGCAGCTGCGCATCCTGCGGGTCATGCGGATGCTGAAGCTCCTCAAGCTCGCGGCTGAGAAGGCCGCCGAATCAGCCGCTAAAGCGACCGAGAAGAAGTCCAGCTTCCTCATGGACATCCAGATCTACATGATCTGCCTCTTCACGGTGCTGACCATCAGCTCGTCGCTCCTGCACTTGTTCGAGGGCGTCCGCCCTGGAGTTCCGGAACTTACCGGGGATGCACTGGTGGAACTCGCCAAGGGTGAGGAGGAAGGCGCGTCACCCGAGTGGGCGGACGACCAGATGGTCCAGTTGTACGCGGAACGGGCCGGGAAGGGATGGAGCAATCCGGTCTATACGTTCACCAGTGTGCCCAAGGCCTACTGGTGGTCAATGGTGACGCTCACGACCACTGGGTACGGCGACATGTTCCCAGTGACCCTCCCGGGCCGGATCGTCGCCGGTGTCACCATGCTCGCCGGACTTGCGCTGTTCTCGCTCCTCACCAGCGTCGTCGGGCGTGCGTTGATGACGTCCCTGTTCGGGAAGGGTGGTGACGCGGACGCTGTCGGCCACAAGATCCTTGTGATCGGCGGTGGTCGCCTGCCGCCGGGAGTGAATGTGTTGGCGCTCGTTGGCGGAGGCGGGGCAGCCGAACCTGTGGGCGTCGCCGGAACCCCGGACAATCCCGCTCGCGACCGGAGTTCACTTGAAACGGCGTTCCTCGACTCCGAGGTGAAATTTTCGGACATTACCGCATCGGCAAGTCATGTTGCCGAAAGCATGGTTCTTGCTGCGTCCGAAGGCGGCGTCAAGCACGATGAGGCAATCCGACGCGAGAACCCCAACGCCCTTGACAAATTCATCTATGACGCGTTCGCCGACCATTCCTCGAAACTGTTCATGCCGATGCAACAGTTCCTCACAGGACTGATCTTCGCATCGGTGGTCCTCGTCGTCGCGGACTCGATCCATGAGGTCCACGAGGAATACCACACCGCGTTCGAGTGGATTGAGCGGATCATCGTCTTCTGCTTCACCTTCGAGTTCCTCGCGAATTACCGCCTGGCACCCAACAAGATGGCCTACGTCTTCAGCATGTGGGGGATAATCGACGTACTGGCCGTCCTTCCCACCTACATCGATATGGTGATCAATTTTTTGGCCTTTATCGGCATCGAGATGCAGCTTGGAGGCGGCTTGCTCTTCAAGGTCCTGCGGATGTTGCGGGTCCTGCGGATGCTCCGGACCCTGAAGCTTGCAAAGGCCGCTTCGGAAAAAATGGCAGCGGCCATGGAGGGGGGGGGTAGGTCGTCTTTCTGGAGCGACTTGCAGATCTACCTCATCGCCCTCTTTACCGTCCTCATCATTTCCTCAACCCTGATGTGGAACGTGGAGTATGACCCACTAGCCGACCCGCCATCGACGACGCAGTTCATCAACATCCCCGCGTCGATGTGGTGGGGGATCGTGACCCTGTGCACCGTTGGGTACGGCGACATGTTCCCGATCACCATTGCGGGACGGGCAATCGCCGGCGTGACCATGCTTTGTGGTCTGGCACTCTTCGGGATCCTGACCAGCGTCATCGGGCGTGCCCTGATGGCGTCGCTCTTCGGTGAGGAGAAGGAGCCCGAGCCTCAGGTCATCTACCTCGACGCACCGTCAGATGATCCCGCCCCAGTCTTGTCCGGCTTGGAGCGGTTGGTCGTCCTGCGTTCGGCAGGTGCCCTCAATGACGAGGAGTTCGAACGCGCCAAGGCGCAGGTTCTGGCCATGGGCGCCTGATCAGGTGCCCGACAGGCGTGGGAGCATGCGAAAGGCCATGTTCCCTCACCTGATCCCATTTGCTGGCACGCTCTCGCGGTTCAGGACGCAACCAGGGTGGCATCCAGGTCGGTGAGGACACCCACGACCATCGTGCAAGCCCGCCAACAAGGGTGCGGTCGTCGGTCACTTCGACCCCCGCTGATCGCCGGCGATCAATCTCTCCGCGCCTTTCATCTGGATCGGGGAGCAGTGCCACGCAGCCGTGGCGGTTGACGACCCGATGCCACGTGACGACCGGGGACCATCCGTCCGTTCGAGCGCCGGGAACGGTCAAGCACCCTGGTTCCGGCACGTCTGGCAGTGGGTGGAGCATCCACCCGACCGGTCGCGCCATTCGCGGTCGTCCGGTCCGCCTGGCAATCGTGCCGTAAATCGTCACCATGCCTCGCAGGATCTGGCCAACCGCTTCGAGAACCGGTTCGCGACTGTTCCGTTTCCGCCCACGGTCCGGCAGTGTACGGTGATGTGTGGGGGTCTCAAGGCAGGTGTGCCGTAACCGGGTTGGGGGAATGGTAGACCGCGAGACCGTGGACGAGGATTGACGCTCATGGTGGACAAGCGCCCTGACCGGTCGGTGATTGCCTTTCCGGTTCCGGACGATGGGCCGGAACTCGGGACTGTTCGAACCGGGGCGCCAGTGGCGATTGCCGAGCGGTACCGCGGGGCTACCATCGCCGGGGTGGTCACCTCTGATCGCCAGGTGATCCGGAATATCCTGGTGCCACTTGACGGGACCGCGGTCGCCGAGGCGGCGATCCCTCATGCGGTGGCCTTGGTCAAGGTGACGGGTGCGGCCCTGCATCTCATCCGGGTCATTGCGTCGTCTGCGGTCACGGTCCTGCCTTCGGTTGCAACCGAACTGTCCTCTGGTGGACAACTCGGCACGGGGCTGGGCGATGTGTATTTCAATCAGGTGGGGTCGGGCGGGGGTCTTTCGGCGGGCGAACCCCTGGCTATCGGGGCGACCGTCTATCTCGAAGAGATCGCCGATCGCTTGCGTGCGCAGGGCATGGCGGTTCTCCCCGCAGTGCGCGTTGGACCGCCAAGTCAGGTGATCGCAACGGTGGCCGCGGCCTTGGGCATCGACCTGCTCATTCTGGCCAGTGAACCGCATCGTGGTCTGGCGCGACTGGTAGCGGGAAGCGTTGCCGATGAGCTTTTGCGGACGGCGCCGTGTCCAGTCATGTATGTCCGGACGGCACCCGCGCCGATTGAGAGCATTGCCGATGGCCTGCGCAATTTCGCACGCGATGTCGCCCGTGCCGGCGCACTTTCGTCGGTGAGATTGGGGTTGCGTGAAGTTCCAGTGGACCGGATTACCGGGAGTGTCGGCCGTGGTCACGAGTTGAACGCATCATTCCTGCCCCGTCGGCCGCGCAAGGACGACACGGCACGGTTCAAGGGGGTGAAGGACCGTCTTGAGCATGGCTTGCCCATGCCACCCCTCGAGCTTTACAAGTTTGGCTACGACTACTTTGTTCTTGACGGACATCATCGGGTCGCGGCGGCCCGGCAACTTGGCATCCGTGAACTTGAGGCCGAGGTCAGCGAATACTTTTCGTCCTCCGATGCGGAACAGCAACAGGTCTTCGTGGAACGGCGGGTCTTCGAGCGTCAGACCGGCTTGACAAAGGTTGGCGCGTCGCGCGTCGGAACCTATCCGGGCCTTCTGCAGCTGATCTCGGTAACGCCCGAGCGGGAGACCCTTCTGCCCCTTGGTGCGACGGTGGGTCAGGCCGCCCGGGACGCGTGGAGCCGCTGGTATTTCGGGTTCTTCCAGGAAATGCAGCGATCAATGCGCGCCCAAGGCCTTCATGGTGCCTTCCCTGGCGAGCGCTCGGCGGACATCCTTGTCCGGTTGGCGCAGTTTCGCGAGAGTGAGGCTCGCCTTGGCCAGGAGGTCAGTTGGGAGCGGGCGGTCGGCCACTTTGCCGCTGCCTATGGCCGCCGTCCCCGTGGCCGGGGATGGAGCCTGCTTGATCTTGTGCCCGGGGGCCGTGGTTGACGGATCCACGCCCCGCGTGCCTCTGGTCAACGTCGTCTGGATAGGCGTGCGTACAATCGCCGCCCCGGGGTTCGGGCGAGACGGTCGCCGGCTCTGTGCGGGGACTGGGTCACCGGTTGCCCGGGTGAGGAGAATTTCGGTGGTGACACCGGCTGATATCGCTGAGGCTTCCCGACGCATCGCCGGACGTGTCCGGGTGACACCCGTCATGCATCTTGAAGCGGGGTCGTTCGGATCTCCCGGACATCTCGTGGTCAAACTCGAATCGCTGCAACGGTCCGGATCATTCAAGGCGCGTGGCGCGTTCAACCGCATCCTGTCCGGGAGCGTGCCGGATTCCGGGGTCATTGCCGCATCCGGTGGCAATCACGGTGCCGCCGTTGCCCTTGCGTCGACGTCGCTCGGGTTCAGTGCCGAAATCTACGTTCCTGAAGTCGCCAGTCCCTCCAAGGTCGCGCGGCTTCGGGCCTATGGGGCCGAGGTAACGATCATCGGCCAACGGTTCCCACAGACCTACCTAGCCATGCAGGAGCGGGCGGCCGTGACCGGTGCCCTGATGGTGCATCCCTATGATCAGCCGGAGATCCTTGCCGGGGCGGGAACCCTTGGCAGGGAACTCGAGGACCAGGTTCCCGATGTGGACACGGTTCTCGTGGCAGTCGGTGGTGGAGGCCTGATCGGGGGCGTTGCTTCGTGGTTTGGGGGTCGCGTCCGCGTCGTCGGGGTGGAACCGTTTGCGTGCGCGACCCTCCACGATGCCATGCAGGCCGGGATGCCGGTCGATGTCCCGACCGGAGGCATCGCGGTCGACAGTCTGGGTGCCACGCGCATTGGCAGTCTCACCTTTGACACGGCCCGGCAGTTCATCGACCGGGTTGTCCTGGTCGAGGATGATGCGATCCGCGAGGCGCAGTTGCTGGCATGGGACAGCCTGCGGGTTGCGTTGGAACCGGGCGGGGCGGCCGCCCTCGCCGCCGTGGTCTCCGGTGCGTATGTGCCCCGAGCGGGCGAACGTGTCGCGATTGTCCTGTGCGGGGGCAACCTGGACCCGGCTTCGCTCACCCCACCCCACCCTGCCTGATTTGTGGACGTTTCGCTTCAGGCCTGACCTGCCTGGGAACCCGTCCCCGGTGGCCGGGCGAACCGCGGGACACGAATCTGGTTCATCGGTACCATCTGCCGTCGCACGATTCACCACGAAACGAGGATTGGTCCGCTGAAAAGACAGACAGGCACTCCCCCCCCCTCCTCCCCCCCTGATTTACAGACGCGTCGCTTGCCGGGGTATCCCCACCGGCCGATCATTGCCACTGATGCGCTGATCCTCAAGCTGACGGCTGCGTTCGGGTGTGCCGGGTTTGCGCTTTTGGCGATGCAGTCGTTTTTCCAGGACTGGAACCGCGCACTTGCCGGTCTCATCTACGGAGCCACCCTCGCAGCTTCATCAGTTGCTTCGATGGTCTACAACCGGTACTTCCGCCATGTGGCCGGCAGCCGGGGCAACCGGTACTGGCGAATGCTGGATCACGTCGCCATCTTCCTGCTCATCGCGGGCACCTACACGCCGTTCGCCTGGATCGGGTTCCGTGATGGCGGTGGCTACCTGCTTCCGCTTGTCTGGGCGCTCGCCGGGATCGGGATTGTCCTGAAGTTCATTCTGAAGTTCCGGTTTCCAATCCTTTTTGTCGCCCTCTACATGGCGATGGGGTGGGTCGTGGTCCTCGGTGCCGACCATCTCTTTCGCGATCTCGACCCGGTTGTTCTCGGGCTTCTCGTTGCCGGTGGCGTGATCTACACCGTCGGGGTGCTGTTCCATCTTCTGAAGAATTGGGTCTGGTACTCGGCGGTGTGGCACGGGTTCGTCCTGACGGCGTCAGTCGTCCATTTCGTCGCGATCTGGGGATTCATCCTCCCGGCAGCCTGAGGCCAGATCCGTAACCTCACCCAGCCCCCGGTGAATTCCATGCGCGTCGTTCAGCGCATCCGGCCTGATTGACAAAGGACCCCTCCCAACGTTCCCCGGCGGCGTACAATCGCCGCGCCGGGTGGTCGGCAGCGGTGACCAGGTCCTGAACCTCTCCCGGTGGATGATCGGGACGGGGCTCGGCCGATCACCGTCATCCCCAGTCCCGCCCGCCCTGATTTGTGTGCGTTCCGTTTCTTCGCATCTCCTTTACATCGTGGAGAGCAGGTTTCGGATGTCATTCCGATCGGTGCGGAAGTGCCGATGGGAAGCTCGAAGGGTCGATGCATGGTGTTCTCCCGGCGGGGCGGCGAAGCGCAGATGGAGCGGCTGGGTGCCGTGGACGCGGATGCCTTGCGGGGCCATGCAGTAAAGGCTGGCCGGGTGACGCGGCGTTCCCTGATGAACCTCGGTGCCATGACCGCCGGTCTCGCGGTGCTGCCCGCCATCGTGGGTGCGTCAGCGTGCGGACGACAGGTCGAGAAAGTACCCGTCACCCTCAAGTGGTACTCCTGGGGACCCGAACTTCCCCTGCCCTTCACGGCCGGCCCCGGGATCAACAATCGTCTCAACTGGAACCAGGTGGCTGGCCAGTTTGCCTCCTCGGCGGCGGCGGCCGGTGGTGCGGCACCGACACCGGGAACCGGCAATCCCACACCTGTGCCGACGGACAAGCTGCTTGAACAGCAGATCTCCACGTTCACGAGTGAGCGCGAGGATGTGCACGTCACGATCATGACCGAGAGGTTTGATCGATACAACGACAAGCTCATGGCATTCGCGGCGTCTGGCCAGATGCCCGATGTGGTGGTGTACGACGGGCCCAATGCCCTGCCGTTGCTCAAGGCCGGGGCGTTCTATCCCCTGCAGCGATTGCAGGGGGCGTCAAGTCGCGCCTTCCTCTCGGAGTACCAGCCGGGATACATCGACGCGAGTGCGTTCCGTGGCCGGTTGTTCGGACTGCCGTATCAGGCGCGCCAGTTGGTCCTATATGTCAATAAATCGGCGTTTTCCGGGCTATCGCTTCCTCCGGCGACGTGGGGAAGTCCTGATTGGACGTGGGGCCACTTTCTGGAAAAGGCGAGCCAGTTGACGCAGCGTGGGTCTGGCGGGGGTTACCGCCAGTTCGGCACGTTGGTGACCGGGAGGCCATTCTGGGCTTCACTGATCCGGCAGAATGGGGCAGCGGAGTTCACCCGGGAAGTTTCGCGGTCGCGCTATGCCGAGGCGGGGGTGCATGAAGCCCTGCAATGGGCGTCTGACCTCGTGTGGCGGTACGGGGTCGCTCCAAATGAGCAGCAGAACCCCAACGGGCAGGCGTACACCTTTGACGGGGGCCAGATTGCCATGTGGATCTGGTACCAGCACACGCTACCCCTCCTGTCGACCAGGAACCTCGGGTTCGATTGGGACGTGTACCCGCTTCCGTCATCAAGGCAGGCTGCGACGTACGCCGACTGGTCGTTCATCTCGATTGGCGCCTCGACGGCAAACGTCGATCAGGCGTGGGACCTTGCGCGCTACCTTGCCGGGCCGGACGGTGACCAGAGGGCACTGCGGACCGGGATTGCTTCACCGATCATCCGTGGTTCCGAACCACGCTTCATGACGGGTGCCGCAGCCACGAGGAACCGTGCCGCTGCCATCCAGGCGGCGCAACAGGTCATTGCTGTCCGGCCACTGCACGAATCCTGGGAGCAGTTGACCGGACTGATCGACTACTACCTGCGTCCGGTGTGGACCGGTCAGGAACGGGCGTCATACGCGACGCGGGACCTTGCGCGAGCCCTCGATGCGGTCCTGGGCGGGATTGGGCTGGGTGGCCCCGCGATCGGCAATGCGCCTGAGCCGCCCCTGCCCCGCCCCACCTGATCCACATACTCTTCGCTTGAGCTCTTCGCTTGAGGAGACGGGCACGAGATGTCTACGCGTTGTCCGCGTTGTGGCGTGTCTCGTCAGTCGGGACGTTCGTGACGGGAGCAGCGGACGGCACGACGAGCCTTCCCTCGATGGCATCGCAATAGCCAGGGTCGCGTTCGATCATCATCCACCGGCGTCCGAGCCGTTGGGCAACGAGGCCGGTCGTGCCGGTGCCGGCGAACGGATCGAGCACGAGGTCTCCCGGCCGGCTTGTCGCCAGGACAATCCTCTCAAGGAGTGACGCCGGCTTCTGGGTACTGTGGACCTTCCGGCCGGATGCATCGCGCAACCGTTCGCGACCACCGCAGATTGGCATGTACCAGTCCGATCGCATCTGCTTGCCCCCGTTCAACTCCTTCATCGCCCGGTAGTTGAACGTGGTTCTCGTCGCGGTCTCACTCTTCTTGGCCCAGATCAGGGTCTCGTGGGCATTGGTGAAGCGCACCCCGCGGAAGTGGGGCATCGGGTTCGCCTTGATCCAGACGACGTCGTTCAGCAACCAGAACCCTGCGTCTTGCAGCCGTGTCCCGACCCGGAAGATATTGTGATACGACCCGATCACCCACAGGCTTCCCTGTGGTGAAAGGATCCTGCGGCATTCCTGCACCCATTTTTCCGTGAAGCGGTCGTAGTCCTCGAAGCTGGCGAAGGCATCCCACGCGTCGAAGACCCCGTCGACCGCGGTTTCGTTCGGGCGCCGCAAGTCCGTTGCGCGCAACTGGAGGTTGTAGGGCGGGTCGGCGAAGATCAGGTCGATCGAGTTTGACGGAATGTGGCGAAGCGCGTCCAGGCAGTCACCGTTGATGAGGACATTCGGTTGGGTGGCGAGAGTGGCCGGGTCCGGTGAGGCGAGCACCTGTCGGGTCACATAAGACGCACTGTCCAGGCGCACCCACGGCACCGGTTGCGTCACCACCGATGGCGTTTCCCTGCCGACAGGGGTAGGCGATGGTGACGAGGGCTTTCGGAGGGCAGGGGTAATCTTTTGTTTTCCGGTCACGATGCGGAGCGCGCGGGCACGCCCTGTCTCCGTGGTCGTTGCCCCAGCGTCACCGGGGAGCGGGATGGATGCCGGAACGATCCGCAGCGCCTTCGGTCTCGCGCCCGCAAGCACCTCTGGCGTCTCGACGTCAGATCCGATGGCGGTTGCCGTCGGGGCGTTCGTCGAACTGGACGTGCTGGAGGGGTCAGTGTCAGGATCGGTGTGTCGTCGCCTGGCTGCCCGTCCCATCGTGCCGATCTCCCGGGACCACCCCGATGCCTCGAACGGGCCGGTGGGTTCGTGATCCCCGGGTTCACGTTTTCGTGCCCCCGCTTGTAGGAAGAACGCCCGGCGAATCGGCCCGACTCACGCCGCGGGTAGCCGCGTTGCCGCATCCGGCCGCGGCGTGGCCGGCGTCCGGTGCGCTGGTAGTGATCGACCCCGCGCAGGGCCGTCAAGCAAGCATCGATTTGTCGCAGTGCCCCACCCATGCGGGCAGGGATCGCTGCGGACCAGACGCGGAATCCCGATGACCGGACATCCGTTCGTCGGAGTGTCTCCAACCGGCGGGCAAAGCCGGTGGACCCCAGGCCGAGAACCTGTGCGGCTGTGGTTGCCTGGGCAACCCGTGGCGGGTTCCAGTTCAGCGAATATCGATGCGTCGCAGGACCCAAGCAGTGACGGCAAGCGATCCGCCAAGCACCAGGCCGATGCCGGCAGCGGTCACAGGTTCAAGCCAATCCGGGGCGTTCTCGTCGGGACCGGGTTCGGGGCGCATGACCATGCTTCGGGTCGATGCTGGTGGCGCCAGTGCACCCGAAGACGTGCCGCCGACGGTGAAGGCCGACGATGCTGCGATGCGCCCGAACTCGCCGGGCAGGTAGATGGTCAGCCATCGCCTTCCGGCTTCACGTGGCGTGAAGGTGACCTCGTAGACGCCGGGTGCGCCCGCCGCCTGCATGACGCCTTGGGCGACGTCTCCAGCCCGGGGGCTCTCAAATGGGACCGCGGGGGACCGGCCAACCGTCTGCAGCACTGTGGCATCGGTGAATAGCACCCGCATCGTCACCGGTTCACCCACAACTGGCGACGCCGGACGCAGTTCGAGTTGGCCCACGACAGGTGCATCGACCAGGCTGTTGGCTTCGGTGCCCCAAATTAGGCGAGGTGCACCGTTGTTCCGGACGGCCGGGGCGATGGCGGTGCCGGCAAGGCCGATCGAGGCGGCGGCCAGGACGAACTCAGGCCACCGCGAACGGGAAACCTTCACATTGTCCGGAATGCCACTGCGTGCCGGCTGTCTGCCGATTTGCGAACCGACGATCCAGCCGGCCACTGCGCCAAAGGCTCCGGTCGCAAGCGTTGGGAGGGCGGCGCGTGCGAGTACTGGGAGTGACCAGACACTGCCGGCGAGGGCCGTGGTGTAGGGCCACTGCACAAGCATCAGCGTGACCGCGTAGAGCGCCCCGGCTCCGGCAACCATCCCGACTGGCCCGATGCTGCGCCTTTGGCCGGTTGCGCCGAGGATCAGCACCACGTCAATCACCGGGGCCGCAATCAAGACAAGTGGCACCTCGGGCCGAGGCATCGAGAGCCCCTGCTGGATCCAGTCGAGCAGCACCCGGAGGATGGTGAACGTCGCCGCCGTCAGCGTTGCTCCACCGACGCGCCGTCCCGCACGCGCTGTCAGCACCAGGCCGAACGCGGTCAGGGCGGTCAGCAGCGGCGGGTGATACGAAACCGGCACCCGCGCGACGTCAAAGTCATACTCGGCGAGGGCTGCGCCTCCCACGGCAATGAACAGGCCTCCGGCACTGAACAGCGCCGTGGTGGCCGGTGTCCATCCGGTGGACAACGCGTGCCACGACGCCCCGCCCGCGGTCCGGCTGACGACCTGTGAAATCCCCACGATGGCACTGAAGGATGCCAACGCCACACCTCCGATCAGCAGGACATGCGGGGGACTCCAGATGGTCACGTCAAGCCCGTAGACGCGATGCCAGAAGTCGTCCAGCGGTGCCGAGGCGAGTGCCATTGCGGACCCGGCAATTCCGATGAGTGAGCTGGCAGTCGGCAACCGCGCGGACTGCCATGCGCTCGATACGCCGTGCAGCGCGGTCGCGAAGATGAGCAGAATTCCGGCATACAGGACGAGGTGGGGAGGGCTCCAGAAGGTTTCGCGCCCGGCGACGATATGCCAGGAGACATCCCAGGTGCCCCCGATCAGGAACAGCAGGACCCCACCGATCATCACCAGTTCCGCGGAGAGGTGCCGGGTTGGCTGGAGCCGCAAGCGACCATCGCCGGTGAACGCCGGTCCGTCATCCCCTTTGGGACGTGTCGTGTCCGGCGTGGCGCCTCTTCTCGCCTGACGGCGTGCCCGGCGGGTGGCCGGCCCTTCGGTTTCGGGCTTGATGGGTGTGGGCATCTGCAGAACTCCGTGGATCACCGTGGCTGATTCTCGTCAGCCGGCAACGTCGTGGCGGTTTCGGTGCGGTGGGCGCAGGTGGCCGCGGCGCGCAGCCGCGAGATGACCGCGTGATTGAGTGGACCGGGCAACGGGTCGAGGCCAATGAGGTCCGTGTACCAGAGCCCGTCACAGGCCAGACGGACGATCGTTGCAGTAACCGGGTCGATGCCATCGCTTTCCAGGTTTCGCTGCCACCGGCGGTACGCCTCCCGGACTGGTTCCAGCAGGGATGGGTTGTTCGCGACCGCGGCCGCGATGCCCGTACTCCCCAGTGCCGGTCCATGTCCGGAAGCCTCCCGGGTGGCATGGGCATCCGTCCCGGGAACGGGCGCCTTGACCGTCGCGTCAAGGTAGGCGCGCGTCCACGCACCGGGCGTGCCCGGTACCGAGTTCGTCTCCACTTCGGCATCGAACTGCGCGACAAGCGTCTCGACCAGACCGCGGATGAGGTCGTCCTTCGAGGCGAAGTGGTAGAGCAACCCACCCTTGCTCAAGCGTGCCTCGGCGGCCACGGCATCCAGGGTCAGCCGCCGCGCACCCTCGCGCGCAATCAGCCGCGCGGCGGCCGCAAGGATGGTGTCGCGGGCGTTGGCACTCATCGTCGGATGCCGTGACTGTACCAACCAGACGGTACACCACTCAAGTCCGGACGGGCCTGCCATGCGTTGGCGATCGGGATCCCGAACTTCCGGGGTATGATGGCACGGTCATGAACGTGTTCACTCTCGTGATGTTGGCGGGGATGGCATTGTGGTGGGTGCCACCGCTGCGGCGCCTTGTCGTCGAGCGGACGAACCGCACGGTCAAGATCCTTCTGGTGCTGCTCCCCGTCATGTACGCAGCCAATCTCTTCTATTCCTTCTTCTGGGGACAGCGAGACGAGTCGACGACGGTCGGGTTCACGGTCCTTGCCCTCCTGATAGTCTGGGGTGGCCTGATTGCGGTAGGCAACTGGATGGAACGCCGCAACGCTGGACCGCCCTTGGCGCTTGCGTTGGGGTCGATGAACCGGTTTCCTGGCATGCCCCGGCAGATGGGTGAACTTGGGCGGGCAACCGTCGCCAAGGCCGCGCGCGATGCAGCCGTGACGGACGCTGCCACTAGGGCTGCGGACGCAGCGGTGACTGTCGGCATTCCGGCAGCAATCCGCATGGTGGGGATGGTCTCACCGATCGCTGGCCGGATCGCCCAGGCCGTGGCACCATCTGCAATCCGCGCCGCGCAGGCGGCGACGCCGGGCTTGGTCCGGGCGGCGCAGGCGGCCGCTCCCGGCATGATCAAGGCCGCCCAAGGCGTTGCTCCCGGCGCGACTGAGTCCGTTTCAGGTGCGGTTCGGGCCGTTCGCAACGTGGACACCGGTTCCGTGGCAATGGCTGCCGGACGGGCAAGTGGACGCCTCTTCGCCCGCGCCCGTCGAAGCATCAACGCGGTCACCAACCCGACTGCCTAGCGCCCGTGCCGGGGGCATGCCCGGGCAGTGTCCCTCGTTGCCCGAGGTCACTCATCTGGACCTTGCCGCACTCCATCGCGTATTGGCATGTGCTATCGTTTCGATGATGCGAACACACGTTCTACCTGCGGTGGCGTGGGGCGACACGCAGAAATCCAGGAGTGACCGGGCATCGACGGTGTCCGGTCCGGACAGGTGCCCGAGATGACGGTGCGGGTCGTCGTTACCGCGGATAACCATCTCAATCGGTACGTCGCGCGCATGCCAGCGGCGCGTCTCGACGAACGACGCACACGCCTTCGGCAGGCGTTCAGGCAGGTCGTGGATGGCGCGATAGCGGAGCGTGCGGAGCTCTTCGTGCTGGCGGGCGATACGTTCGATGCGCTTGACCCGCGCAATCTCGAGCGGGCGGCCTTCGCCAATTTCCTGGCCCAATTGCGCGACGCCGGTATCGCGGTCGTTGCCGTTGGGGGCAATCACGACTCGCCTCGCCAGACGACCGATCACGGCGGGTATGCGCCGTTCGACGAGTTTGCCGAGGCTGGCCTCCTCCACTATTTCGGCAAGCCCGGTGGGCCGGGTGACCTCGACCATGTGGTGTTCAACCTCGGTGGCCAGCGCATCCTGGTTGCCGGGGCCTCATGGTCGGCGGTGGGTGTCGATGGCGGTGATCCACTTGCGGACGCGACCATCCCGACCCTTGCCGATGGCGCACCCGATTGGACCGTCGTCGTGACCCATGCCTCGATGGAGGGACACTCGTTTCCCGGGAGTTTCGAACCAGTAGTCAAACGCGACACCATCGCGGCGCTTGGTGCGGATGTCTTCATCGCGGGACACGTGCATCACTCGTTCACGACGACCATCCCGACGACGCGTGGCCGTCCGTGTCAGGTTCTCGTGCCCGGCGCCACCGAGTGGATGACCTTTGGCGAAATGAACGGCAAGCCCGGTTTCTGGATCCTGGACCTCCGGGCAGACGGCACCCGGAGCCTTGAACGGAGGCCGATCGCGCCGCAAGCGCGTGTCACCCTGGAGGTAACCGGGGTCGAACTCCAGCCAATCGGGCTCGGTGGTTTGCGCCCTGACGCCGAGACCCCGACCGACGTCCTCCAGCACCGCGTTGCATCCCGCGGGAACCCTGACGCCCTCGCCACGATGCGCATTCATGGGCCAGTCGCACGCGAGGTCTACGAGGCACTCAACCTCTCGGCAGTGCATGAGGCCGGCAGCAAGGGGTTCTTTACCTTCGATCTCGATGCGTCGGGGCTCATGCCCGAGGGGATTGCCGTTCTAGGCGTGTCGCTTGAACGGCGGTCACAGGCGGAGGAGATTGCCGCCACGGTCGACATGATGCGTGACCAGGCGACCGATGCGGAACGCGAAGTGCTCGAACGCGCGTTCGATCTCATCGCGCCGTATTTCGTCAGTGGCAGTGACCGGGCCTTTCCCAATGACCAGGGTGACGCTCCCGGCGCGCCTCGTCCCGGTGACTTGGAGGTGCACGCGTGATCACCTTGGAGCGGTTGACCGTCGTCCGGTACAAGCGTCTCCGAAAGGTCGACATCGTGTTTCCTGATCGGGCAAGCATCCTCATCGAGGGAAACAACGAGGCCGGCAAGTCCACGCTCTTCGAGGCAATCCACTTCGGACTGTTTGGCGAGCACCTTGGTGGGTGCACCCATGCGGAGGCCATCCCCCACGATGCCGATTTCGCCCAGGTGTCGGTCGTCGTCCGGATAGACCTCGGGAGTGGCCAACCCGACACCCTGCGGGTCGAGCGCGAGATCAGGATTGTCGGCCGTCGGATCATCCCCCAGGCATCGGTCACCGTTCTGCGTGGCAATGGCGAAGGTGAACGCGTCACGGCCGTTTCCCATGTCAATCGCCGCATCATCACGGAACTCGGGGGTCTCACGTCCGAGGCCCTGCTGAATTCGTGCTTCGTGCCACAGAAGCAACTTGGAAGCCTGGAGGTCCAGGATCGCCGCCAACGTGAGGCTTCGGTTGCGTCACTTCTGAACCTTGACCGGTTGACCAAGGTCGCACAGTCGCTTCGCGCTGACCGTACGCATGACGCCGATCTCAGGGTCCACGAGGCGCGCCTCAAACTTGCCCGAGCCACGGCCGATCTGGAACGGCTCGCTCGAGATTCCGAGGGGTACATCGCGACACTCCGTCTGGCCTGCTTGAGAGACCGCGCCGCGCGCCTTCGCGAAGCGCAGTCGGAACTTGACGCTGCACGGCGCGACCGTGCGGCGGCGAGTGCTCTCGCCGAAACCGCGGGTCGACGACTGGAGGCAATCCGCTCGCTCGACGATGCCTTGGTGTCGTGGCAGGCGGTGCGTGATGCCCACGCGGCGGTTGAACGTGAGGCCCGCACTCTTGACATGGGGTCCACACGTCTCGATGACGCAATCGCCGCCGAGAACGCACTCCCGTCACTTCGGACGGTTCGGGACGGCCTCGTTGCGATTCACGACCATCTCCAGTCGATTTCCGCATGGGTCACCAATCGTCAGCGGAGAGCGAATGACCTCGAACGTGTCATCGCGCGCCGGGATGGGCGCATCCGCTTGCAGCGTGACCTGCGAGAGATCCTGCGAGAAGAGGCCGATGCGACCACACGTCTCCTTGAACTCGGGGATGAGGTCAGGGCCCTCGAACCTGGACTTCAGGCGCATGCTCATGCCAAACGACGTGCCGATGACCTGACCGCGCTCCTCCGGCGTCTCCACGACGTCGAGACCCGTCGTCATGCCGCCACGGTGGCACAAGACCGGGTGGACGAGTATGGACGGATTGAACAGGGCATCACCGACCTGCGAGTGACGTACACGTCTGTCCAGGATGAGATCCGGCGCCTTGGGGCGTTGCGCGACGCGGTGGCGGAGCGCCAACGGATGCATGAGGTGCGCACTGCACTTGGCGACGCCTTGCAGGCCGTCATTGCCTTGCGTGAGGCCGAGCGCCGGGTTGGCCAGTTGCAGGGTCTCGTCCTTGGTGTGCTTGACAATCCTGCCGGGGCGTCACCTACCGGAGGACTGGTCCTGCGTCTTGCCGTCTCACACGCACGGGTTGGCGCCCAAGTCGTCTCCTTGCACGTGGAGACCAGTCAGGCGCGGGTGACCGACGTCCGCGAGGCAACCGACGCCGAGATCGAACAGGTCCGGGACCATTCCGTCCCCGTTCTCGCACCGCCCGACCTGGATCACCTTCGGGAAATCGCCGAAACCGCCAAACACGCGCTTGCCAACCGAGGCGAACCTTTGCCGTCGTCGCCTCGCGCGGCCGAGGTGCGTCTGCGGGAACTGGACGACCTGCTCACACCGCTGGTTCCCGAGTTCGATGCACCCGACCTGGAGGAGGCCAAATCCCGCTTGGCTGGGATTGAGGGTGAGGGAAGGGCGCGCCGGGCGGAATTGGGCCGGATGGGTCAACTGCCGGGTCTCGAACGTGTTGCGCGCGACGCTGCAGCCACTCTGGATGCGGCAGTTGCCCGATGCGGTATCGAGGCCACTTCCCTCGGCATTGCGTTGCCAACGGACCATTCCGCAGCCGTCACGCTCATTCAGGATGCGCACCGGAGTGCCGACGAGGCAGCCGACCGGCGTGCACGCGAGGCGGGTGGACACCAGCTGCGTGCACGGCAGGTTTTGGAACAGCAAGGCACCCTCGCGGGCATCGTCCGCCGGCGGGATGGGGTTCGTGACGACCTCTCCCTCGATGATGACGAACGCCTTGCGACGTCGATCACCGCCGGCGAGGCACAACTCGCCTCGGGTGAGGACACCGCGCGCGAGACACTTCAGCGCGTGATCGACCAATGGCGCACCGTCCGCGGGATCATCGTCGACCGTGCGATGGCCGAAGGCATGGATCACGACGTTGTCGACGCTCAGGTGCGTGGGCTGCGTGCGGTGGCCCCGTCTGGCGGCAACGGCGATTGGAGTGTTTGCGAGCCCCTGGCCGTCGTCATCCGCCGGAGCGTTGGTGACGCCAATCGCGTCGTGACCCGGTTCGAAGACCGCGCTGATGAGTTCCGGCGTGCCTCCGATGCGGTTGATCAGGCACGTGCCCGTCACGAAACCGCGCGATCGGAACAGCGGACGGCGTGGGACCGCTTGGACGCAAGCATCGATCTCGTGAACGCGAAATGTGCACCGTTGGGCATTCCACCGGTGGAGACCGTTGTGCGCGCGGATCCACCGTCTGCACCGGATATTTCGCGCTGGAACACACTCACGGCGCGGGTCGCGACGATTGATCGCGATGCATCGGAACGGTTGCGTGAAGAGGCAAACCGCAGTCTCGGGGCCGCGGTGAACCGTCAGGATGAGGTGCGTCGGCGAAGTCTTGAAGAGTACGCGGGCGCCGTCCTCGAAGCGTCAGCCATCGGTCGCCCGATCAAGGCAGGTGATCCGACTGCGGACGCTCGTGAACTTGCCGAGATCATCACGAATGCGTTTCCCGAACTTGCCGACCCCGCGTTACTGGATCGTGCCACCCTGGACGGTGCCATTCGCGATCTGGATGGACGGACTTACGCTGCGCAGGCGTCCCGGGACGAGGCACGCGTGATCGTGGGAAACGAGGACCCTGTCCCGGTTGAGAGTGCTGAGGCGTCACTCAGGTCGGCTCGGATTGACCTCGAGGCCAGGCGTCGGGCGACCCTGATCCTTGAGACGACCCGGAAGCGGATGATCGATGCCATCCTGCCCGATACCCAGAACCAGATGGCTGTTGTGCTCCCCCGGTTGACCGCCAACCGCTACAAGTTCCCGCGCCTCGATAGCGATTTCAAACTTGAGGTCTGGGATGAACGGAAGAATGGGTGGGTCCGCCGGTCACTCTTCTCCGGAGGCACTCAGGACCAGTTCTCGCTTTCCCTCCGTCTGGGGTTTGCAATCGCGGCCCTTCCCCGGGAAGTGGGCGCGGTGCCGGGCTTCCTGTTCCTGGATGAGCCCCTCTCGAGTTTTGACCGCGATCGTACGCTCGCACTCGTCGATTTGCTTCGCGGTCCTGCGGGGCCAATCGCCAGCCACTTCCGGCAAGTGTTCCTGATCTCGCACTCACAGGCGTTCGACCCGCAACTGTTCACCCACCAGCTCTTTCTCGAGGACGGCGAGGTTGTTCGGAGTTCGCTGCCGGCACTTCCACCAGTGGCGGACCTCCAACGCGTTGGTTCGTGAGGGTGGCGGCAGACCACCGGCTAAAATCCGTAGCGATGGGGTTGCGTGCCGTTCACTCCGATGCGTCGCCGACACCCCCTTCCGCGGGTGGTCCGAGTGGGCATCCGGTTGCGTTCGATCGAGACGTCCAGGTTGCCCTGTCGACCGGTTCGGCCTACACCCACGGCCTATCGCGCGTCTTCGAGATGGCCGGTCAGGCTGGGTATCACGGGGTCGAGGTCATCGTGGATGAACGGTGGGACACCCGGCAGGCGCGCTACCTCGCCCGGCTGACATCCGAGACCGGGGTGCCTGTCCTGAGTGTGCACGGGCCATTCCCGAAGGCCCGCATCGCCGGATGGCCCTCCGATGAGATCGGCCGGGTCAAGCAGGCCGTCCGCCTCTGTGAGGATGTCGGTGCTCGGACGCTCAACGTGCATGTTCCCGAACGCTTCAGGGTTGCAACCGTTCAGGGGTTCGGACGTCAGATTCATGTGCCTTTGCCCGGTGCTTCGGCATCCATGCGACGATTTGCCTCCTGGCTGACTAATGGCGGACTTGATCTCCTGCAAGTTTCGACGACGGTCGCCGTCGTCGTGGAAAACATGCCGTTGCGAACCGTGCTCGGGCGCAGGCTCGACATGCACGTCCTGAACGACTGGGCCTCCCTTGGGGGCTTCTCGCGGGTCTGTCTCGACACCACCCACGCCGGCACGACCGGTGATGATCTCCTGGAAGTTGCCTCCCGGCTCGGTGGCCGGATTGCGCACGTCCACCTCTCCGACTTTGACGGGCGTAACCAGCACTTGCCCCCGGGACGCGGACACCTGCCGCTTGAACCATTTGTCCGGTGGCTTGGCCGACGGCACTACCGGGGTGTCCTCGTTGTCGAACTGACCCCGCATGCGTTGCCCGCCCAGGACGATGCACGGTTGGTTGCCGAGTTCACCAAGGCGCGGGAGTTCTGCGTGACCAATTACCGCGCTGGGGCGATGGTCGATGCCGGTTCCGTCAGTGCCCAAGCAGGAAACGGCCGATGACAAGCGTGACCTCCGGCACCCAAGGACATGCGGTAGCCGATGCCCTGATTGGCAAGCTTGCCTGTGTTGCGTGCGGGTCATCGATCAGCCGAATGACCGAAGGGGCGCCCGGTTCCGCCCAGGTCGCGTTGGCTTGCCGCACGTGTTCGGCGCGCTATCCGGTGATCGACGGCATCCCGGTCCTGCTTCCAGGCGAGACCACCGACTGGGCTCGACTGCAACGTGACCTCTACGACGCGGTTGCACCCCATTACGACGGAACGATTCCTGCGCATGTCAACCGGCACTACCGCGCCAAGCGGGTTGGTGTGGTGCGACGTCTCGCGCCCTATCACGGCGAGGTGCTCGATGTGGGATGCGGGACTGGGGCCTTCGCCGGTGCCCTTCGTACCCTTGGATACGAGACCTACGGCGTGGACGCCTCCCTTGGCATGCTGACTGAGGCGTCTCGCGATGGACGTGCGGAAGTGGTCGTCGGTCGGGGCGAACGGTTGCCATTCCAGCGGGGATCATTCGACCTGGCTATCACCATCGCCACGCTCCATCACATAACCGACCCGGTCCGCATCGCCAGGACACTCGCCGAGATGCTTCGCGTGGTGCGGCCCGGAGGCATGGTTGTCGTGTGGGATCACAATCCCAAGAACCCGTACTGGCCATACCTGATGAAGCGACTGCCGCAGGACACTGGCGAGGAACGCCTCATTCCCCTGGAAGAGGTAGTCGCGGCCCTCGAGGGCGGTGGTGGGGTTTCGATCAGGTCATTCCGTTCCGGACTGGTGCCTGAGTTCGCACCCGCATGGCTTCTGGGCGGATTCCAACTCGCGGAAGCGGTCGTCGAACACCTGCCTCTGGTGAATATCCTGTGTGCCCACAATGTCGTCATCGCGCAGGTTCCGACCGACGGGCCTGCACGGGTGCGCTAGTGTGACGCGAGATCCAGCTCCCTCGCGAACGAGGCTTCCCGATGATGATCCGCGGACGAATTCCCGTGGCAATCGTGAGATGTTTCCCTTGCTTGCCCGCCGTGGTGGTGGCCGTGGTGCACGCGCCACCGAGCCATTGAAGGCGTTCCGCCGGGTGACAGATGTCCAGCCGGTGTCCGTGGGTGAGGAGGTCGTGTCGCTTCCCCGAACGTTCACCGCCCGTCGGATCGCGCTTGGTGTGTTGTGGTTCACGCGTCTGACGGTCAAGATGGTCATCTGTGTCTCGATGATCGTGGGAAGCCTCGGGGGTGCCGCAATGGTTGCCTGGGGAATTGTCCGGCTACCCGACCACCCGGATGCCGACATCTCGCATTTCATGCACTGGACGCGGGTGATCGCGGTACGTGGGATGGATCAGGCCTACGCCGGCGTCTACCCCGAAACCTACCTGATCTATCCACCTGGTTCGGCGTGGGTCTATCGCGGTGCCATCGAACTGGCGCGGACGGTTCCGCGCCCGGACGACCTGTCGCCTCCGCCCTTTGCCGTCGAGGTCATGACCTACCTCACGAACCTGGCTCCACCAACCGTCCAGACCGATCCGGGTGAAGAGCCGAGCCCCTCACCCAATCCACCGGGCGAGCCTGATGCTACCGAGGGTGGCGCCGTCCCGGCTTCTCCGGGGATGGAAGTCACCTCGCCGGACGTACCTGCGACCGCGAACGGTGAGACCGTCATCGTGCCCATGACGCCCCCGGCAACTGTCGCTCCGGTTGCCCCTGCGGTCGTGGCTGATAAGCCTCCGGTGAGTGCCGCAGCGACCGGTGCCGAGGTCGTGCCCGCAGCCATCGCGGAGGTCCCAACCCCGTCCGACCCGCCACCTGACCAAGGTGCTCCGTCCGTGCCCGACGCCGGTGCGCCCGGGGATGCTCCCCCGGAGGACAGCCTGCCAACCCCCGTGACCGAAGGGGCTCCGGTGCAGTACCGGCCCGGCGGACGCGGATCGGTGGTCCGTTTGGCGTACCCGCGTGATCAGGGCCCGTCCTTCAGGGAAGGCGAAGGTGCCCCTCCCCCGGAGGCCGGTGGGCCGGTGGACCCCCCTCCCCCTGCACCCGCCATGATCGTTCGTCCGCCCGGGGTGAAAGTCGTGCCGGGCATTGATGACGCATGGTTGCGCGTCTGCGTCAAACTCATGCCCGTTGCCGGACACTTTGCCCTGGCACTCACGATCTTTGCCTTGGTTGCCGGCGCCTCCCGCACGTTCTGGCGTGGCTGGTTTGCGATGACCGTGTACGTGTGGAACCCTGCCGCCCTCTTCGACACGGGGTACTGGGGGCAGGGCGACACCCTTCACACCTACCTGCTTGCGTTTGCGACGGGTGTCCTCTTCGCGGTCCCCTCATGGTGGCCGCTGCGTCACCGCGGCCAATGGCGGTGGTTGCCCCAGTTCATCGTTCCGATCACCGGAGGCATTGCCGGCGGGTTGACCGCCGCGGCCATGCTCACGAAGCCCCAGGCCTGGGTCTACCTGCCGTTCGTCTTGTGGATTGCCTGGCGCCGGGTTGGTCCAATCGGACTGGCGGCCTTCGGAATGGCCGCGGTCATCGTTGCCACGTTCATCGTGAAACCCTGGCAGGATGCCGGCACGCTTGGTGATGCATTCACGGTTTTTGCCGCGCTCACGCAAGTGATGCCATCGGTTTCGGCCAATGGTCACAACTTGTGGTGGCTCAAGCTTGGACCAGGTGCGCTCGCCGTCTTCGATTCCCTGCCCGTCGGAGGGATCGGGCCGATTCTCCTGCCTGGACACCTTACCTTCGCCACGGCTGGACGCCTCGCTTTCGGTGCATTCGCCCTTTTTGCCGCGCTACGGCTTACGGGGCCACTCAACCTGCGTGTGGTGCTTGCCTCGCATGCCTATCTCGCGAGTGCCTACTTCATGACCATCACGCAGGTCCACGAAAATCATCAATTTGCGGCGGTGCCATTCCTGGCCGCCGCCGCTGCCCTTGACCTGGCCTTCCTTCCCATTTTCCTCGCGACCTCGATCGCCAGCTTCGTCAACATGGCCGTCCATGATTTCCTGTGGGGCGAGCCCATGACAGCGCTGATCCTCGCCGAGTTTCCCTGGCTAGCCCGGTGGGGAATCGTTGACGGGCCGACGCTCCAGATGGCGAATGCGTGGTTCAACGTGAGCACCTTCGGCCTTTTCTCAGTGATCTTCCTGTTCCGGCCAACCACACCGTCCCAGTCTTCCCGGTATCTGGCGTGGCGTGCCCGCCTCACGATGCTTGCCGGTCTTGCCTTGGCCGGTGGCGCGTGCGGGGCACTGTGGGTCCTGACCCATGACCCGGTTTCCGTGGCGGCGATGTGGCAGGCATTCGCGATCGGCGCTCGGGCGGCGCCACTCATGGAAGCGCATCTCGGGTTCGTTACCACCCTGGATGCACGCCTCGGACGCGCTGCCGTCGAATTCATCAACATCTACTATTTGCTTGGAACCGTCGCGGTGGTGGTGGGAACACTGGCGGCCGGTGCCGGTGCCGTGTGGGCCCTTGGTTCCGTCTGGCGGGGTTTCCAGGAACGGCGCGACGAGGAAATCGTGCGCAAGGCCATGCGACTGAACCAAGTGATCAGTCTTGACGATGCGGACGCAGACGAAATACTGATCTAGCGCGTGTTGGCGTACGGAGGATGGTCCCGCGATGACTGCGGTCAGTGTGCCTCCCCCAACGGCCGGCCGGAACAAGGTCGCCGTGTTTCTCGAGGCAATCAAGTTCGAACATACGATCTTTGCCCTTCCGTTCGCGTACCTTGGGATGGTTCTCGCAGCCCGCGGACTGCCCAGTTTCGCGCAGTTCGCGTGGATCACGGTGGCGATGGCGTCGGCCCGGACCTTCGCCATGACGCTCAACCGCCTCATTGACCGCCAGATTGATTCGCGCAATCCGCGTACCGCGGGACGTGCCCTGCAGCGTGGCCACCTGTCAGTCCGCGATATGTCGCTCGCTGCCGTGGTTTCCGGGATTGCCCTTGCGATCGCGGCCTCGCAACTCAACGACCTGTGCCTGATCCTGATGCCCGGCGCCGTCGTTCTCCTGACGGTCTATTCATTCACCAAGCGGTTCACGTGGCTGTGCCACTTCGTCCTGGGTTGCTCGATCGCCCTTGCACCCATCGGCGCGTGGGTCGGTGTCACCGGTGCCGTGACGACCGAACCACTTCTGCTGGGACTTGCCGTGGTCTTCTGGCTCGCGGGTTTTGACATCATCTATGCGTGTCAAGATATTGATGTCGACCGGCAGCAGGGGCTGTTCTCGATCCCCTCCCGGTTCGGCCTCGCTCGGGGCCTCCAGATCGCTCGCGCCTGTCACGTGATCACGATCCTGTGCTTTGGTGCGGTCGGAGTCGTGAGCGGCTCAGGGGTGACCTACTGGGTCGGCGTGGTGGGAGCGGCTGGACTGCTCATCTATGAACACTCGATCGTGTCCCCCGACGATCTCTCGAAGATGAACATTGCGTTCTTTAACATAAACGGCTTTCTGGCCGTCGCACTCTTCCTGATGACGTCTGGTGACTTGCTTGTGGGGTGGTTCTTCGGTCGGTAGGCCGGAACCGGAAGGCGACAACCCATGGCCGCGCGACCGCCAGTCATCATCGGCATCACCGGTGCAAGCGGACACCTGCTTGCCCGACTTCTCGTCGATGAACTCCAGGAATACGGATATCCAGTCATCCTTGTGGCCACGCCTGCGGGACAGCGTGTCTGGCGGGAGGAACTCGATGTCGACCTTGCGGTGAGTGCTGCCGGATGGCGCGACCGTGGCATGGTCACGACGTACCCGGTTGGTGACATCGGCGCACCGATCGCCAGTGGCGGCCTGAACACGGCTGGCATGATTGTCGTGCCGTGCAGCATGGGAACGCTTTCGGGGATTGCGACCGGTGCGTCAGGAAATCTCCTCGAACGCGCCGCTGATGTGACCCTGAAGGAATATCGGGTACTCACCCTGATCCCGCGCGAGACACCGCTTCATGCGATCCATCTGGAAAACTTGCTCAAGTTATCTCGCATGGGCGTGCGCATCGTCCCGCCGATCCCGGCCTTCTATCTGAAACCGCACACTGTTGAAGAGGCGATGCGCCAACTCGTGCCCCGGATCCTCGCCGTGCACGGCATTGCGGAGGCGCGTGACGAACCGTCGGCCTACGTCCCGGCTTCCCCCCATAGTGCTCCCTGATGGCCAGGTCCACAGGTGCATCCCCAGCGCACCCGTCCGGGGCTTGCGGACGTCACCGGGTTGGGAACGTGAGGACGCGCGACGCAAAGGTTGCGTAGGGAGGCGACCGCGACGGCATCGCAGCTATCGGCCCCTGATAGAGAACCGGGGGCATCTTGGAGAAGGTCGTGACGCTCTCGCGACCGTGATGGTGACCCATGCCAGACGCGCCCACCCCTGCGAACGGCAGATCGTGCTGGGCGACATGCAGGAGGGCGTGGTTGCCAGGTGCGCCCCCGGACTTCACGCGGTCTACAAGCCGTTGGGCCACAGACTGATCATCGGTGATGGGTAGCGAGCGAGCGGGCGCCGACCGGCGATCATCGTGGGTTCCACGTCGTCGAGGTTGGTGGAGCCGATCACCGGCAGGATTGGCCCGAAGAGTTCCCGCGTCATCACATCCGCGTCATCGCATCCGCGTCCGCGGGGCGTCCGCGGGGGCGTTCAGAACGAGGGGTGGTGCGAACTTTCGGGTCGTCGCATTCCAGGATCGACCTGTCAGCAGCCCCGGGTTGTGCGACTTGTCGCGTTACCCCGCTTCAACGCACGGCGCGGGATATCCTGCCACTGCACCGCACGACCGTGAGTGGCGTGTGGAACGGAGAGGGAAGCGACGTGGAACTTGGGATCTCGAGTTACTCCTTTCACCGGCTGAACAATGGACCGGAGCGCAATGATCCGATCCCCGCAATCGAGTCGATGATTGATCGCACCGCCGCGCTTGGATGCAATGGTTTCGAGGTCCTTGGCGTGCACATGCCGTCGACGGATCGAGTGTACCTCAACGGGTTGAAGCTGCATGCCCTGCACGCCGGGGTCCACTTCCTGTCGGTCTCGGCCCACCATGACTTCGTCAAGACGACCGCCAACGAACGTCACGAACAGGTCGGCATTGTCAACAAGTACATCGAGGTCGCGGCCCAGGTTGGTGCCCCCGTCGTGCGTGTCTTTGGCGGACGGTGGCGGACAGTGACCGACTTCTCGGACTACATGGCGCGCCGTGGACACGAACCGCCGGTGCCCGGGTACACCGAAGACGACGCTTGGGGCTGGATCTTCGAGTCGTTTGCCGAGTGCTTGAAGACGGCAGAGCGGGAAGGAGTCGTCCTTGCACTGGAGAACCATTGGGGGTTCACGGCAAGCGCTGCCGGGACGTGCCGGATCATCGAGACCCTGAACTCGCCATGGTTGAAGGCGATGATCGACACCGGCAACTTCCTTGAAGGGGACCTGTATGCCGAGATCGAGCAGATGGCGCCACACGCCGTCCTCGTCCAGGCAAAGGCGTACCCGGGTGGTGGGCTGTACTACACGCTTGATCTGGACTATCCGCGCATCCTGGACATCTTCCGCCGGCACGGCTATCGCGGATCGCTCAGCCTTGAGATGGAGGGCAATGCCCATCCGGACCAAGGTGTTCCCGAGGCCCTGGCCATGCTTCGCGCCGCCATCGCGCACTGAGACTTGAGGGACCGATGACCATACAACTGGGATGCATGAACCGCCCTTGGGGCAAGTTCACCTTTGACGATGCCCTTGGCGGGATTGCTGCTGCCGGGTTCTCGAATTTTGGCCTCCTCCTGATGCACGAGGACGCGGTCGTGACCGGTGACACCACACCTGCCGAGGCTGCGGACGTTTCGTCCCGTGTCCGCGCGCATGGGCTTACGATACGGATGATCCCCTCGAATGTCCCGTTGGACAAAGGCCACGACGTCGCCATCGCGTACCTCCGGACGATGATCGGACATGCCTCCGCCCTGGACGTCCGCATCCTGCTTGAGATGGGCTCGAGCCATCCCGAGCGGTATGACGACTACTTCTCGGTCATGCATGCCGCCGCCCCGATTGCGGCTGACCATGGTGTCACGATCGCCCTCAAGCCACATGGGGGACTGTCGACGACGAGCGATGACTGCCTCCATGCGATCGAACGGGTTGACCATCCGGCGTACCGCCTGTGCTTCGACCCCGGCAATCTCCTGTATTACGCGGGCGAACGGCCGGAACCGGCCCTCACCAAACTGGTCAAGTACGTCGTGGCAACCTGCCTGAAGGACGAGACCGGGGGGAGCGGCCCCACCCGTGCGGTTGACGTGACGGCTGGTGACGGTGACGTGGATTTCCCGACCATCATCGGGACGCTAAAGGCGCATGGGTTCGCCGGGCCGGCAATTGTCGAGACCCTGGGTCTTGGCACTCTGGAAGAGGTCAACGCCAACGCCTCACGTGCCCATGGATATCTCGCCGGCCTGATTGCCGGCTAGCACGCTGTTCCACGCAAACAGGTCCTGACTGGCTTTGGAGAGAGAAATGAGCGAGACACGCACGCTTTCCGTGGGGTTGATCGGCTGCGGCACGATGGGTGGTTCGCATGCCACGCAATTGGTGACCTTGCCTGAGGTTCGTCTGGCCGTGGCCTGCGACCTGGATATCTCCCGTGCCGAAGCGGTGGCTACCCAAGCTGCCACCAAGGGGCAGACCGTCCGGGTGACGACGGACGTGGCGACGGTCCTCGCGGACCCAACCATCGACGGGGTCATCGTGGCAACCCCGAACTTCACCCACAAGGACGTCGTCCTTGCTGCCCTCGCCGCTGGCAAGGACGTCTTCTGCGAGAAGCCGATGGCGCTGACCCTTGCCGACTGCGACGTGATGATCGCCCGCGCCCACGAACTCGGACGCAAGTTGATGGTTGGTCAGGTCCTTCGCCTGATCACCGTGTTTGCGACCGTCCGCCGTCTCGTCAGTGAAGGGACCGTGGGCAAGCCGTTTGCCGTGCGGATCCTGCGATGTGCACGCCGTGGCGTGGAGGGTCCGTGGGCGGCCACCTGGCGTTCCAAGCGCGCCAATACTGGTGGCCTCCTGCACGAGGTCAACGTGCACGAGTTCGACTTCATGCGGTCAATCTTCGGCGAAGTCGCCGAGGTCACCGCCATGGCTGCCAACTTCACCCGGCCCGAATACGACTATGAGGATCACGTGATCGTGACCCTCCGGTTCCGGAACGGCGGGCTGGGAGTGCTCGAATCTTCGGTGGCGACGGTCATCGGCGCGACCGAGGGTCTGGTCACGGGTGATCGTGGAAGCATCTTCTATGACTGGGCGCGCAATCATGTCTCGTACCGTCTCGTTGACGGGACGGAAGTGGAGGTGCCGGTCGAAAGCGACGCCGGCCGATCAGTCCAGAGCGAACTGAGCAGCTTTGCCAAATGGATCCTGCACGACGAGGCGCCGGTGGTGACATCCGAGGATGGACGCCGGGCCGTCCAACTTGCCGAGGCAGCATACGAATCAATAGCGACCGGACGGACTGTTCACCTGCACTGACCACGACTGCGTGGCGAACACCCCCCTGCGGTCTCCTGGCGGACGGGGAGTGTTCGCGCATGCACACGTCAGTCCCCCTGGAGGTCGCGTCCCATCCGCCACATGCCGGCCGTGAGGCCTCCGTCCACCGGCAAGACCACACCCGTGATGAAACTGGCGTCGTCCGATGCGAGGAAGGTGATCGCGGCCGCAATGTCGTCTGCTTGCCCGACCCGGCCGATCGGGTACCAGGGCGTTAGTCGGTCGAAGATGTCCGGCGTCCGTTGCAGCCGTCGTGTCCACGCCGGCGTCTGGACCGTTCCCGGACAGACGACGTTCGCACGGATCCCGTACTGGCCATACCGCACCGCCAGGTTCTTGGCGAAGTTGATTACCCCGGCCTTGGCCGCGCTGTAGGCGTCATCACCGATGCCCATCAGGCCATTGACCGTCGAGACGCAGACGATCGATCCCCGCCCGGCCTCGATCATCCCCGGCAGGATTGCCTTGGAGACGACGAACTGGCTCCGCAAGGCGCCGACCATGACCCGGTCCCACGTCTCGACGGACGTCGAGAGTGGGTCGTCGCCCCCGCCTGATGAGGCGTTGTTGACCAGGATCGTCGGTGCGCTTCCGAGGTCAGAAGTGGCCCGCCGGACGGCCTCGTTGACCGCTTCTTCACTGGTTGCGTCGGCGTCGATGGCGATGGCGCGTCCCCCGGTCGCGATGATGAGATCGACCGTCTCAGCGGCTCCGGTCGGGTTGCGGTCGACGACGGCTACGGCCGCACCTCGTCCAGCAAGCCGCAGCGACGTGGCACGGCCGATGCCGGACCCGCCTCCGGTCACGAATGCGACCCGATTCCCGAATGCCTCGCTCATTCCCTATCTCCTTCCCTATTGGGGTCCGGACTTGCGCCGTGGCCTGAGCGACGGTCGGTCCGGTACCGTCTTTCGCCGCGTGACCGAGGTGACGGTACCCGATCCAGGGCTCACGCCCGCCGTCGTAAACCGTTCTCCGGGCAAACCAAGACGTAGTGAGGTTGGTTCACCGAGCCCATCGTGGTTTGGTGCACACAGTATTCGCAAGGAGAGATGCCGGGTGTCACTCACACTTACCGTCCATGCCGGAAGCCAGTCGCATGAATCGCCCCTGATCTCGGTGACAGTCAGTCGCGACGCCCTCGGTGTCGTGGCACCGGGCGCGGTCGGGTCGGTCCACCACGGCGCTTCGGAGGCGGGCGTCTGCCTCCTGCACGACGAGGATGCGTCCGGCGGACCCGATGGCATCCTCGTTGCCCAGTTCGACGCGCATGCGGGCATCCTCCGCTTCGTGTTGCCGGGTTCGGTTCGTGCGGGGTCGGTTCGACACTTGCGCGTGCTTGGAGCACCGATTGCAAGCGTCGTTCCACCATGGCCGATGTCCGTGGTGCAGAAACTCGACCGGGTGATCGTTCGCGCCGGAGGGGAACCGTTTGCGTCCTACATCATTACGGGAGGGCGCCGGCCATACTTCTGGCCGATCATTGGTCCGTCCGGGGCAAGCGTTGTCCGTGGCCAGGGTTCAAACGACCACCCGCATCACACCGGTCTCGGGATTGCCTATGGCGGGCATAGCGAGGGTGGGTCGGTCAACATCTGGTCGGACTGGGATGAACCCCCGTACGGTCCTGGTGGTCGGATGGTGCACCGTGGGTTCCGGCGCGTCATTTCCGGACCGGTCTACGCCGAGGTTGTCCACGACCTGACGTACGTCGACTCGTTTGGGGATCCGTTCTGCGAGGAGACACGCACCCACCGGTTCTGGTGGGCCTCGGAGGCTTCCCGGTTCATCGACACGACCTCGCACGTCCGTTGGTTGCGGGACCGCGGGACAAGCCCGTTCCTCGTGGCGTTGCGCCTGCCCTCTGAAATGGACATCCCGAACATCGGGTCGATGACAAACGACACCGGGACCGCGGTTCCCCCGGCGCCGGGTGCCGACCGCGGCTACCCGGCGATGTGGGTTGACGGGAGCGGCCCGTCAGGCGAACCACCCTATCCACCGCCGGTGGGGGCACCGGAGGTGCTTGTGGACCAACCGGGTGCACGCCCGTACCGTCAAGGTCCGGGCACGGGGCCATGGCAAGGTGTCGCCATCTTTGATCACCCTTCCAACCATGGGTTTCCCCACCAGGCAGGCAAGTACGCGGGATCGATGGGCACGGGGGGCTCGGGCACCGGCCAGATCACCCTAGCTTTCTATCCGCCCGAAGGCGCATCGGAGGGCGTGTTCACGTTCGGCACCCGCACGTATGTGCACCGCGGTGACGCGATTGATGGACGGGTCGCCGCCCAGGCGGCAAGTTTTCGCCATCCCCCCGAGGGTGTGGTGGGGTCGTAGGGTGACGAGCCCCCCACCCTCGATCCCTCCCCCGTTGCCACGGCAGTGGGGGGAGATGCCCGGATCACGCCATGACGCGTCAGACCGCCGCGACCCCTTCCCACTGCCCGGATGTGGATGCCCGCACCGCGGCATCGAGGACTGCCTGGGTCTGCAGGCCATCGCGGATGGATGGGGCGACATCGTGACCAGTCCTGATTGACTCAAGGAATGGTTCAAGGTTCTGCCGCCCCCATCCGACGATGAACTCGTGGTGGTCGACCCCCCAGAGTGGTGGTTCGCCGTCGAGTTGCCTTGGTTCGCCACCATACGGATAGAGCGTTGCGACACCGTTCTCCCAGAGCAGGCCACCGCCCGATCCGCTGAAGAGCATGTGGCGACGCCCGATCGGGTAGGACGCGTGGACCGCACCGACGCGTGACAGGGCGATGCTTCCGTGTGCACCTGACGCGAACCGCACCAGCAGGACGGTGTCATCGTCGACCTCCTGCGCACGTGTCGCCCCGGTCGCGGGATCGAAAAGCTCCGGGATGCAGGTGTGCATCGACGAGGCCACCGACACGATGGGACCAAGGAGGTACTGGCATGTGTCAAGCGCATGCGCGCCGATGTCGCCAATCACCCCGGTACCAGACCGTTGCTTGTCCGTGCGCCACGACCACCTTGGTTGCGCGGCGAGGAGGCCCGCGCTGAACGATTGTGCATGGACGTGGAAGACCCGGCCAATCTGGCCCTCGGCAATCGCGTCATGGATCGTGCGCGTCAACGGGGAGAAGCGGGTTGAAAATCCCATCATCGATCGCACGCCAGCTTGGCGGACCGCTTCGGCCATCTCACGTCCGTCCGCCAGTGTGGTAGCCAGGGGCTTTTCGCAGAACAGGTGCTTGCCGGCCTGCGCGGCGGCCACCACCAAGTCGTGATGGAACACGTCCGGCGTGTCCACCACGACCGCGTCGACCCCCGCGAGGGCGAGTGCCTCGTCCGGGGAGGTGGTTGCGTGCGGTACGCCAAACTCCTTGGCGACGGCCTGGGCACGATCAAGGCGCGGCCCGCACACGACGACCACGTGGGCGCCTGCGAGAGCCTGCAACGCCTCGATGTGCGCGGTTGCCATGAACCCGTAGCCGAAGACCGCGAAGCCGATCGATCCCATTTCGTGCCTCCATTCGCGACGTTGGGTGAGGGACGCCCAGATTACATGGAAAGCAGCGTATCCATGTCTGCACTGAACTCCTTGGCCTTGCGCAAGATTTCGGCAGGTGGCTGGTTCGCGTCACCGAACCCGATTTCGATCGTGACCCAGCCGTCATAGCGGATGTCGCGGAGGGACGCCATCACGGCTGGCCAGTCGATGGTGCCGTCGAGCAACCGGACAAACCCCGGCCAGGTTGGCCCGGCATTCGTGTTGAATCCCTTCACGTGGACCCGGCGGATGTGGTTCCCAAGCACCGGAGGCCAGTGTTGGGGCCAGGTGTACGGTGCGTGGTTTCCCGCGTCCCAGTAGACCCCGACCAACGGATGGCCGATGGTCTCGACGAAGTGGCGCATCTCGATTGGCGAGTAGATCATCCGGTTCCAGACATTCTCGACCGCAAGCGTGATCGCGTGGCGCTCGCAATCCGGAATGAGATCCCTGACGAACGCGAGTGCGCGGTCCCACGCCACACCGTAGGGAACATCGATCTCGACCCTGCCGGGAATCAGAAGGAGGGTGTCCACACCGAGGTCTGGTGCGACCTCGATGGTCCGTCGAACCACACGGGCGGCTTCCGCGCGGACCGTGGCGTCATTGGAAGTCGGGGGGATCTGTCCAAGCGGACCGGCGAGCATGCCTGAGATGGCCAGTCCAGTGTCGTGTGCCAACCGGGCAACCGTTGCAATGTCCGCCGGGTCTCCATCGATCGAGAAGAATCCTTCGCGGGCGAGGCCAATCTCGATTCCCGCAAACCCGGCCCCAGCACTGACGTGGAACTGGTCGGCGAGTGGCATCCCGCTGGGGAAGGTGTTCGCCATGATTGCCTTGCGCATTTCGCCCAGATCCTTTTTGCTGCGGCTCGTGCTGCCTAGCAGGAAACAACCGGAAAGCGCTTGCAGGACCTGCACAACACCATCCCGGTCCCGCGGTGGTTGCGGCACGACAGGAGTGATGCTACATTGGCCGCACTTGGCAGGGAACCGCCACTTGCGGTGGAGGTTTTCCGCGAGTAACGTGGAACGGGGTGAGACACGTGATGCGCTCGACCGTCGGACAGCCAGTCCTTGGTGTGCGCAGCGGGGGTCTCGCTACCAGAGAGGATTGCACAGCATGAGCAGTGAAGTCTCAGGCGGGATGCGTCGTCGGCAGGCCATCGGTCTCGTCGGCGCGATTCTTGGAGCGGCCTCGGGGGCGGTTCCGGCGACCGCATTGGCCCAGTACGGCATGGGCGGTGGCAAGGCCTTCAACGGGGCGTACCCGTACGACCTGCCTCCGACGGGGCACTACAACACATTCGCGACCGGATTCATCGGGGCCGGGATCTATTGGGACCTGCTGGAGATGCCGCTGGGCATGTACTACTGGGCCAAGGGCACCTGGATGCCGTTGATGGCGACGTCGTGGGAGACCATGCCGGATCGCAACATGTTCCAGGTGAAGCTTCGCCAGGGTGCGAAGTGGAGCGACGGCAGTGCATTCGGATCGAAGGACGTGGTCAATACGTTCCTTCTCCAGAAGTTGCTCAACAATGTCGTCTGGCGCTACGTCGACAGCATCGAGACGCCTGATGACTACACGGTCAACTTCATCATGGGTAAGCCCACGACCATCGTCGAGCGCTATGTGTTGCGTACCCAAATCAGGTCCAGTGCCACCTACGGCCCGTGGGCGAACAAGGTCCGCGACTTGGTCAATGCTGGCAAGACCGCTGACTCGGACGAGTGGAAGGCCCTTCGCAAGGACTTCAGCGAGTTCCGTCCCAAGGCCATGATCACGTCGGGTCCGTTCGCGATCGATCCTAGGAGCATGACCGAGGCACAGTTGACCCTGACCAAGGTTTCCTCGAGCTGGGCAGCGCCCACCGTCGGGTTTGACTCGGTGGTCCTGTATAACGGCGAGACGCCGACCATCTCCTCCGTCGTCCTGTCCAAGGAAGTCGACTACGCGACCCACGGGTTCCCGCCGGCAACCGAACGGGCGTTCAAGGATCTGGGGTTCCGCATCCTTCGTCCGCCGACCTACGGTGGCCCCGCGCTCTACTTCAACTACGCCAAGATGCCGGCGATCGCCCCCAAGGCGGTCCGTCAGGCCATCGCCCACGCGATCAAGCGTGAGATCGGCGCAGCGGCGGCATTGGGTGAGTCGGCCGAGCCCCCGAAGTACATGACTGGCTTCTCGGACCGTCTTGTCTCCAAGTGGATGACACCCGATGCCATCGCCAAGCTGAACAAGTACGAGTACAACCTGGCCGGCGCCGAGGCTCTGATGACTGGCGCGGGCTACAAGAAGGGTTCCGACGGCGTGTGGGTCAGCCCGGACGGCGAACGGATGGAGTACGAGGTCACCGTGCCGGCGGAATTCGCCGACAACTCGGCACTGGCGCAGGCCGTCGCCGAGCAGTTGACTACCTTCGGCATCAAGACGACCGTCCGCCTGATCACCTTCACCCAGCTGACGCCCGACACTCAGGCAGGCAACTTCCAGATGGTCATCCAGGGCTGGGGATCGGGCAACCCGCATCCGCATTTCGCGTTCGTCGCCGATCTGTTCACCTGGAACACACCGGCCGGTGCGGGTCCGGGAATGGCGTATCCGCTGATCCAGAAGGTGGATGCCCTCGGCGGCGAGGTCGACCTCGACGCGATGATCACGGCCTCGGCGCAGGGGCTCGACCTCGAAGCCCAGAAGGACCTGATCGGCAAGTTGGCGTTGGCGTACAACGAACTCCTGCCGAACATCCCGCAGTATGAGCGTCTGGGCAACAACCCAGCTCCCGAAGGCATCCGTGTCAAGGGATGGCCGTCGGTTGGCGACCCGATCTTCGACAACAGCCCCTACGCCGACTCCTTCACCATCATGCTCATTCTTGACGGAACCCTGAAGCCCGCCTAGTCCGCACTGCATGCCCCGCACTGGCGGGATTGGAGGACACTCCATCCCGCCAGTGCTTCCACTTGTCCCCGAGGAGATACCCCGTGGTTGCAGCGTCGCAGTCCCTTGCGCCCGCGCCAGGAATATCACCGTTGGTTGGCGTCTGGCATGCGGTCACGGGCAACTTTGTGGTCCGGCGCGTCGCAAAGGCGCTGATGACCATCTGGGCCGTGGCGACCATGACCTTCTTCCTGGTCCGCCTGATGCCCGGCAACCCCATTGAGCAGTACATCGGGCAGCTCATTGCCCAGTACGGACTGCCCTATGCCGAGGCGCGTGACATGGCGGCCTCGCTGTTCTCTGTCGATCTCGACCAACCCCTGATGGTCCAGTACGTCGGGTACCTCGGAAAGATTGCCCGCGGCGACCTTGGCATGTCGATCAAGTCGCAAGGTGCGAAGGTCTCGGACATCATTGTCGCCTTCCTGCCGTGGACCATCTTCTGCGTCGGTTTCTCCCTCCTTATCAGTTTCATCCTGGGAATCGCGCTTGGTGCGCTCATGGCGTACTGGCGCGACAGTGTCCTGGACTATGCCCTGACCATGATCGGGTCGTTGCTGCATTCGATCCCGAATTACCTGATCGCGATGATCCTCATCATCTTCCTCGGTGTCAGGTGGGAACTCCTGCCGATTGTGAAGATGCGCGGGTCGATGTCGCCGGGCATGCAACCGGGGTTCACGATCGCATTTGTGGTAGACGTCCTGTTCCACGCCGTCCTTCCGATCATCACGTACGTGGTGACCACGGTCGGCACGTGGATGCTGACCATGAAGGCGTCCACGACCGCGACCCTTGAGGAGGACTACGTCAGCTTCGCCCGCGCGAAGGGTCTGACCGATGGACGCATCCGGACTGCCTACGTGGGGCGAAACGCCGTCCTGCCGTTATTCACGCAATTCACCTTGAGTATCGGGTTCGTCTTTGGTGGATCGGTCCTCATCGAGTCGATCTTCGTGTACCGGGGAATTGGCCAGGTCCTGGTCAGTGCGGTGAGTGGTCGCGACTACCCGGTGATGCAAGGGTGCTTTCTCATCACGACTGCATCGGTCGTGTTCGCAAACCTCCTCGCCGACTTGCTCTACGGATACATTGACCCCCGGGTCCGCGTGGGCCAGTAGCAACCTGCCCGAGTGATCCGATCCGAAGCCGAGGAACCCATGAGCGAGACTGTTGCCTTACCTCCATCGACGCCTATGCCGGGAATGGCCACTGTGCGTGCCTTCGGGCGTACGGTGCTGGCCCTCGTGCGCCAACCTGCCGGTGCCATTGGCCTCTTTGGTGTGGTCTTCTTTTTGCTACTGGCGTTTGTCGGTCCGTCATTCGTCCTCCTCGATGTCAAGACGAAGCTTGGCAAGGAGTATCAGCTGCCTTCGTCCGAGTTCCTTTTGGGAACGGATTACCAGGGGCGGGATGTCTTCTCCCAGATCGTCCACGGTGGACGCGACATCATCATCGTGGCGACCACGACCGCGCTGATCACGACCGCCATTGCCGTCAGTCTCGGTGCGCTCGCCGGTTTCCTGGGTGGTTGGTTCGATACCGTGGTGCTGGCGATTGCCGACATCATCCTGACCATCCCGCAGTTCCCCTTGCTGTTGGTCCTCGCGACGTTCGTGCGCCTGAACAACATCGTGCTGCTGGGCGTGCTGCTCGCGGCCTTGGGTTGGCCGGCGCTGATGCGCGCCATCCGGTCGCAGGTCCTGTCGCTGCGCCAGCGGGATTACATCGAGGCGGCCCGATGCCTGGATCTCGGGACGGGACACATCGTGTTCCAGCAGATCCTGCCGAGCATGACGGGCTACATCGCGATCAGCTTCACCCTCGGGATGATCAATGCCATCTTCCTGCAGGTCGGCTTGATCTTCCTCGGGCTCGTTCCGCTTTCGGGGAACAACTGGGGCGTGATGCTCCAGCTTGCATGGGTCCGTGGCGCGATCTTCATCAAGGGAGGCCTCGGGTACATCCTGTCCCCGGTCGTGGCGATCTCCCTCCTCCAACTCTCGCTCATCATGCTTGCACGGTCGCTTGAAGAGATCTTCAACCCGCGGCTACGCAGAGGGAACTGACGGGGTGACCGGAGAACTTGCCGTGAATGGCACCGTGGCGTCCGCCATTGGCGGAACCGGCGTCTTTGCACCACCATCGCGCTTCCGTTTGCCATGGTCGTCCGCGGTGGATGCCCGCGTCGATGGCAGCAAACTTCCCAAGGAGGTGGTGCTGTCGGTCCGTGACCTGACCGTGGCATACCGGGTGCGCCGAGGCATGGTCCAGGCGGTGCGCAAGGTGAGTTTCGACCTTCGCCGTGGCGAGACTCTCGCACTGATTGGCGAGAGTGGGTCGGGCAAGACCACACTGGCGCTCGCGTTGGTTCGCCTGCTCGTGCGCGCTGCCAAGGTCACCGATGGCACGGTGGTCTACCAGCGTGATGGACGTGCGGTTGACGTATTGCGCGTCGGCAGTGATGCGCTGCGTCACTACCGGTGGAACGAGTGCGCGATGGTCTTCCAGTCCGCACTCAATGCCCTCAATCCGGTCCTTCGGGTCCGTGAGCAGTTCATTGATGTCGCCCGCGCCCACGGCATGACCAACCGCGCAACCGCCGTGGCACGAACCCTCGAGTTGCTGAAACTCGTCCAACTCGATGCAGAACGGGTTGCCGGATCCTACCCCCATGAACTTTCGGGTGGGATGCGCCAGCGGGTACTGATTGCGATGGGCCTATTGCTTGACCCACAGGTCATCATTCTTGATGAACCGACGACCGCATTGGACATCCTGACGCAACGCACCGTCATTGATCTGCTGCGTCGCTTGAAAGAAGAGCGGCAGTTTGCCCTGATCCTTGTCTCGCACGACCTCGCCTTAGCCGCGGAACTGGCGGATCAGGTCGCGACCGTCTATGCCGGCCGAATCGTCGAGTGTGGTTCGGTGGCCGACATCTTCTATCGCCCAAACCACCCCTACACCGTCGGGCTGCTCAATGCCGTCCCGACGCTCTCAGGCGACTTCCGGTCACTGGTCTCGGTTCGTGGACAACCACCTGACCTGATCGACCTGCCCAGAGGGTGTTCGTTCCTTCCCAGATGCCCGTTCGGTACACCCGAGTGCGAGCGCGAAGATCCCCACCTTGTCTCGGTCGTGCCTGGCGGACCTTCAATCCCCGGTGCTGGCAGTCACACCGCAGCATGCTTCCACGCCCCGACGGTTGCCAAGGGTTTTTCACGGCGCCTCCAGACGGAACAGGGAGACGAGGTCGCTTCGCCGGATGCCTCGGCAAAGAGAGGGGCACGATGACTGCCGTCAACGCCCGTTCCGTGGACAGTCCCACTTCTGATGGGAGCCATGCGCCGCTCATCACCCTTGAGAATGTGCGTTGGCATGTCCCGACCCCCCGCGGTTTGGTCAAGGCGGTCGATGGGGTCTCCTTGAGTGCGCGTGATGGGGAGATCGTTTGCCTGGTCGGTGAGAGCGGTTGCGGCAAGACAACGACAGGCAAGATCGCGGCCGGTCTGCTGACCCCGACGAGTGGCCGTGTCCTCTATGAAGGCCGCGATATCTCGTCGTTGCGCGGCGACGACTTCAACCGGTTCCGGCGCGGTGTCCAACTCGTCCATCAGGACCCGTACGCCTCGATCAATCCGATGCATACCGTGGGAGCGACGCTCTCCGCCCCATTGCGCCGGCACGGTTTTGCCGGGTCATCAAGCGCCGCCCGCACGCGTGCGGCCGAACTTCTTGACCTTGTTGACCTGACACCTTCGAAAGACTTCCTTGACAAGTATCCCCACCAGTTGTCGGGTGGTCAGAGGCAGCGTGTTGCGATTGCGCGTGCACTGACCGTCGAACCGCGTTTCATCGTGGCCGACGAACCGGTCTCGATGGTCGACGTCTCGATCCGCATCAGTCTCTTGAACACGATGCTTCGCCTGCAAAGGGAACTCGGGACGGGATTCCTGTTCATCACGCATGACCTGGCCCTCGCGCGGTATTTCGCCTGGGGTGGCCGGATTGGCGTCATGTACGTGGGCCGGATGGTGGAACTCGGTCTCGCTTCCGATCTCGTTGCAAACCCGCAGCATCCGTATACCCGGGCGCTGCTTTCTGCAATCCCGGAGGCCGACCCGGAACTTACCCGCAGGAAGACGCGGGTCGAACTCCGGAGTCTCGAGATCCCCAGTCTCCTGAAGCTTCCAAGCGGTTGCACATTCCATCCGCGATGCCCACAGTTTGAGACCGGGTTGTGCGAGGTATCGGTACCGCAATTGCGGGCCCCTGGTTCGACGGTTGCCGAACTGGATTCCTCGAATGTCCACGCGGTTGCGTGTCACGTTGTGGCGCGCGGGTAGGTCTTCAGGCCACCAACTGTGGCACAGCCTGGTGTGTCATGCGTTCTCCTGATGGAGAGCCATGACACTTGTGAGCACCTTCAGTTCTCGCACGTCACGCCTTTGGCGCGTTTTTTCTTCGGCGTTCCTGTGCGCCCTCATCGCCGGGGCGACGGCGTTGCCCGGTTGGGCACAGGAGGCACCGTCACCAACTCCTCGTCCGCTTGACAAGGGCCTGCCTCCCGCGTCGCCAATCGTCGATCAGTTGCTCCAGCGCCTCTCGCTTGAAGCCAAGGTTGGCCAGATCATGGTCGTTGCTTTCAGTGGAGATACCCCGACGAGTGAGGTCTTCGGCCTGATTGAGACCCAGCGGGTCGGTGGTGTGATCCTGTTCCAGGACAATGTTGGGCGAGGTTCCCCCGAACGGGTTCGTTCGATGACCGATGCCCTGCAGTCGCGCGCCCGTGCCCCGCAGGGTGGGCAGGGAACCGACCCCGGTGTCCCTCTTCTGATCGCGGTCGATCAGGAAGGTGGGCCGGTGGTGCGTGTTGGTGAGGCTGCCACGTTGTTCCCCGGTGCGATGGCGCTTGGTGCGTCCGCGTCGGAGTCGTTGGTGATGCGCTCGGCATCGGCCGTTGCCCGCGAGCTCCGTTCGCTCGGCATCAACGTGAACCTCGGGCCAGTTGTCGACGTGAATTCAAATCCACAAAACCCAGTCATCGGCACCCGGAGTTTCGGTGCCGACCCGGCGATGGTCGGGAGGCTCGCCTCAGCGGCTATCCGCGGGCAGCAGCGTGCGGGAGTATTGGCAATTGCCAAGCATTGGCCAGGTCACGGGGACGCGGATGTCGATTCGCATCTGTCGTTGCCCCTGCTAGCACTCAACCGGTCACGCTTGGATACCGTCGAATCGCCACCGTTCCGCGCGGCGGTCGAGGCTGGTGTGGCAGGCATCATGACCGCTCACCTCGACGTCCCGGTTCTCACGGCGGGCGAAGGTGCGAACATGCCGGTAAGCCTTTCCCCGAAGGCGCTTGCCGAATTGCGTGCGCTTGTCGGGGAAGACCGGTTGATTGTCAGCGACGACCTTGAAATGGGCGCCATCGTCCAGCGGTTTGGTATCGCCGGGTCGGCACTGCGTGCTTTCAGCGGAGGCAGCGACCTGTTGCTCTTTCGCCGGGATGCGGTTCAGGCTCGCCGTGCCCATTCGGAAATTGTCGCTGCCATCCGAAGCGGGTCCATCCCCATGGCACGCCTGGATGCAAGCGTGCGTCGTGTGCTCCGGGCCAAGGACGCGGTTGGATTGCTCAGCGATGTCCCCGGAGACATGGACGTGCCCGAGGCACCGGAAATCGTTGCCAGTGATGTCGCGCAACAGGCCGTCACGCTGATCCAGGATGGACAGGTACTGCCGCTGCGATCGGATGACCACCCGCGAATCTGTGTGGTCCAACCTCGTTTGCGTGAGATTGCCGGTCAGGAGATTGTCGTTCCCGTACCAGGCCCCGCCACCCTTGCCGATGCGGTCCGCGCCATCCATCCCGGCATCCAGGTGGTTGAGGTGGGCCTGGATCCGCCCCGCCCCGAACGGTTGGCGGCCTCCGACTGCGCCCGGGCAGCTGGACTGGTGATCGTTGGCACCTACGACGCGGGAATGTTCGCGTCCCAGCCAATCCTGCTCGACGCCCTCCGCCTCGCTGACGTCCCGATCATCGTGGTTGCCTTGAGGCTTCCCTACGATTTCTCGGTCGCCGGCGTGATCGACGCATTCGTCACCGGATATTCGATGAGACCGGCATCGCTGCAAGCGGTTGCTCGGACAATCTTCGGGGTGTCGGGTGCTGCACCCACAGGACGGCTTCCAGTCCCGTTGGGAAAGGCCTACCCGGTGGGATACCAGTACCCGACCCTAGACGCTTGGCTCTTCCCGCAGCCGTAGAAGGCAAGACAGAGGGTTACGATGTCGTCACATCCCTGATCACGGGTGCCCAGCGACCTCATCGGGGCACCCGTGATGTGGTCAAGACTTCAGTGCGGCCGGGTTCAGCGGTGTCGCGTGTTTGACGACCCAGTTCCGCATCGTCTCGGTCATCAACCGCTCGGGCTTCTTGGTGTCGCGCTCGACGGCGATCCACTTCGTGAACGCCTCTTCCTTCACCCGCTGGTACTGGCTTTCCTCAAGGGGTTTGGTCACGTCCTTCTCATCCACCCGTATGACATGTACCCCGAACTGGGTCTTGACGGGTTCACTGATTTGGCCGACTGGGAGTGAGAAGGCCGCGTCTTCGAATGGCGTCACCATCGTGCCACGCCCGAACCAACCGAGATCCCCACCCTTGTCCTTGTTGCTCCCGTCGGTGGAGAGTTCAGCCGCGAGGGCATCGAACTCCTCGCCTGCCTTGAGGCGGTCTACGACCTTCCGCGCTGCATCCTCGTCACCGACTAGGATGTGCCTGGCTTTCACTTGCTCACCAGTCTTGGGGGCCTCGTCGCCGAATGCCTCGGAGAGTTTGCGCTTGAGGATCGTGAGTTCGGCATCTTCGCGGACCATCTCGTAGGTCGATCCGGCGAACTTTGCGTAATCACGGATTGCCTGTTCAAGCGTGGTTGGCTTGCGGGTCCGGACGGTGGGGGTCGGACGCGGGGTCCGGATGACGGTCGGCGTGGACGCCGTGGACCCCGGGGACGTCGGGGACGGGGTTCCTGCACCCACCGTTGGTGTTTCGACTGTCGTTGGTGTTGGCGTGCCCGATGGATCTTCGAAACCGGTGATGGTCTTGAGTTCCTTGTCCACATCCTCAGACGTGATCGCGATGGTGCGTCGGGCGGCCTCGGCCCGGAGGATTGGCCGGTCGATGAACTCGTCGGTCAAGGACGTGCTGAGGGAATTCAGTTCGCCCTGGAGTTGGGAGGCTCGCTGACGCCACATCTCCTGCATGCTGTACGCCTGCGATGCCGCGCTGTCGCCCGGCACGGGCGTTGGCATGGTCGCACTGCCGCCGTTTGCTTCCGCCTGCTGAAGGTTTGCCATCAGGATGTTCTGCCGGTAACTGAACCATGCCCGGTAGTCGTCAAGGGTGATCGTCTTGCCATCGACCTTGAGGCTTGCCTGCTGCCCGTAGAGAACCTGGTCCCAGAGGACGGCGCCACCAACGGTTGCGACCGAAATGAGTGCGACCACTCCCAGGACGACGGCCGCAATCCGGGACTGGACCTGTTCGCGGACCGCCGCAGGTGCACGTTCGGGATCCTGTGGTGAGAACCAGTTCAGGATGCGCGCGCCAAATCCCTTGGACGGGGTAGCAGGCGCGGCCCGCTTGCCGGCTGGCGAAGGTGCCGAACGTCCGGTCGGCGTTGCGCCAACGGATCGTGGTACCGGCTTCTTCATGGGTGTGCGTGTACGCGTGGGTGTCGGTTCGGCGGGACCATCGGTCATGGTGTTCAACAGTTCATCGGTGCTTCACAAATGGCAACGCACAGGTGAACGCGATGGATGCGCCCGAACGTCCTGCTGATGTCGCGGGGTGGTGAACCAGTGCCGTGATCGCCGGTGACACCGCGTGTCACCGGCGAAAGAGTGGCCTGGATTACGCGCTTCGTTCGCTGTTGCGCAGATGCACCCCGGTGTAGGGAAGCAGTGCGAGGAAACGTGCGCGCTTGAGGGCGGTGGAAAGGCGTCGCTGGTGCTTGGCGCAGACGCCGGTCTTGCGGCGGGGTTCGATCTTGGCACGGTCCGAAAGGAAGCGGCGCAGACGCGATGCGTCCTTATAGTCGATGACGCGCGACTTGTCCACGCAGAAGGCGCAAACCTTGCGGCGCGACCGGAAGTCACGTCCGCCCCCGCGGCCTTCACCGCGACCCTCGCCCCGGCCTTCACCGCGACCCTCACCCCGCCCTTCACGGCGGAACGTGCGCTCCGGGCGGCCGGATGAAGAACCGGTTGCGACGGCTACGGAACTCTCAGCGGCTGCCGGTGTGCTTTCAACCGCCTCGGCAGGATGTTCAAATGTCTCGGCCACTCTGGCTCTCCAATATCAGTGTTCGGGGGTCATCCCGCAATCCCCGGAGGGAGCGGCATGAGAATGTCCCCAGGTTTTCAAAAGGGGGCGTCGTCAAGGTCCAGGTGCTGATCCGGATCGTCGGCAGGTCCGCGGCTCGGTGGAGGCACGACGCGCAGACGTGCACCGCCATCGCCACTGCGCGCCGGTTCCGACGGCCGGGTCGACCGTGGTGCTTGGGCTGGTCGACGTGCACCGCGGTCCTCGCCATCGAACTCGTCACCATCCGGTGCGCGTCCGGCACCTCCGTCGGTGCGTGGATCAAGGATGTTCATCTCATCAGCGATGACTTCGGTCCGGTACATCTTCTTGCCGGTTTCGCGGTCGTCCCAGGAACGAGTCTCGAGCCGACCTTCGATATATACGAGACGCCCCTTCGTGAGGAACTCCTTGCATGTTTCGGCAAGGCGGCGCCAAGCGACGATGTTGTGCCACTCAGTGACCTCCCGTCGCTCGTTGGTTGACTGGTCAAGCCACGAACGACTGGTCGCCACCGAAAAATTGGCCACGGCTTCGCCACCTGGAGTGAACTTCATTTCCGGGTCGCGTCCGACACGACCGATAATCATGACCTTGTTCAACGAACGGGCCATTGCACCCTCCCGCACATGTTCACGGTGACCATTCACCGTCGATGCACGCACTCGATTCGGAAAGCCAACGACATCTCACCACGAGGGTCGATGCCAGGGAGAAGTCAGCAACGGTGCTCACCGTCCTTTGACCACTTGACCAGGAGACCGGCCGATCGTGCGTGCCGACATCGGTCAGGCGTCACCCAGACGAACCACGAGATGACGGAGCAATCCGTCGATAATCCGCCAGTTGTTCTCGATCAACTTGATGGCGGGCGCATCTGCGACGAAGTGGCAGATCACGTAGTGCCCGTCGCGTGAATGGTTGATCGGGTAGAACATCCGCCGACGCCCCCAGGTATCCACCCGGGAAACTTCGCCACCGCGCACCGCGATCTGGTTGAGGACACGTTCCTGAACGGTTCCCAACTCTTCCTCAGTCACATTCGGATTGAGGATCAGTATTGCCTCGTACTGGCGTTTCGCCAAAGTCCTGACTCCTTCCCATGGGCATGCCTTGACACGTTCGTGCCAGGCAGGAAGCTCGTGACCGGTAGCGGTTGCCCAACTGGCCGGTGCCGCGCCCGACGCTGAGGCCGGGCAAAATCGGTCACGGATCTGCGCGCCATGCGCCCAGATGGGTCAGTATAGCAGGTAGACCGAATGTTCTACCGTAGCGGTTCGGACGGCGTGCAACGGCGCGTCGACGCGATGGACGACTAGAAGATCTCGAGGTACCGGTCGATTTCCCAGGAACTGATCCGGGTCCGGTATTCCTCCCATTCCTGCCGTTTGGCCTCGACGAATCGCTCGAAGACGTGTGGGCCGAGTGTTTCCCGGACGAGCTCATCGCGTTCGAGTTCGTCAAGTGCCTCGCGGAGGTTCTCCGGAAGGGTCTGGACATGGTGACGGGCAAGCATCTGCGCATCGAACTCGTACAGGTTCTCCTCGACTGGCGGGGGCACCTGCATTTGGTCGCGGACCCCTTCCAGACCTGCCCGCAGCATGACCGCGAACGCCAGGTAAGGATTGCAACTCGGGTCCGGACAGCGCAGTTCGATCCGGGCACTCTGGGGCTTGCCTGCCGAGATCTTCGGGATGCGGATCAGCGCCGATCGGTTCACCCGTGCCCAACTGATGTAAACCGGTGCCTCATACCCCGGGACGAGCCGCTTGTAGGAGTTCACGAGGGGCGACAGGATGGCCGACATCCCTCGCGCGTGATGCAGGACGCCGGCGGTGAAGTGTTTCGCCAATGGCGAGAGGCCATATTCGTCGGAGGCATCCGCAAACAGGTTCTTCCCCGTGGCCAGGTCGGCAAGGCTCATGTGAGTGTGCATGCCCGACCCGTTCATGCCGTAGAAGGGTTTGGGCATGAAGGTGGCATGCAACCCGAAGCGTCGCGCGACGGCCTTGAGTGCGTACCGGAACGTGACGGCATTGTCGGCGGTGCGAAGGGCGTCGTCGTACTGGAAGTCGATCTCATGCTGTCCGGTTGCCACCTCATGGTGGCTCGTCTCGACGGTGATCCCAAGGGCTTCAAGGGCGTTCACCATCTCCTTGCGGACCTGGCTGGCGAGGTCGGTCGAGAGGTCGAAGTACCCTCCCTCGTCATGGGGTGTCAGGCTGACCGTGCCGTCGGTGTTCAGGCGGAGGAGGAAGAACTCCAGTTCCGGCCCGGTGTTGAACCGGAACCCAAGCCGTTCGGCTTCACGCACCGCCCGGCGCAGGACATGCCGCGGGTCACCCGGGAACGGTTCCCCTTCGGGCGTGAAGACATCGCAGATCACCTTGCCGGTCGTGTCTGCACCCCGTTCCCATGGGATCAGGGCAAATGTGGTCAGGTCCGGGTCGAGGTACATGTCACTTTCGGCCACCCGGGCAAAACCCTCGATGGACGACCCGTCGAACCACTTTCCGTGGTCGATTGCATCTCCGAACTGATGGGCGGGAATGGTGACGCTCTTCACGAGACCGACCACGTCGGTGAACTGGAGGTTTATGAACCGGACGTGTTCGTCGCGGACACGTTGCAGGATGCGCTCCCTCAGGGCGGCGCGGTCGGCGGTGGTTTCGGATGCCATCACTATCGATCTCCGTCCAGTGTGGAACGACTACAGCGGGATGAGCAGGCGACGAGCCTTGAGCGCGACCTGGAGGGCCAGGCGCGTCTCCGGATCCTCAAGATCGATCGCGCCGACCTCCTGAATCCGCCCGATCCGGTACAGCAATGAGTTCCGGTGAAGTTGCAAGCGCACTGCCGTCTGGCTCAGATTGCCATGACACGCAAAGAATGCCTCAAGTGTCGCCACAAGGTTCTGGCTTGTCCGGCGGTCGTACTCGATCAGTGCCCCGAGGGACTGGTCACAGAATTGGCGCAATTCTGGCGCATCACGCAGTGCATAAAGGACCCGGTCCAGGCGCAAGTCCGCATACGGCGTGAGGTGCCCCGGTCCGTGAACACGCCTGCCGATCCGCCATGCCTCCCGCGCTTCGCGGATTGCATCTGGCAAGCGGCCAAGTGGCGAATGTGGTTGACTGAGACCCGCCCCGGTGGTGGTCTGTCCAAGCCGGGTCGCGGCGGCCTCGAGGATCACCTTTGCGATGGTTCGCAAGGACGTATCGATCGCGCTTGCGTCGTGCGCGACCCCGCCGACCCCGGTCGTACCCGCGGCTACCTCGCAGATGACAATGACTTCGGTGGCTCCGGTGCGACACAGGGCTGGAATGCCACGGTCGCGGAGCATCCGGTGCAGGGTGGCGGTCAGGTTTGTGGCTTCGGCCGGCGTGACATCGGTGTCGAACCCGATCACGACCACCCCGAACGACCCGGTCGGCGACAGGCCGGCGCGCATCGCCGGTCGTGCGGTCAATTCAGGGTCACCGGCCGCCCGCAAGAGCTCGTCCACCAGATCGCCTTGCACGCGCTGTTCGGCGGCCAGGACGGCGTCTTCCTTGGAAAGTTCCAGGGCGCAGATCGCCGCCGTCCGGCTGATTGCAAGCAGGTCGAAATCGCTGAGGCGAGACATTTGCCCGCAGAAACTCACGTAACCGCGCAGGCGCTCACCAGTGAATACCGGGGCAACCACGCGGTGTCGTGACCACCGTGATGCCGTGATGGGCGTGGAAGGCGGGGTGGTGCTGTTGACAGTCTGGGTGCGTACCCATGCCACCAGGTGTCCACGTTCCTCGACTGACGTGAGGGTGGCTGGTAGGTCTGATGCCACCTCGCCGGTTGGCACGCCGGTTCCGCGAACGGTGAATGTCTCGTCTTCAAGGACCGCAATGTGCCCCGTTGCCGCCGCCGCCTTGGACAGGATCGCCCCGACGCCCTGCCCTTCGACCGCAAGCGCCGCGAGTTCCCGGTACAAGGCACTGGCGCGGGTCTGCATCTCGCTGCGTCGGTCGAGGACGAGGGAGATGACTGACCGGTCGGCATCGACGAACGAGAACCCTTCGGGCGTTTCGATGAGTGGGAGGCCAAGCCGGTCCGAGGTTGCCACCGCGTCTGCCCGTGCCGGTGCGGGGATCACGAGGCCAACGGCCCCGGCGCTCGCCAGGCCTTCCAGGATGCGTGGGATGGTCAGGGCGCGGTCCGCCTGGTAGAGGCTTTCCAATATGGCGCCGGGCGCGAGAACGAGTTCCCCTCCACCGCGGGGTTCGAACGCCGGTGCACGTCCCCGCAGTGTGGTCGCCCAGTTCACGCGGCGGTTTGCGCCATCCGCACCGGCGACAATCCGTGCGCCGGTCAGCACAACCCGCACGGCGACCGCGACGGTCACGGTATCGCCGACCGACCCCTCGTCGCCCGTAGCCGGTTCTATCTCGACTTGCGTCACCACTCTAGCCCGGTTCGCACGCGTCGTTGCTACCGGTTCGCGCGGGGCATCGTCGTCGCCGGCGGCGGGTCCTGTAGCCCGTGATCGGACTGGGCGGTTCAGGTCAGTTGTCCCAACCATCGTCATCCTTGTCCTCGTTCAACGGATCCTCGGGGGGCATCGCGCCGGGCACGCCCTGGACAGCGGCTGCGTCCAGTGTCGAACGCACCGACTGCCAGGACGCCAGACGCTTCACCCGCTGTTCCTGGGCGACCGTCTCGTCGGCTGGACGATACGTTGCGAGGAATTCACGCGACCAATCACCGTACCGCCCGGCGAGGATCGCTGCACGCATCCGGGTCCCGAGGCGTGCCATATACCGCAGGTTGTGGATGGTGGCAAGCCGGTAGCCTAGCAGTTCCTCAGCCTTGAAAAGGTGGTGCAGGTACGCCGTGCTGAAGTGCTGGCAGGTGTAGCAGTCGCACCCATCCTCGAGAGGGGTGTCGGAATCCTTGAGGCCACCACGTGTCAGGGTGACCCGGCCGACGTCGGTCAGGATGGTGCCGTTGCGGGCAATCCGTGTGGGCAGGACGCAGTCGAACAGGTCGACTCCTCCGGCAACGCCGTTGACCAGGTCCTCGGGTGACCCGACCCCCATCAAGTAACGGGGCCGGTCGGCAGGAAGGCGTGGCGCCACGAGTGCGGTGATCCGGTGGGCATCTGCCTTGGTCTCGCCGACACTCACGCCACCGATGGCGTAGCCAGGTGCGTCGTACTTGCGGATGGTCTCGGCACTCTCGATGCGCAGGTCGTCGTAGATCCCTCCCTGCACGATCGGGAAGAGGGCCTGGTCGGGCCTGGTGTGCGCATCCAGGCACCGTTCAAGCCACCGGTGCGTGCGTTCCATCGCCGCTCTGGTCGCCTCGTAGGTGGCAGGCAACTCGACGCAGTGATCGAATGCCATCGCGATGTCGGATCCTAGCGCTTCCTGCACGCGGGTCGCGATTTCCGGTGTCAGGCGTCGGGTGCTCCCGTCGATGTGCGACCGGAAGGTCACGCCATCCTCGGTTATCTGGCGGAGATGGGCAAGCGAGAAGACCTGGAAGCCGCCCGAGTCGGTCAGGATTGGTCCATTCCATTGCATGAACCGGTGCAGGCCACCGAGGCGGGCGATGCGTTCGTGGCCGGGGCGGAGGAAGAGGTGGTAGGTGTTTGAGAGGATGATCTGGGCGCCGAGCGCCGTCAGGTCGTCCGGGGTCAGGGATTTCACGGTGGCCTGCGTCCCGACCGGCATGAAGGTCGGGGTCAGGATGGTGCCATGGGGTGTCTCGAACCGCCCGGCACGTGCACCCGTGTCGGGGTCCGTTGCTTCCACGGTGAACCGGAATGAGGCAGTCATCGGCGGTGGAGGGTCTCCTGGGTGGCAGAACGGGATGGACGGGTCGATGTCGCGCCGTACACGTGACCACCCGGTCACCGTTCATATCGGAGTAGGATACGCCAGTGACGGGCAGGCGACCTGCCGGATCTCCGGGAACCAGGTTGCGACGGGACAGGTCGCCTAGAATTCGGGCGTGCCCCGCTTCGATGATGCAACCGTCGCCACTGGACCTGATAGCGGATCAGATCAGTCTGGGAACGGGCCGACCGGGCGGGAAACCGCCAGTCGGCGCCGTGCCGGGGAAACTGTTGTCGAGACGTCCCAAGGGGTGTCCGGTCTCCGCCTCGGGGTCGTGACCGACGTGCATCGAGTGATTCTTGGGTGGTACCGGCGCCAGGGCCGGGACCTCCCTTGGCGCCACACGCGTGATCCGTACGCGATTCTCGTGGCCGAAACCATGTTGCAGCAGACGCAGGTCGACCGGGTACGCCCGAAGTGGCACGCCTTCCTTGCCTTGTTTCCCACGCTTGCAGACCTCGCCGTGGCTCCGCGTGCCGAGGTGATACGCGCGTGGGACGGTCTCGGGTACAACCGGCGCGCGGTAGCCCTGCACGAGATCGCCCGGACGGTTACCGAGCGTGGCGATGCCACCCTGCCTTCAACCATCGAGGGCCTCCGCGCCCTCAAGGGGATCGGCCCGTACACCGCCGGGGCAATCGCCTGCTTCGCCTTCGGGCTGCCCGAACCGATTCTGGACACGAATGTACGACGTGTTCTTGACCGAATCTTTCAAGTTCCCATCCCACCTGGAGTGAACGCCGACCGCCACGGGTGGGCAACCGCCCGTGATGTCCTTCCGGTGGCGGCGGACGTTTACGACTGGAACCAGGCCCTGATGGACCTGGGCGCCACCGTTTGCGTGGCGCGTGCGCCACGGTGTGGGCAGTGTCCGGTTGCGACGCAATGTGTTGCGTTCATGTCCCAACCTCCAGTCCCGATGCTTCCGGGGTTCGGGGATGATCGTGTGTCCCCTTCCATCCCGGAAACAGGCAAGGCACCGGTGGCACTGGTTGCCGAAACCCGCGAGGCGTATCGACCGGCCCCGGTGAGACGTTCCCCCGAACGCTTCGAAGGGTCGCGCCGGTGGTTCCGGGGTCGCGCGGTGGCGGCGTTACGCGCGTTGCCCACGGGCGCGTCACTCGCCGTGGATGCCCTCGGGCCGCTCGTTGACCCGGCGTACGACTCGTCATCACGGCGCGCGTGGTTGCTTGATTTGCTGGGTGACCTGACGCGTGACGGCTTGGTCGTGGTGGAGGGAGACGGTGAGGCGTCGGTGGCTCGGTTGGCCTGAGTGGTTTCCGCTTCGGGTGGGAACGTGGTCTGGCGTGTTTTCGGAAATGGGTGGCGCCTACGGTCCTCACCTGAAATCGTGACTGCGTACGCCAACGAGGTCACCCGTGTGAGACCGGGTCGTGCCGGTCGGGGTTTCGGGACGCAACGGCCATGCCTTGCGCACCAGGATGTGGACTGTGCCGTCGTTGAGTTGCAGGGGGCCTTCCAGGACAAGCAATCCCTCCCCTCGCAACACCCGCCGCAGGCGTTCGTATACGGGTGGTTGCACGATGGCGTTGAACAGGCCGGTCTCGTCCTCAACTGTCAGGAAGAGGACCCCGCCCGCCGTCTCCGGGCGCTGCCGGCAGATTACCAGCCCGCCCGCCCGCACCAGTCGTCCGTGACGCTGCTTCCCGAGCGAGTCGGCGGTGAATGCCCGTTGCGCCACGAGGGATGGGCGCAGGTACGCGATGGCATGCCGGCCGGGGGCGTAGCCGAGGGTGCGGTATTCGGCCTGGACTTCCTCCCAGTCGGTCATCGGCGCAAGGGCTGGACGGGTGACCAGTTGGTCGGCCAGTCCGGGCAGGTGCCCTTGCCCGAACCCGGCGAGTTCACCTGTCAGCCATGCCGTGGCACGCCGGTCGGTACTTGATCCGGTGGTGGTGTCGCCGGTCGGCAGGCCGATGAGTGCGCCCACTTCGGCAAGGCATTCCAGGCGTTCACGGTCGAACCGGGTCCGTGCCACAAGGTCCGCAATCGAGGTGAACGGTCCGGTGGCACGGGCTTCCTCGAAGGCTTCGCGGGCCGCTGGGCCCAGGCCGTGCACCTCCTGCATGCCCAGCCGGATCGCGATCTGATGCATTGCGCCGGATGGCTCCCCGTTGGCATCCGATCCGGGGAGGATCGGTTCCAGGGTCGATGGCCAGGCACTGTGGTTCACGTGTACCGGCAACACGCGCACGCCGTGGCGGTGGGCGTCCCACAACAGGGTGTGCGGCGCGTAAAAGCCCATCGGTTGGCAGTTCAAAAGGGCCGCGTAGTAGGCCTCCGGGTAGCGCAGGCGAAGCGTCGCCGAGATCAGTGCGAGGTGCGCGAAGGGGTATGCGTGTGCCCGCGGGAACCCGTATCCGGCGAATCCCACCACCATTGCCTGGATCGATTCGGCCGTCTCGTTGTCGTAGCCCCGGTCGATCATCCGGGTGACCATCTCCTCGCACACCGCTTCCATCTGTTCGGTGGATCGCTTGTGGCTCATTGCGCGGCGCAACTGGTCGGCCTCGCCCGGCGTGTATCCGGCGGCAATCACCGCCACCTGGATGCACTGTTCCTGCCAGAGAAGCACGCCATACGTCTCGCGCAGGGCGGGAATCAGTTCGCGCGCCGGATAGGTGACCGGTTCGCGTCCCCACCGGCGACGCACGATGTGTTCCCCTGCCCGGGCCGCCCCCGGTCCCGGACGGATCGCGCCGACCGAGATGGCGACGTCGGCGAGGTTCCGCGGTCGCCACCGGGGAAGGAAGGATTGCTGTGCCCGTGATTCCACCTGGAAGAGCCCAACCGTGTCTGCCTCGCACAACTGGTCGTAGACCCGCGGGTCATAGCGGAATCCGTGCAGTTCCAGGCGTTCGCCCGTCAGTGATGCCACGTGGTCGAAGCACCGCCCGATCGCCGAAAGCATCCCCAGTGACAGGAGGTCCATCTTGATCAGGTGGACGTCGAATACCTCGGCCAGGATGGTCAGGTCGTCCTTGTCCCACGGCAGGACGGTCCGTCCGGTCATCCGCGCGGGCACGATCGGGGTGACCATTCCCAGCGGTTCGGCCGAGATCACCATGCCTCCGACATGGATCGAATGGTGGCGGGGACTGTCGACCAGTTGGCGCGAGAGGTCCACCAGGATCTCCGCCAGGCGTCCGTGCACATCCTCGCGGGCCAGTCGCCCGAGGGGATCATCGTCGTGCCGGTCGAGGGCGTCGGCCAGTCGTTGCGCGCGCGTGGCCGACAACCCAAGCACTTTCGCGACGTCGCGTACCGCACTGCGGGCCCGGTAGGTGTTCACCTCGCACACCATCGCCGCGTACTCGCGGCCGTACTTGGTGTAGATGTGCTGGATCACCTCCTCGCGACGTTCGTGCGGGAAGTCGAGGTCGATATCCGGGTATTCCCGGCGTTCGGGCGAACAGAACCGCTCGAACAGGAGATTGTGTTCCAGGGGATCGATTGGGCAGAGGCCCATGCAGTAGAGCATTGCGGAGGCCGGTGCCGATCCCCGCATGCTGACCAGGATGCCCTGCGACTGGCTCCAGTCGACGATCTCCTTGAAGACAAGGAGGTAGCCCGACAGGCCGAGTTGGTCGGCAATCTCCAGTTCGTGGCGCAGGCGGGCATCAACCTCCGCCGTGGCATCGGGATAGAAGACGGTCTTGCCGGCCTCCACCAGACGGGTCAGGAAACTGAGGGCCGATTCCCCGTTGGGCAGTCGGGGTTTCGGGAACTCGTAGACGAGGTCGTGCAGGGTGAAACGGCACCGTTCGGCGATGGCCAGGGTGGTGCGGACCGGGTCGCGACGCGGATCGGACCCGGCCCGGGTGCATTCGTCGCGGAAGAGGCGTGCCATCTCTGTCCCGGACTTGAGGCGGTACTCGTCGTTTGCCCGCAGATGCGCCCCCGCATCGGCGAGGGTCGTGCCATGACGGATGCAGGTGACGACGTGGTGCAGTTGCGCGCGTGATGCGTCGTGGTAGTGGGCATTCTGGGTGGCGACACATCCCAGACCCAGACGGGTGGCTACCTCCTGCAGTCCGGCATTGCGGGCACCGTCGCCCGGCAGGCCATGCCGGTGGAGTTCGATGAAATAGTTGTCCTTCCCGAAAGCTTCCCGGTACCGGGATGCCACCATCATGCCGGCGTCCGGGCCATGCCGTGCGAGTGCCCGGCCGAGTTCACCATGCGGACACCCCGAGAGGGCAATCAATCCCGTGGCATGCCGGGCCAGGGTTTCGAATGGCACCCGTGGCGTATCCCGCCCGCCGCATTGGTAGGCCTCGGTCAGTAACGTGCAGAGGTTCCGGTAGCCGGTCAGGGTCTCGGCTAGCAGTATCAGGTGCGAGGATCCCTGATCGGCATCCCCCGCGAGTGCCGTACTCCGACCCCACCCCGTCGCCGAAATCGCCCCCACCCCCTGCCCCACCCCCGGTTGGGTTGGGGAGTCCGGATCATTTCCGATGGTGAGTTCGATACCCGTGATTCCCTGCAGTCCGGCGGTCTCGGCCGCGGCACCGAACCGCACGATGCCCGACAAGGTGTCGTGATCGGTGATTGCCAAGGCACGCAATCCCAGGCGGGATGCCTCCTCGACCATTGCTTCCGGACTGCTGGACCCGTCAAGCAATGAGAAATTCGTGTGTGCGTGAAGTTCGGCGTACGTCATGGTGCCTTCACGCGCGAAGCGCGCATTCATCTGATGTGGCTGGGATGGCCAAGCGAAGGATCTTCCAATGAGGGGCGATGGGGTGGGGTTTCAAATGCCATTCAGTCATAGATGCCTTGCAGGAACCAGGTGGTGGCGGATGCCTGTGTCTCCGGTGGGTGTGAGTGGTCGGGAAGGACGCGGTAGACCAGATAGACCCGCCGGTCGTCGGTCTCCACCTGGAAGTAGTCGCGTCGAGGTGGATCGGATTCCACAAGCACCGTCGGATCGACAACTGGCCACGGACCGCCTGTCCGGATCACACGGGGAGAGGCAGGTGTCCCGGGTGCCGATGGGAAGAGGCCGGTTTCCAGGCGTGTCGTTCCGGATTGCCGGCCTTGGATCCTGCCGGGTGGGAACGGTGTGGGCATGGGGTTCTCCCGGTACACCCCGACGGGTCGGGGTGGGTCGACCAACCAGTACGGTGCCCCCATGCCGGGCAGGGAGGTGCCTCCGTGGTCTCTCTGTGCCGTGGTTGACCCATCCCCCCATCGCCCCGTTGTTTCAAGTTGCTTCGTTCCGCTTCGTGTTGACGCCGAACGGGCGGTGATTGGTGCGATTCCTGCCTGCACCCCGATCTTCGGTTGTGCCCACCGATCGGCGTGTTCGGGCAGGCGGGCCGCTTCCGGCATGGGGGTGAGTTCCCCGACGGCATCGTCACCCCACCGGGCCTGCAACCGCGCCACCACCTGCCGGGCTGACCGGGCCTGTTGCACCGGATCGCGCCGGGTGCGAATCCATCCCGGTTGGGCACCGGCGGTCAGGTGCAGGGTCAACTGGTTCGTCGGTGGCGTGCCGATGCCGGCGGCCTCGACGGTGATTCCCACGACACCTCGCCGCACCCCGGTCGATTCGTAGGTGACGGCTTCCATGCCACTGGTCGGTGTCCCGGGCGAAGCGCATGAATCAAGGGTGTGCGTGGGTGTCACGGGATCGGCGAGGAGGCGGTCCAGACCTTCGACATGCCATCGCAGGTGGTCGGCAAGGGTTCGTTCGGTCGCGACCGGTTCGGCGAGGCGAAGGAGTGCTTCGACGTCATCCGCGGTCTCCTGTCCGCGCTTCGGTGCGAGGTGCCAGGTGACACGCAGTGCCTCGACGGCAAAGGGGGCCGGGACTTCGGGCAATGCCTGTCGCCGCCGGTTGGTGCTTGCCACTGCCCACCTTCTCCCCGTGCCCCTCCCCTGCGGTGGCGGGAGAGGGGTGGCCTCGTCGTCACCCGAATCCGCATCGGCGAACTCCTCGTCAGGCAACGGGTCCGGCGCGCATGGATCGAATGCGGGATCACCCTCCCCACCGGTATCCGCCAGATCGTCACGCATCTCGCCTTCCGGGTAGGCCAGGGTGCGCAGGCGGGCGATGAGTTGTCCAGCCAGGGTGCGCAGGGTGAATGTCAGGCGGTCGAGGTCGGTCTCCTCCCATTCGAAGGTGGTGGTGACCCGCGCCGCCAACGGAGGGGCCACTGGGCGAAGCGGTTCGGTGTCCTGCCCGGTGACCAGGGCGTGGGCATGGCGTGTCGCCGCCCCATAGCGGGCCATGACGGCATTCGGCGAGAGGGTGGCGAACTGTCCCAGGGTCTGGATACCCAGTCGCCCGAGGGCACGGCGGACGCCGAAGGCCAGAGGCAGGGTTGTCAGGGGCAACGGCGCCAGGAAGACGGACTCCGTGCCGGGTGCGACGACCATCGCCGACCGCAACCCTGTCGCGCCGGTCGGGTGAACCGACCCCGCCGGCTGTTCCGCGCCAGTCAGGTGTGATGAAGCCGTGGATCCGTGTTCCTGCCTGCGGGAAGCGCCGCCCAGTTCGTCGACACCCGAGATCTCACGCCACCGGAGACGCCTTGCCGGGGTCGCGCCCGATGGCGGGGTTGTCCGTGAGGCCGTGGCGAATGCCGTCGCCGCCGCGACCCATGCGGTGAACTTGCCCGGACCGATGCCAACGCAGGCATCCCCGCCCGATGCCTGCGACACGGTATCGGCAAGATGGTGCGCAAGATCGTCTTCAGGTCCGTACCGTGCCTCAAGACCTGCCACGTCCAGGAAGATCACCGCCCGTGCCGGATCGACGTGCACGCCAACCGGAACGGCATCGCGTGTTGTCCCGGCGACCCCGGGAACCACGCCCAAGGCCGGTTCGATCACCGGACTGTAGGGCGCCAGTGCCGTCACGACCGTCCCGAATGCCTCCCGGATTGCTTCGAGGGTGGGCGGATCGCACGGCAGGTAGCGTGCATCCGGATGCCGTGACTGCGCTTCCTTGAGGGGGGTGCCCGGTACGACACCCTCTGCCTCGAGGTCGTCACTGCATTCCAGGAGTTCCTGCCACCGGGTGCCCGGACGGAACAGGGCGACACGCCCCATCCCGTCCCCGTCCTCGGTGCATCCCCCTCCTGTCCCGTCGTCCCTTGATACATGGAAGCCTCGCTCGTTGTCCCTTCCGGTCTGGCAGAGGGGATCCAGCCTCGATGCCAGGCGCAACCCGAACCGTGGCAACCAGACGCACGCGATGCGCGTCCTTGCAGGATTCGTGTAGGTGTCGTGGCCGCGCCTGATCTGTCCATCCATCGCGGTCAGTATAGAACATTTGTACTATTCTCCCAGTGCGGCCATGATCCCGGCCGGTCACCCTTCCGGCCTCATTGCCCCTGACGGGAAGACCCTGCGCGTGGCCCACGGGCATCGGGGACCGAAACGTATTGACAGAACCAAGCCGACGGCTACCATCCGGACATGATCCGTCTGGACGACCTGACCGGTGACGGTGCCGGACTGACTACCGGGCAGGTCTTCGCACGCGAATTCGACGCGTTTGCCCACGATTCGCGGAATGTCCGCGGAGGCGAACTCTTCGTTGCCGTCCGTACTTCGCGGGCCGACGGGCACGACTTCATTGCGGATGCCGTGGCGCGGGGCGCGACTGGTGTCATCGCCGAAGACCGGCGCGACCTCTCCTGGCTTGGTGCGCGTGGCGTCACGCTCGTGACGGTCGATGACGTGCGCCTCGCCCTGCGCGCATGGGCGCGCCGCCATCTGGCGACCTTGGCCCCGCGGGTCATCGCCGTGACGGGCACGGCCGGGAAGACCACCACCACCAAGGCCATCGCAACCGTCCTCACCCACCTTGACCGTGACCATCACGCCCCCTCGGGATCATCCACGGTCTTCGAAAACGACAACTACAACGACCTTCTGGGCCTACCTCTGAGCCTCGCCCGTCTCGGGCCGGCACATCGACACGCCGTCATCGAACTCGGGACCGACCGTGCCGGCGAGATCAGTGCCCTGACCGATCTGGTCCGCCCCGGCATCGCAGTGGTGACCGGCGTGATCCCGGACGCCGAACCATTTGCCACCGATCCCGAGACCGCCATCGCCGAATACCTGTCGATCCTTGACCATGCACCCGCCCTGGCCATCCTGAACCGAGACGACGCCAGACTCCACCAATACGCCACGACACTCAATCCGGTCTCCGGAAATACCCAATTCCTATGGATAGGGACGCACCCGGAAGCGGACATCCGGGCGACCGACGTCACGGCAACACCCGATGGTCTCTCGATGAAGGTCCAAATCGGACGGGAGATCCATGCGGTCATGGTTGGCCTGCACGGCACGCACTGGGTTCCAACCGTGCTTGCGACCGTCGCGGTCGCGCGTCACCTCGGATATGGCATCGAAAAGGTCATCGATGCCCTCGCCTCAATCCGACCCGTCTCCGGACGGTTGCGTCCCCTGTCCGGAACCTGCGGCATGCGCGTGATTGATGACACCTTCTCGGCCACTCCGGCATCGGTCGAGGCCGCTTTCAATGCCCTCGAAGTCTTCCCTCGTCCGCGACTGGTCGTGCTTGGGGATGCAGGCGACACCCCCCTTCCCGCGTCCACGGTGGCAAACCTTGGGGCACACCTCGCACGCGTTGCCGATGCCGTCATTGCCCACGGTGATGTCGCCGACGCCATCGTGCGCGCCGCTCGGGAAACAACCGGCCCATCCGGGTCCCTCCACACGGTCCACACGCGCGCGGATGCCGTTGCACGAATCCGGGCGATTGCCGGAATTCCTGCTGATGGCGGTGCCGAAAGAATGGGAGGCGAGGGCGCGTGCCAGTGGACGGTCCTTGTCAAGGGCAACGCCCGTGCCCGCATGGAAGGTGTGGTCGAACGGGTGCTTGCGAATCCGTCATGCGCAAACGAAACACTGGTCCGGCAGACCCCGGGCCACGTCACCGGCATCGTGCGTCCCGGACACGACCGCCCGGCGTGGGTCGAGATCGATCTGGGGGCAATCGCGTCAAACCTGCGTGCCATTCGCACCGCTGTCGCCCCGGCATCGGTCATGGCCGTCCTGAAGGCGGATGCGTATGGCCATGGTGCGGTGCGCGTGGCCAGAACCGTGCTCGCCGGCGGGGCGACCTTCCTGGCCACCGCGGTCCTGACCGAAGCGTCGACCCTGCGGGAGGCCGGGATTGATGCCCCGATCCTCGTGCTTGGCCACACCCCGCCATGGCAGGCACGCACAGCCGTCCGACTCGGTGTGGCCGTGACCCTGTTCGATTTCGATGGTGCGCACCATCTTTCGGAGGCGGCGATTGCCTACGGACGAAAGGTCCCGGTACACCTCAAGGTTGATACTGGCCTCCATCGCATCGGGCTTGGGTCTTCCGAGGTCGTCGCGTTTGCCCGGACGGTTCGTGCGATGCCCGGACTGGTCATCGAAGGCTTGTACACCCACCTGGCGACGGCTGACGATGCTGACGAGACGTTCGCCCAGCAGCAACTCAGTCGATTCAACGCCGTCATCGACGAATGGCGCGAGGCGTCATTGCCCCGCCCACGGTATGTCCACGCCCTCAACAGCGCCGGTGCGCTGCGATTTCCGGAGGCACGGTTCGACCTCGTCCGACCGGGCATCGCCCTCTACGGCATCGACCCGGGTCCCGAGACCCCGTTGCCTGCGACCTTCCGGCCTGCACTCAGCCTCAAGACCCGCATCGCGCAGATCAGGGTGGTCGATGCCGGGGAAACGGTGTCGTACGGAAGAGCGTGGATGGCCACCTCGGCAACGCGCATCGGAATCCTGCCGATCGGCTATGGAGATGGCTTGCGGCGGGGGCCCTCGACCTGGGGAAACGTTCTCGTGCGTGGGCGTCGCGCCCCACTGGTCGGACGTGTCTGCATGGACATGTGCATGGTGGACCTCAATGACAGTCCCGATGCCCGACCGGGAGATGAGGTTGTTCTGATCGGACGCCAAGGGATGCAGTCGATCACGGCGGATGACGTGGCGCACCAGAGCGGCACAAGTGCGTATGAGGTGGTCTGCCAGATCCTTGCACGGGTACCGCGAGAGGTTGTAGATCCCGATACGGGATGGGGGACGTAGCCCGGAGCATCGCCGATAGGGACGAGCCGGACTACACGCGCCATCCGGATGCTAGGCGGCGATGCCTCGCCCGAGGAGGGATCCGGGCTGGTTCATCGCTGCGTCAAGGAACGCCGAGGCGCGGGCAACGATCACCGATGTGGTGGTGTCTGCGCTTTTACCCGCAGCGGAAGACTCCTCAAGGCGCTTTTTCAGGTACTCAAGCATGGATGCCTTGACCTGATCGGTCGTCTTTCCGTTTGCCGACGCCACATCGGAAAGCGACTTGCCCGATGCAATGTCTGCGAGCAGTGCGGAGACGGAAGTTCCCGTCGACGCGGCGAGGTCGGCAATGAGTTGCTCCCCACTCCGGCCTGACCCGCCTGGTGGAGGGGGTGGTGGCCAGGCTGGACGTTGTCCGCCGCCCGGTCCTCGCATGCCCTTCTGCGCCAAGGCGACATCGAGGCGCCCCGTCATGTCCGCCTTCATCGCGTCGGCATCGGACTTCGCGAGGCTCCCACCCGAAACCGCAGTGGAGAGACGTGCCGAGATTGTCTCACTCATCCGTGACTTCAGGTCATCGAGGGCGACCCCCGAGGCCTTAGCCACATCTGCAATGGACGTTCCAGCCTTGAGTTGGGACTGCAGGTCACCCTTGGAAATGCCAATCGCTTTGGCCGCATCCTCGATGAGTTGGTCGGGTCCGCCCCGTCCCTGGGGTGGTGGTCCGCCCATGCCGGACATCCGTCGGGACATCTCGGTCGCGTTCATTGTCAGTCCGATGGTCATTCCCATGGATGACGGCCCTCCTTGCCCGGCGTCCCTCAATTGGCGGGATCATGCCGGGTGAATGAGACTGTCCCATCACGGGATTGATGCCCAGTGGAGCGATAGTTAACACCCGGTTAAATGCGCCTTCGGCACCGTGCATGGGATGAGACCAGTGCGCTGATCAGAAAAAGAGCGGATTGCTCCATGCGCGTCCGCGGTTCCAATCCATGCAACTCACGCGGATGTGCCTTTGGCCTGTGCCTCTCCCGGCATGCCTGGCCGGGCCTGAGACGGTGAGGTCCACTTCGAAGGTGTGTGAGGTGATCGACATGCGTGCGGGATCCACCTCGGTCACCGAGGTGATACCCGACGTTGTCTCGTGGAACGTGTGCCGGCTTCGTGCTCCGGGGCCGCTCAAGTACATCGCCGCCACTGGCGATGTATGGACATGCACCTTGAGTACGCGGCAGTCGTCGACGAACTCGAGATAAACGTCCTTGATGTCCGGACCTGTCGATCCATAGAAGTGACCGGCCTTGATGGCACTCACCAGGGCGGCCGGCGTCCGTTCGGTGGCACGGACCATCACCCATGCCGTTCCTCGGTCGAGGGTGTGCCAGTGGGTGTCGTCGGTGCCCAGACCCGTCCAGCATGCGCCGCGAAGCAGGCCCTCGTCCCAGTAGGTGAAGGCTTCTCCCTTGAGGCTATCCAGGGTGGTTCCGCCGTTGCAGGCCTCTATCCCGTCAATGGTGAGTCCCATCAGGTCGTCGACGGTCAGGCCAGACCAGTGTGGATGCGCTGCAAAGACGGCGGCACCTTGCTCACGAAGCCAAGCCGATGAGACCCGTCCCGGCGATGTTCCCGGGGGAAGCACAGTGGATGGATCAATGCCGATGCCAAGGAGGTGGAACTCGGTGCCAAGCAGACCCGCGCCTGCAGTCAGTTCGACTGACGGGATGAGGCAGAGACCGTGCGCATCGACCGACGCGGGGTCGGTAATCCTGTCGTGATCAGTGATCGCGAGGAAGTCGTACCCGAGGTTCGCAAATCCGGCAGCGGCGTCAGATGGCGACAGGTTCCCGTCCGACTCAGTTGTGTGGCAATGGAGGTTTCCGCGGTACCACGACCCGGCTCCGGCGAAATGCGGCCCGCGGGCCGGAGTGCCTGTTTCCGTTGTCATGAACGCGACGATACCGCGTCATCGTCACCGGAGCATGAGTTGAGGCACCAATTCCGGCGGTGCTCATGATGCCCGCCGTCACGCCGCTCGACGGCGATTTTCATTCCGGATAGGGTGATCGGGAACGCGGTGTGCAGATGTAGTGGGGTGATGGTGATTGGACGCACTGCCCGTACGCTGGCGAAGGAGAGACCCGAGGAATGGCACTCATGACACGTAGCCGGCTGTTGCAGACGGGCCTCACGGCCGTCGGTGCCGGGGCACTCGCCGCTTGCGGTGAGGCGGCACCGACCGCACCGGCGGCGACCGTTGCCCCGCCGAAACCCGCCGGCGCTCCCTCGGTGGCACCGACCATCCAGGCGGCAGTGGCTCCGACGGCAGCACCGACGTCGCTGCCTTCGGGTCCGTTTCCATTCAAGGTCACCAGTGCCACGTACTTCGCCGCCGGTGAACGACTTGAGTGGACGAACAAGACTGCCGATGAGTTCGCCCGAATCAACGGACCGAAGATCACGGTTGAAAACCTGCAAGTCACCGGCAATTTCACCGAGTCCCTCATTGCATCGATTGCCGCTGGGTCCGGACCGGATGTCGCCCGGTCAAGCGGGTCGTGGATGAGTGACTTCGCGGACAAGGGCACCTTGGTTGACATCGGTCCGTACGCGCGCCGGGACAAGGTGGACCTGTCCCAGTGGTATGCGCAGGAGGAGGTCCTGATCCGCAAGGGCAAGCATTACGGAATGCCCTTCTGGCAGGCCCATTCGATCTTTCTCTACAACAAGATCATGTTCACGAATAATGGAGTCAAGCCGCCAGAGGGGGACAACTGGACTTGGACCGACATGCTGGAAGCGGCCCAGAAACTCACGAAGACGGGTGAGACCTTCGGTATCCAGATGAACTACATCTTCGAGTTTGCGTGGCTCAACTTCATCCGCAGTGCGGGGGAGGACTACATCAACGGAGACCGCACCAAGACCACCGTCAACTCCGCAGGCAACATCGAGGTCTTCCAATGGTTGGTCGACCTGGTCCAGAAGTACAAGGTCCATCCAGTCCCTGACGACAAGTCGCTTGGTGAGGGCGATCTCTGGCTCAAAGGCAAGATTGGCATGCGGTTGGGGAATACCGGACTGATCGGCTCCACCCAATTCGGCAAGCCGGACTTCGAGTGGGACATGTTCATTACCCCCAAGCATCCCAAGACTGGCAAGCGTGCGTGTGTGGCGAACGAGAACCCGACTGTTGTGATCTCCCAGACCAAGAACCCGGAAGCGTCCTACATGCTTGCGAAGTTCTACGCCGACAAGTTTTCACAGGACCTTGTAGGGAAGCTGCGGATCAACTCCCCTTCACTGCGGTCCTCCGCAACCGACCAAGCGGTGTGGCTGGCACCGCCACCGGCAAACATGAAGATTGCGGCTGAACAGATGAAACATGCCGGATCGCTGAGTTTCCACCTCAATTGGTTGCAGTGGTACAACGAAACCACGAAGCAGTTGCTCCCCGCATTCAAGGGCGAGATGAGTGTTCGCGAGGCGTGTGACAAGGCGTCACAGATCGGGGACAGCCTCCTTCGCAGTGCGTGAACGTGCCGTTCCGGGGCATTGCCGATCGGCTGCGCCGGATGCACATTCACGTGGCTGGGCCGCCGAACCCTCTCACTGGCCCCGCGTGCGACGGTATCGGGGAACACGGACCGCCTTGCGTACCGGGACACAACGTCGTCTCCCGGTACGCATGCGCGCTACGCTGCGACGGTCGCCACTGTGGCCAGTGAGGCTCCCCGGAACCCCGGCAACGGGGCGAAGTGTCCCCACCGGGCTACTTCCTCCAGAGGACCATTGGATGCCGGCCAGTTGGCGCGGCTCTTCAGGCGAAGGTCTGTCAGGGACGTGGCGCGGGCAACATCGATGGCCGTCCGGTTCTCGTCCTCGACCCTGATCACGCGGAATGCGCGGTCACCCGGACGGATCCCCAATGTCACCAAGCATTCGCCCAATCCGAAGTGGTGGGCGGCGACGGTCGCAAGGTCGCGGGCAATAAGTGGCCCGGCGCGATCAACCTTCCAGAAATCCTTGCCACTCATCGCGCCACCACCGATCGGCACTCGCGGCCCGTAGAAGTCTGCCACCAGTTTCTTGCCGGAGAGCCCGTTGTCACCCCACGGCCCGCCGTCGACGAAGTCGCCAAGTGGATTGATGTTCAGTGTCCAGTCGCCCGGGATGTGAAAACCCGGCACTCCGTTCGCAAACTGGTGCAGGAGCTGCAACACCGTCTGGCCGAGTATGCCCAAGGCGCTAGTTGCGTCCCAGTAATCGGCGTGTTGGATCGAAGCCGTGACATCATCAACGGCGCATGATGAACCATCATCATTCTCGCGAACCGTGACGAATATCTTGCCGTCGGGTCCAAGACCGAGTTCGGGCCGGTCAATCCGCAGGCGCCAGAGGCCGATCGCGATGTGCCTGGCCAAGGCATGTTCACATGGCAGGCCGTGGGTGCCCAGGCGGGTCGTAGCCCATCCCGTGATGATCGCCTGGTCATCCGAGACCTCGCGGTACTCGGTCTCGCCGGGGAACAGGTCGTCCAGGCGAAGGTCGGTGTCAATCCGGAGGTCTTCCGGTGCCGGACAGAACACCTGGCTGTACCCAAGTTCGGCGAACGTCTGGCGGACGATGGCGTCGATGTCGAGCGAACTGGAACCGGGGCCGCCGACCCGTCCATCGACAAAGACCCGGTCCTGATGGACGGCGACTTCGATGCCCACGAGGGTTCGGGGATGGAGGCGCCTTCCGGCGTCGACGATCCGGTCGGCGACCGCATCGGCGATCTTGTCAGGGTGTCCGGGCCAGACGAACTCGGCCGAACGGAGGTTCCATGCGGTCATGGGGTTTGTGTCCTTCCTTCCTTGTTGGCTTGTGGCAGGTCAGGCGGCAACTGGCAATGTCAGTTCGGTCCAGATGTCGGTGTAGCGTTCGAGGTCGCGTCGGAGCGACCCGCCCGGGGTGAGGGCCACTGCAATCCGGGATGCCTTCATCCACGCATCTCCGGTCGCACCGGGTGTACCGACGTACCCATCGGTCACGATCAGGGCACGCTTCACCTTGTGCCGGATCATGTGGTTCGCGACGCACTCGATCGCGGTCCCTCCGGTCGTCCGGCAGACACCCCGGCGGAGTTCGGCGAGGGTCACATCGGCAACCTCGGTCGAGAACTGGTGGATCACCGGATGGACGGCGGACCCGGCGTCGATGATTGCGCCGAAGAGGGCGCCGATCAGGCCGTTGACACTTCCCGACACATCGAGGTAGACATGGACCGGTTCATGGGTCTGGCGGCCACGCTTGATGTCGATCACGTCCGGGTTGAGGAACGGTGTCTGGCCGAATGCCCTCGCCACGATACCCCGTCGGGAAAGGCGGGGGATCGCCGTTTCGATGTGTACCGCGGTATCCCGTGGATGCGTGCCGACGGCCCCCGTGCCCTTGCGTGCAATCGCCTGGATTGCCCTCCGCAACTGTCCGCGTGGCGTCTGCACGGGAACACAGGTCTGCGATTTGAGGATGTCGCCCCAGGACTGTCCGGCCGACGGGATTGGTGGCGGTGGCCAGTCAGCAACGATCTTCCTGACCGCATCGAAGAGGGTCTCACTGCGTGACTCGAGATTTCCACTACTCGACGCCCCTTCGTCCTCTGGGGAGTGGTCTCCAAGCAGCGGGATGACCGCCAGCGATTGATCGTCCTGGCGGATCAACTGACGGAGTGCATCAATCAACTCCGAGTACGTGCATCCATCACCCCAGTAGAGGTCCTTGTAGGCCTTGACCAGTCGGCGTGGCGCGCGTTTGGCCCACGGGATGACCGGAAGTTTCGGAATGTGCAAGAAATTTACTCCATGCTGGTTTGCCGGAGCAACCCACCCGACAACGGGACGCAACAGGGCGGCGGGCAACTCGTCGGCGTTGTAGAAGTCGGTCAGTAGCGCGTGATCCCGTGGGTGAGGCAGCGACCGGGTAAGCAGTGCGTTGATGACGATGTCAAAGGCCAGGTTCTCGATCCGCCCGGCCCGCGGATACAGGCGCGTGTGTCCGAGGATGACGTGGTGCAGTTCGTGAAGGAGGAGGAACGTCAGTTTTCCCGAGGTATTTGCGTGCTTGCTGACGAAGTCCGGGTTCACGAACATGCGCGGCTGTGGCAGGCACTCGACGGCCGCGGTCGGGACGTCCGTGGTCTCGATGATGTCCACGATCCGCAGGAGTGCCGGGAAGCAGTAGGTGCCTGCCGGCAGGGATTCATAGAGCTTGTCTCTCAGTGTGGTCATGGCTTCCAATCCTTCGGGAAGTGCAGGACAACGGCGGTCTGGAGGTCGTGGATTGAGAGTTCGGGGATTGCGGTCTTGATGAACGCCCGCCCGCGGATCCGACTGCGCACGGCGAGGTAGAACAACGGATCGATGCCATCGGTCCCCGACAATTCCGGTTGCTGGGGTGCGTTGTAGTCAGCCGGAACGATCGCCGGCAGGCGGGTGAACCCCGGCACCTGCGAGGTTGCGTAGGCAAGCAGTTCGGGCACCCCGATGTCTGGCAGGGTGACGCCGAGGTACCGCCCAAGGCGCCACGCTGTCAGGTCGCCGTCCGCGTCCGGATCATCTGGCACTCCGGGGACATTGGTCAGGTTGGCCGTACCAGCCCAAGCCGGCAGGGTGATCACCTTCGTGGTCGCGACTCCAGTCCGGTTGAACACGGTCTGTGGTGGTCGGGGTCCACCCATGTTGTGAAGGAGGGCCGGCGCCTGGGCGGATGGTTCGGGCGGTGCTTGCTGACGGGTCGTGTTTGGCGTCCGGGCGTTCATTTCGCACTCCCATCCTCGGTCCCATTGGTGAGCGTCCCGAGTTCATCCCGTTGGCGGACCCACGACGCAACGATCGCATCGACGTCTGCCGGCCCCCTGAGGGCCCCGGACTTCCATTGCGATATGAGCAGATTGGTAAGGAAGCCAAGATCCTTTGACGCATCGTCAGGTGGGCGTGCAAGGAAGGCGTCTATCTGCCGGGAGGTCTCGAACCGCGGTCCGATCCGCGCAAGGGTTGCATTGACCTGCTGCTTGATGGCCACCTCCGAGTACAAGTCAGCGATCTGTTCGCCGACGGATGCGGATACGTGCGCGGTCTCGCGGGATGCGAGGTGGAATGCGAGGGCGTGGCGTGCGCCTGGCGGGAGCGACCCAAGCGCGTCCGCAACGCAGGCCGACCTCGTGGCGATATCGGTCCCGAGGTCCAGGGCCAACAGTGACCGGCGTACCGGGTCCGGTTCGGCGTGAAGGGCCTTTCGGGGATCAGACTCGTCCAGCAGGCTTACGGACCAAGCCTCACGGTGGATCGCGAGCAGTTGTGCCGGCGAAACGGAAGCGCTTTCGGATGCTGTCTGGGGCAAGGAGGCCGAAACTGCCTGCCAGCACGTGGCTGCAAACGCCGTCTTGGTTTTCGGGCTACTTGCCGCAGTGACCGCGATCAGGTTTCGGTACAGCATGGCGGCGCGTCGCCCGGAGAGGGATGTCCCCTTGGTGCGCAGGGCCGCGATGAAGAGCCGGACATACTCGGAGAACTGGTCACTCAAACTCGAGTCGGTGGCATCGATGCGCTGTCGGATCGCTTCGATTGAATCCCGCAGTCGGGCGGAGAGGTCCGGCGGGACAGCCGTCGACGCGGACGACTGGATCACGAGTTTCTGGTCGCTTGCCGACAGGGTTGCAAATGCGGGGATTGTGATGATGAAAGGGAAACGGTCGGCAAGCGCCGGATCAAGAGGTTCCGAGCCGATGTAATTGCTGTCATCGGCGTCCGGATCGGCGGGTGGGTTCATCGCCGCCCACCGGAACCGCAATTCGGTCAGGGCCAGTCCCTGGATGCGTCGTTCGTGGATGATCGGGAAAAGCCGGTTCAGCATGTCAGGACGGCATCGCGAGATTTCGTCAATGAAGACTGCTTCCGCACCCCAGATCGAAGCAGGCGTCTGCACGAACTTGAGATTGCCCGCGTCATCCGGCAACGGATACCCGACGAGGTCGTCGTAGTTGATCAGGCTCGCGTTGTAGTGGCGCCACGTCAGGTCAAGTGCTTCACACAAGCGTGAAAGCAGGAGGCTCTTGGCAGTTCCATGGGTGCCAATGAGCAGGAGGGGTTGTTCCGTCGCGATGGCCGCGAGGATCACGGGTTCGAGGTGATCGATCCCGATGATCCCGAGGTGCCGCAGCAGGGATTGTGTTCCTGATGCGGACGTCGTCCCTCTCCCGGAAGCCGGTGCGTTCGACTGGGCACTGGTTGCGCGTGGGGTCTTCGCCGTAGCCATGCCGTTTTCTCCTCGGCATCGCACGGACCGGCACGGAAGTTGGCGCCGACCATCAGCACATGGTCGGATTTGCATCAACCTCGAGAAACCACTTGACCCATCGTCGGCACTGTGCTCAGGGACAGTCCGCTTGATGGATCGTCAGTTTGCGCCTCGATGTTGGCGCCGCATCACCCTTTCCAGGGCCGGCCTCGGCACCGTGACCCCGCGGGTGCGGAGGTCGGTTGCCGCCCGGGCGCTTCAGGCCTGCCCGGGTCTCTGGATGCAATGACATCGTGCGCGGTTGGGTCCAGGAAGTCAATAGCCTCCAGGCGCATTTCGGTCGGTTGGGCGTTACGGCGTCGTACACTCGGGTCGGACGCATCCACCCGTTCCACCTCGCCGTTGGTGTCGAACCGCTGTTCTCGAAAGAGGGACCCAGACAGATGAAGATCAAGCAACTTGGCCGGACCGGCCTGCGTGTCACCGAGGTCTGCCTCGGCACCATGACCTTTGGCAACCAGGCCGACGAGGCGACCTCCTTCGCCATCATGGATACCGCCGTTGAACACGGCGTCACCTTCTTCGACACTGCCGATGTCTATCCGCTTGGCGGAACGCTCGACGTCAACGGCGAGACCGAAGCCATCATGGGCCGGTGGTTCGCGGCGCGTGGCGCCCGGGAAGACATCGTGCTGGCTACGAAGTGCCGGGGGCGGATGGGTCCCGGTCTCAATGACGAGGGCCTCAGCCGCAAGCACATCATGAAGGCATGTGAGGACAGCCTGCGCCGCCTCCAGACGGACTACATCGACCTATACCAGACCCATTCGACCGACAACGCCACGCCAATCGAGGAGACCCTGCGCGCCCTTGACGACCTCGTCCATTCCGGGAAGGTGCGGTACATCGGGTGCAGCAACTACCCGGCGTGGGAACTTGCCGATGCTTTGTGGACGAGCGAGACGAAGGGCCTTGCCCGCTATGATTCGGTCCAACCCCGCTACAACGTGCTGTTCAGGATGATCGAGGACGAATTGTTGCCGTTGGCCAAGGCACACGGCGTTGGCGTGATCTCCTACAACCCGCTTGCCGGCGGAATGCTTACCGGGCGCTATTCCGGCAGCCGTGCACTCCAGGAAGGATCACGCTTCACCTTGGGATCGGGCCGGGGCGAGATGTACCGCAAGCGGTACTGGAATGACGAGGTCCACGACCAGGTCGACCACATCAAGGATGTCGCCGGCCGCCATGGACACTCACTGACCCACGCTGCCCTTGCCTGGGTCTTGGCCCAGCCAGTCATCACGAGTGCAATCGTGGGAGCGAGCCGGCCTGACCAGCTTCGCGACAGTCTTGGTGCGGTCGGAGTGACCCTCTCGTCCGACGAGATGGATGCGTGCAACGGTGCATGGTTCAACCTGCCCCGTGAGAAGGATCAGGAAATCGCCCGACGATGATCATGACTACACCCCTTCGCAATGGAGGTGGTGCAGATGGGGCACGCACGCGTGGTCACCCTGCTCAGGAGGTGGGGCGGAGCGGCTCCGCCCACCATCCAGCCCGAGTATGGTCCTTTTAAATCAAGGAGTGTCGAGGATGCCCGTCCACGTGAGGCGCCGCTCTATCCTGCGGAATGGGGTGGCGTCGTGACCCCCGCGGACCGATTGCCTCCCGCGCCGGCTGACCGTGACTGGCCACTGGCGGGCGACTATGTGGATCGCGGCCTGCTTGGTCGTCAGATCCTTGCTGCAGACCCGCATCGTCCGCGGTATCACGTGACGGCGCCGTCCGGCTGGCTCAACGATCCGAACGGCATCCTGCACCACGACGGGAAGTGGCACCTCTTCTATCAGCACAATCCGCGGGCCGGGTTCCACGCGGACATGCACTGGGGCTACCTCGTCAGCGAAGATCTGGTGCACTGGACCGACCGACCCTGCGCGATCATTCCTACGGATGGCACCTATGACACCTCCGGCATCTGGTCGGGGAATGCGGTCATCGACGATGCCGGGGTGCCAACGCTGTTCTACACGGGTGTCGCTCCCGGGACGGATGGCCCGTACCAGCACCAACTTGTCTGCATCGCCCGCACGTACGACGGGTTCCGGACATTCGTGAAGGATCCCGCGAACCCGGTCATCCCCACCACGCCGCCTGGCATGGACCTCGTCCAATACCGCGACCCGTTCGTGTGGAGGGGCCGTGCCGGGTCGCCTGCCAAATGGCTTCTCGCGATCGGGGCCGGGTTGCCGGGCATCGGCGGGACGGCACTCGTCTACGGCTCAGACGATCTCAGGCACTGGGAATACCTCCATCCGATGCTGGTCGGCGATCTTACGGTCACCAGCCCGGTGAGTACTGGAACGATGTGGGAGTGTCCGGATTTCTTCGAGATGGACGGACATGGCGTCCTCCTGCTCAATGCGTGGGGCGTGGGCAACCACCACACCGTTGCCGTGACCGGCGAAATGGACGAGACCGGGACCCGCCTCCGCAACGGGCACTATTCGCACCTTGACGGCGGCGAGTTCTACGCGCCCCAGTCCATGTGGGATGGGAACGGCCGAAGGGTGCAGTGGGGATGGTTGCGCGAGGGCCGGCCCTCTGCTGCCGGGACCGCCGCCGGGTGGTCTGGGGCGATGTCCCTCCCGCGGATCCTGCGCGTCACATCAGATGGCCACGTTGCCGGTTCTCCCGCGCCCGAGCTTCGCATCCTTCGTCGTGATCACCTCGTGCTGAGCGCCCCCCACACGACCCGGATGCACGGAGATTCGCTCGAACTCGAATTGCGGTTTGATCACCCGTTTCAGGGCCGGTCAGGCGCGTGGGTCCGGTGCAGTCCCGATGATGATGAGCGGACCTTTGCCGGCTACGACCCGGAGTCTGGTGGCCTCATCATCGATAGGTCTGCCTCGAGCCTTGACCCGACGGGGACTTCCATCGTGGTGATCACACCCGTCACGGTAGATACCCACTCGCCATTCACGGTCCGGATATTCCTGGATGCATCCGTTCTCGAGGTGTTCCTGGAGGATGCCACCGGATGCATTGCCAATCTTGGCGCACGCATCTATCCGTCGCGGAACGACAGTCTCCACTCCCGGGTCGATGGTGAAGCGTTCGCCGGTGGTGACGGTTGGGTGATGGCTGGCATCTGGCCTGACTGACCCTTGGGGTCGGTGTGTGCAGGTCTCCCCCAGGTCCCGCACTGACGGGTCATGCCGCGTTTGCGGATGACCCTGCCAGGGCGGCAAAGACGTCATCCAGGGTTGGCCTCACTGCCGTGATTGCGCCGACAAGGACCCCTGCCCCTTCGAGGCGCCGGCGGATCGACTGCGCGGCCACCTCCCACGCATGGCCCGGTTCGAACAGGACGTGCAAGGTATCACCGTAGAGGGCCGTCTCGACAACACCCTCCAAGCCATCGACGAGTTCGACGGCGGCGTGCGGTTGCGGGCACTCCACCTCGATGAGCGTGTGGGGCAAGCCGTCGATCAGGGCATCCGGGGTCCCGCTTGCCACCAGGTTGCTGCGGTGCATCAGCGCGAGTTCGTGGCAGTAGATCGCCTCGTCAAGGTAGTGGGTGGTGACCAGGATCGTGGTTCCCTGCCCTGCCAGTTGGTAGAGGCCATCCCAGAAGGTCCGCCGGGCGACGGGTGACATGTCAGCCGTCGGTTCATCGAGGAAAAGGAGCGGTGGTGCGTGGATGGACGCGCAGGCGAATGCCAGGTCCTGCCTCGTTCCGACTGGCACCGCACCAGCGAGCGTGTCGACCCACTCCTCAAGTCGTCCGATGGCGACTACCCGATCCGTCGCCTCGACCGTTTGCGGGCGGGTCAATCCGTACAGTCCGGCGTAGAACCGCAAGTGTTCACGGATGGTCATGTCGTCGTAGATCCCGGCCTTCTGCGACATGTAGCCGATGATGTGCTTGAGTTCGGCCGCCTGCTTGGGAAGTTCGAGCCCCAGGACCTGTGCCGTGCCCTCCGTCTGTTCCAGGACCCCGCACAGCATCCGGATCACCGTGGTTTTCCCCGATCCATTCGGGCCAAGGAGCCCGAAGATGCTGCCCTGTGGCACCGAAAGGGATACGCGGTTCACAGCGGTGAATGAACCGAACCGACGGGTGAGGCCATTGGTCACGATGACGGGTGGCCGGGAAGGATCGGATGTCATCAACGTCATGCTTCCTGGGTTTGCGCGTGCGTGGTGGTGGTAAGAGCCACGAAGACGTCTTCGAGGGATGGCTTCACTGGTGCGATCGACCGAACGATCACCCCGTGCGATTGCAGGCGTGACGTGAGCCACGATGGGTCGACCGATGCACCGGCGTCGAGCAGGATGTGCAGGCGGTCACCGCGAGGCTGGACGGACGCAACTTCAGGAAACCTTCGCGCCACCGACGCCGCGAGGGCGATTGGCGTTGCATCGATGGCGACAACGCGTCCCGCCGCGTGTTCGAGCAGGGACGTCGGTGTTCCGCGTGCCATCTGCCGGCCGTGGTCCATGAAGATGACTTCGTGGCATCGGGTCGCTTCATCCATCGCCGGGGTGGAAAGCAGGATCGTGAGACCATCACGGTTCAGGCGGTGGAATAGACGCCAGAGGTCCCGGCGTGCCAATGGGTCGATGCCGGTGGTCGGTTCGTCCATCAGCAGGACCCCCGGATCATGTTGGAGGGCGCACGCGAGCGCGAGTTTCTGGCGCATTCCACCCGAGAGGTTCCCGGCAAGTCGATCGGTAAACCTCGTCAAGTCCATCAAGTCAAGCAGTGATGCGCGCCGTTCGGCCATCGCGACCGGTTCGGCCGGGTAGAGCCCTGCGAAGAACGCCAGGTTCTCCGCAATCGTGAGGTCGCTGTAGAGGAGGCGCCGACTCGGCACAAATCCCAGGTGAGCCTGCACATCCCCGGTATGCCGGACAACGTCCAGGCCACCAACGGTGATCCGCCCCTCGGTGGGCACGAGGGACCCGGCGATGAGCCGAAGGATCGTGGACTTACCGGCACCATCTGGCCCGACGAGGGCAGTGACGCGCCCGGCCGGGATGACCACATCAAAGTTGTCGAGGGCAATCTTCGAGCCGAAACGCTTGGTCACGCCTTCGATCACAATCGGTGCGGTGTAGTCGAAGGCCTGGGCGCGTGCGCGCCCGAACGGCCATGCGGGCAACCGGATCATTCGAGGGTCTTCCGGAACCTGGTCAGGCTGAGGACGAAGATGCCCACGCTGAGCAGGGTCAGCGGCACGATCGCATCGAGGAGTTGCATGAAGCCGATGCCCTTCATCGCAATCCCGCGGATGATCCGCAGGAAGTAGGTGAGCGGCAGCAGGTATCCCAACGCGCGCATGAGGAGTGGCATGGAGTCCGTGGGGAAGATGAAGCCGGACAGGATGAACGCTGGCAAGGTGGTAAACACGCTTGCCTGTATGGCTTGCGCTGACGTCGAGGACACCGCGGAGATGAGGAGCCCCAACCCAAGGGAACCCGTCAGGAATACCGCGCTCAGGAGCATCAGCAGGGTGATGCTGCCGGCAACCTCGACACCGAAGATGAGATAGCCGAGGACGAGGATCACGCCGGTGTTCCAGAAGCTGACGACGAGATAGGGAGTCAGCTTACCCAGAAGGAGTTCCCAGCGGGAGACCGGCGTCACGATCAACTGTTCGAAGGTGCCCCGCTCGCGTTCCCGGACAATCGTCGATGAGGTCAGGATGACGGTGACCAGTTGCAGGATCAGGCCGATCAGACCGGGGACGAAGTTCCGTGTGGCATCCAGGCTCGGGTTGTAGAGGACCGTGGGGCGGAGATCCAGTGTGGTGGGCGCCCGCCCGGCCGTTCGCGCGCTCCGGGCCTGACCGACCGACTGGGCCGCGAAGAGCGCGGTCTGGGCAATGTTCGGGTCTGACCCATCGATCAGCACTTGCACCTGCGCCCCGCGTCCGCCCCGTAGGTCGGCAGCGAAGTTCGGCGCGATGATGATCGCCGCCTTGCTCCGTCCGGAGTCGATCGCCTGGCGGGCCTCGAGCGGCGTCTCGAGGTACGTGACGATGTCAAAGTACGTGGTATTGACCATGGCGGCGATGAGTTCCCGGCTCTCCGGGTCCCGCGACTGGTCCACGACCACCGTCTTGATGTGCGCGACGGTCGTGCCGACGGCGAAGCCGAACAGAACCAGCTGGATGACCGGCAGGACAAGCATCAGCCCGAGGGTGCGCCGGTCCCGGATGATCTGGAGGGTCTCCTTGTAGGCAATTGCCCAGAGTGACTGGCCCCAGTAGCGCCGGACTGGCACCGAGAAGCGCCGGACAGGGGTCGAGTTGGACGCTGGGGTTGCCGGCGGGCTGACCGGCTGCGGAATGCCAGGTCCGGCGCCTTCGTGGGGAGGCGGTTCTAGCGGGAGATCGGAGGTCGCCGGAGGTCTTTCACCAGCGATGGTCATTTCGCCAGGGCCTCGATGTCAATCACCGCATCGACCGGCATCCCCGCCTTGAGACGGCCCGACGCATCGCTGACGGTGACCTTGACTGCATACACGAGGTTGACGCGGTCGCGCGCGACCTGGACGTTCCGGGGGGTGAACTCGGCGCGGGTCGATATGGTGCGCACGGTGCCCTTGTAGGTTTCGCCGGGCAGGGAGTCGGCCTTGATCGTCACTGGCAGGGTCTCCTTCACCCGTCCGATGTCCATCTCCCCGACATAGGCGGTCAGGGTCAGGTCTGTGGCGTCGTGCCAGACGACCAACGGTGTTCCGGGAGTGACGGTCTCACCCAGGTGCGCGATTGCGCGGAGGATTGTTCCCGCGCGTGGGGACAGAACCGTCCCCTTTGAGGCTTGTGCCTCGAGAACCTTGGCGGCGGCGCGTGCTTGCGCCAGTTGCGCCTCGGCAACGCCTATCTGGGTCGCGGTTGCGCCCTGCCTTGCACCGTCCAGACGCGCCTCCGCGCCTGCCAGGGCGGCTTCAGCCCCAACGACCGTTGTCCGGGCGGCCTCAAGGTGGGCGCGGGCAAGGTCTACCTGCGCCGTGGCGGCTAGTGGTTGTTCGCGAAGTGTCTCGAGGTCGCGTCTCTGCAGGTCGGCTTGCTTGACTGCGAGACGTGCGATTTCGAGGTCTCGGTCCGTCGCCGGTTTGCGCCGGATTGCCAGCGCTTCCTCGGCCTGGCGAACTCCTAATCGGGCAATTTCGAGGTCTTTGTCCGTTGCCGGTTGGCTTCGGATCGCAAGCGACGCCTCGGCTTGGGCGACAGCGCCGCGGGCAGCATCGACGTCAAACACTGTCGAGTTGGCGACGCGGTCGCGTTGTGCCTCCGCGACTGACACGCCCAACGCGGCGACGGATCGGTCGAATTCGGTCGGGACGGCGATTGCCGACGCGACTGCCTCGGCCTGCGCCACTTGTGCCCGCGCCGCGTCCGCCTGGGTTTGGGCGGCCCGGACGTCGAATGGGTTCACGTCCTGCAACCGCTGGAGTTGCGCCCGCGCCTGGGCAAGTGCTTCCTCGGCAAGGCGCCGTTCCCACAAGGTCGGACCGTTCACTGCCTTTTCCAGGGCGGCCCGGGACGCATCACGTGCGATCCGCCGCTGTTCACGGTTCGCCTGCGCCGCGCGCCACCCTTGCTGCGCCTGAGCGTACGACAGGCTGACTTGGTCAGCGGACATCGATGGTGGTCGATTGTCCCGAAGCCTGGTCGCAACATCGAAGGTGGTTCGTGCATCCGTCTCGGCATCGCCAGCAGCACCGTAGGCGGCGTCCGCCGCCTCGTAGGCAAGGCGTGCCTGGTCGATGTCTTCCCCACGTGGGGTGCCGTCGCGCAATTGTTCGAGGCGGGTCTGAGCCTGGTCGACCGCCGCTTGTCCCGCCTGGATGTCTGGCGTGCGTGCACCGGCCTCGACCTGTGCGAGACGGTTCATTGCGGCTGCCAACTGTGCCCGGGATGCATCAACGACGGCGTTTGCACGTGCGCGTTCCTCCGAACGCGCTCCGGCCTCAAGCTGCGAGAGACGCGTGCGAGCGACTTCCAGTTGCCCGGTTGCTGCGGTCACGTCTTCGGCACGTCCCCCGGCCTCGACCTGGGCGAGGCGCGTGCGCGCAACTGCCAAGGCGGCGCTGGCGGCGGCGATGTCTTCCTCACGCCCACCGGCCTGGAGTTGGGCGAGACGGACCTGTGCGATGCCAAGCGTTGCCGTCGCCGTCGCAATGTCCTCATCACGCCCACCCGCCTCCAGTTGGGCGAGACGCGCCCCAGCCATCTCCTGGGCGACTCGTGCCTGGTGCAGGCGGGCGTCGAGTTCCTGGGGTTGTGCCCGCAGTGCTTCAGCGTTCGTGACCGCCACCTGTGCCGTTGCGACCTGGGCTTGCGCGGTCGCAAGCTGGGCTCGGGAGGCATCACGCGACGCCTGGGCGGCGCGCACGTCTTCCGGCCTGGTCCCGGCTCGAAGCAGGGCAAGATTTGCCTCGGCCACCCCGACGGACGCCTGCGCCTGCGCAACCTGCGCGGCGATGACTGGATCCTCGATGCGGGCAATCAGCTGGCCCACTTTCACCATGTCCCCGTCACGGACTTCAAACCCGACCAATCTCCCGGTGATTTCGGCGGCGATCGTGCTCTCTTCGCTTTCGATGGTGCCCGAAACGGCAATGCGGTTCTCACCGGTTGTCGGGGCGGCGCGGGCAATGCCAGGTAGTGAGACGTATCCATTCCGCGCCGCGAACCATGTGCCGCCACCAAGCCCGATGACCGCGAGGACAATCACTGCCCGTACTACTGGGGGTGGGACCTGGCGTCCGCTCGGTACCTGCTCGCTCATGAGAAAATCCCTACCTAACGTTTAATGAAGTATCGTTTCACAATCGTAGCGACGTGTCGATCGCCTGTCAACTGGTGAATTCTTGGTTGTAATCCTCCCGGGAGCGACGCGAATCACGATACGCGTAGCCAGTGAATGATTGGTTGGTGACGTATCATTCCGCTGGTTGCCGGATGGTTGTTCAGGCCCATCGACCACTCCGATCCCGATGCAACCCGGACGACACCTGATGGATGAACCGGCGCTCTCCGCAGTTCCGAAGAGGATTGACCGTTCCCGCGTCCCAACCGGTGTGGTGCGTGACCGCATCCTCACCGCTGCGTTCACCCTGGTCCAGACTGGCAGTGCTGATGCGATGCGTCTGGATGACGTCGCGTCAGGTGCAGGGATCTCCAAGGCGACCCTCTACCGGCACTTCCGGAGCCGGACATCGCTCCTCGACGCACTTGCTGCCGAACGGGGGATGGCTACCGGACTGGAAGCCCCGGACCGGCGAGCGGTGATCATTGACGCGACCGTGCGCTTGGTTGGCCTTCAGGGTCTCCGCGCCACCACGATGGAACAGATCGCGTTTGCTGCGGGAATATCATCGGCTGCCCTGTACTGGCACTTCGAGAGCAAGGAGGCGCTCTGCCAGGCGGTGATTGTCCGCATCAGTCCCATTGCCACGGTTGAGGAGTTCTTCGCGACCAAGTGTTCCGGTGACATCCGTACCGACCTTCTGGCTTTCGTCTGTCTGGTGGTCGGCGATCTCGGGTCACGTCTCACCACGTGCGTCCGCCTTGCGGGCGAGTTGCCCGGCCAGACCGATGCGTTCCGCGAGTTCTTCCTTGACAATGGACCGTTGCCAGTCTGGCGACGGGTTGGTGCCTATTTTGACGAGCAGGTGCGTCTTGGTGCCCTGAAGCCGGCGCCGACCTTGCCCAGGGTCCTGACATTTGGCGGAATGCTGATAGCCGGTGTGCTGACGAGGAACGTATTCGGTGACGCGTTGCGTGTTTCGGTCGAGGAATTCGCGGTTCAGGCGGTTGACACCTTTCTCACTGGTCAAGCCACGGATGCCTACCGCACCGCAGTCAGCAGGGCGGAGCATGCGGGAATGCACCCGTACGTCGCGCAATGACGCCCTTCATTCGCGGCCAGTGCTTCTCGTAACGACTGGCCGCTTTGCATCGGTCACTTGACCGACAAATCGCCGCGCTGCCGCGTCGATCAGCATGGCTCTCGACAGCATACGGACTTGGTGGAAACACGCTTCGACGGTGCGCCGCTGCACGTACGTGCGGCGAATGCCGCACCGGTTTCCTGGCCTGCCAGTGTGACCTCGCGACCGCGGGCGTGCTGACCGGATCACTGTGTGAAGCCAAGACCGTGTCGTCACCCCGGTGGACTGCCAACCACCTGTGATGGACCGGCGTTGGCCGGCGCCCGGCGATCCCGCGTGCCCCTGATTGCCATGCGTGGGGTGAGACGGGCTGAGACATCAGCGAGGGAGTTCGCCGGCCATGGCTTCAAGGAGTAATTTCAACTGCGCGTCGCTGCAGGCACAACGGGGCCTTCGGGGGCGCCGAGAGCATTGCTCAACGGGCAGGTGCCCAACTCGCTTCGGGCTCGCGGATTAACCAGGCGGCCGATGACACCGCGGGGATGTCGATCAGCGAGACCCTGAAGAACCAGGTAGGAGGCCTCAACATGGGTCACCGGAACGTGCAGGATCTGTCAAGCATGGTGCACGTCGCGGAGGGCGCGCTGACCGAGACCCATTCACTTCTGGCCCGCATGCGCGAACTTGCCGTTCAGGTGTCGAATGACCCCTTGCAATGGAGCGGCCGACGGATTGCGAATGCCGAGTCCACCGCGTTGCATGCGGAAATTGCCCGCTTCGCGACGTCCACCCAGTTCGACGGCATCATGCTTCTGGAGAACCGCAGTGTTGCGTCAGGCCTGACTCTCCAAATGGGAGCGACCAGCGGCGATGCACGGCCCTACACCATAAGCAGTTCGAAGGCCTCGAACCGGTACGCGAACTTCACCAGAATGTCCGCTGCTGGAACGCTCAATGTCAGTTGCCAGACCACCGCGAGTGCCATGATTCTGGCGGTTGACAGCGCCGTCAACACGGTAAGTGGCACACGCGTGTCGATCGGTGCGATGCAGAACCGGTGTGCGTCGGCAACCAACTACCGGTCATGGCGGCTGGGAACGCTACTGCGGCGAACCGCCGGGTAGCGGATGCTGATATTGCGTCGGGCATGAACGAGCTTGCTCGCTCGCAAATCCTGCAGCAGGCCGGAATCCCGGTCCTTGCCCAGGGGAACCAATGGCCGGCACTCGTACTTCGACCCCTGCGCTGACGGTCTGGCCGACCCACCGACCATTCCTGGCGAGCGCGCCTTCGACCCGCACCGGTTCTGCCATGCCGGTGCGGGTCTGCGAGTCTCCCACTGACTGGACGGGCTAGGGTGACGGTGGGGGAAGGGGACCGCGCCTGGTGTGGCCGTGTTCCGCACGGTCCAGGCGATCAATCCCCGTTGATGGGTGAACCCGTTGGTGTTCCATTCGTGGGCAATCCTGATGCCCCGGTCGCGTCCAGACGGCGCTGGTGCGTGATCCGCCCGGGTCTGCGCGCGCCACGCATGCGACTGTTCGGGTGTCGGATCCCTGTCGAGGCCGCAACTCGACGGCGTGAAGCGGATTGCTGCCGAACTGCCGCGCAGTATCGGATTGTGCGGCATTCAGATTTGGGGAGAATGTCGACACCGCTTCTCTGTTACCGGGGTGTTCGTCCGTGCCGCGCCGCTGCCGCGCACGGTCGGCGTGGAAGTTTGTGAACTCATGAAGCCCCTACAGAACGCCGATACAAAGGGTGGAACCGCGGGGATTAGGCATCGGGTCGGGCGAGCTGCCACTCGCCTGTCGATGCCGGGACGTTGGCCGACGTCTTTGATCCTGGATGCGGTGTATACGGCTCATGGAGGGAGTACGCCGGTATGGCGTTGAGGATTAATTACAACAACGCCTCGTTGCAGGCCCAACGAGGACTAGACGCATCAGAGATGGTTCGTCAGCGGGCGTCAGGCCAGCTTTCAAGTGGCCTGCGGATTAATCAGGCAGCTGACGACACCGCAGGGATGGCGGTCAGCGAGAAATTGAAGAACCAGGTACGCGGCCTCAATCAGGCGCAGCGGAACGTTCAGGATGGCATCAGCCTCCTGCAGACCGCTGAGGGTGGCCTGACCGAGATCCACTCAATCCTGGCCCGGATGCGCGAATTGGCCGTGCAGGGCGCGAACGACACCCTGATTGCCAGCGACCGTCTGAACATCAATGCGGAATTCACCCAGTTGAAGGCAGAAGTCACCCGGATCGCCAGCTCAGTGAACTTCAACGGAACGTTGGTGCTTCAGAATGCTGCCTCCCCAGTGACCTTGCAGGTTGGTGCCAACTCCGGTGCGACCAGCCAGTTCACCATCGCCCTGACCAACAATAGCGCCGGCACAACCGGTGTGGTTGCTGGTACTGGTGACGGATTGGGCATCCTAGACGCAGCACAGGCGTCGGTGACGACCCAGGCACTTGCCTCAACATCAATCACCAGCCTTGACGCAGCAATCAATCAGGTCACGTCGAACCGTGCGAACATCGGGGCCATGCAGAACCGCCTCGAAAGTGCGTCGCGTTCCATCGCGGTTGCGGCGGAGAACACGGCCGCTGCCAACAGCCGCGTTGCTGACGCCGACATCGCCAGTGCGATGAGCGAGATGGTGCGTGCCCAGATCCTCCAGCAAGCGGGGATCTCGGTCCTCGCGCAGGCGAACCAGGCACCGTCGCTCGTCCTCCAGTTGCTCCGTTAGCCACGTTCGCTCCCCGGGCCCGATGACGCCACGCGGCCTAGGTACGCAGAGCACTCTCACTGGCGAACAGGAACCCCGGGGGCCTCCCCCGGGGTTCCTTGGTTCGTCGAGCGTGACGTTCGTCAGAGCCACCCTGACCGTATTGCAATCGCGACGGCGTGCTCGGTCGTGCGGGCACCAAGCTTCTTCTCAGCGTCCCGCATGAGCAGGTTCACGCGCGATACCGAGATGTCCCACGCTTTCGCGACCTGTGTGCGGGTGTTTCCCTCGGCAAGCTGCACAAGCAGGTTGTGTTCCTGCCGGGTCAAGGGCGATGGCTGCGACGGCTTCGTGGTTTCGCTGTTCATCGTTGGCTCCTCCGGGGCACGTCCATGTCCTGCCTGATCCACGCAGGTGATGCATTTGCACGAGTGCCGTTTCGTGCCATGTGCAGACTATCACCACTCCGACTGGCACACGTGCGGGATCGAATTTCCGTCGATCGAAGGGTGTGATGCCCTGCTACGCTGAGGCCTGTGACACTTCATGACGGTGACCGGACCGGTCCGCCTGCGGGCGGTTCCATGTGTTTCATCGGGGTGACGACAGGCGCATCGCTGTCACACCGGTTGTTCCCGAACTGGACGCGGGATCTGGGTCTTGCAGGCCCCTGCCTCCTCGTCGGTATCGACCTTCCGCTTGGCGCCACATCGGAGGCCTACCGGCAGGCCATTGCGGGTCTCCGGGACGTGCCGGACATCCGCGGTGCCCTGATTACGTCGCACAAGATTTCGCTGATGGATGCATCGCGCGACTTGTTCGACCGCATTGATGACACGTCGGTTCAATCCGGTGAAGTCGGATGCATCACCGTACGCGGTGGCCGTCTGACGGCCTTGGCCTTGGATCCGCTGACCTCCGCACTCGCCATGGACCAGTTCGTCCCGTCGGGCCACTGGGCCGAACACCCGGGAGCACGTGTCCTGTGCCTGGGGGCGGGTGGTGCGGGTACCGCAATCGGACTCGGTTTCGCCACTCGAACCACGTCGGTCGATGTTCCGTCGCTTTTCCTCGTCGTGGATCGTGAGCAGTCCCGCGTCGATCACGCGGTGCGCGTCATTCGTGAAACGGTCCGCACACATGGCCGTGCAATGGCCGTCGAAGGGCGTGTTGTCCAAGGACCACGTGATGGCGACGCGCTTGTCGCTGCCCTTTCTCCCCATTCATTGGTCATCAACGCCACTGGCATGGGCAAGGACACCGCAGGGTCACCGGTGACGGCGTCGGTGCGGTTTCCCGATCAGGGCTTGGTGTGGGAATTGAACTACCGCGGGGAACGCCTGTTCCTTCAATATGCCGAACATGTCAGGCAGGCACAAAGTCTGGTGGTCATGGACGGGTGGGACTACTTCGCCGTCAGTTGGGTCGAACATCTCGCACGGATCTACGGGGTGCCTCTGGCACCGGACCGCCGGCGTGAAATCATTGCCGGAACGATCCGCCCGTGATTTCCTGGGCGGGCCGGACGTCACACAGATTTTGGCTTGATGGGTCTCGCGCGGTCGGTGGGCAGGGTGAACCAGAATCTCGAACCCTCGCCGATCTTGCTGTCAACGCCGATCCGACCGCCATGGCCCTCGATGATCTGCCGGGAGATCGCGAGACCCAGACCGGTCCCCCTGATCCCATGACGGATCGCCTCGGCAGTGCGCGCAAACCGTTCGAAGATGCGCCTGTGGCTGTCTGGTCCGATCCCGATCCCGTGGTCCTGCACTTCGACCCGAAACTCCGGAGTACCAGCATTTGCCGTCAAGGAAATGATGATCTCACCACCATCAGGCGAGTACTTGACCGCGTTGCCTAGCAGGTTACTGACCACCTGGAGAATGCGGTCGTGGTCGGCGCTGACCGTCGGAAGGTCAGGGTCCATCACGATGTTGATCTGGTGCTTGGTGTCACCGTCGGATGTCCAGCGCGTGACTTCCTCAGTGATAAGGTCTCCGAGGTCAACCGTCGTCGTGTTGATGCGTGACGCGCCGGCTTCCAGTCGTTCGAGGTCGAGGACGTTCTCCATCATCCGCGTCAGCCGTTCAACATCGCGGACGATATCCCCGGCAAACTCGTGGATCTCGGAGGGTTCGAGTGTTTCGTCCCGGATCAGTTCGGCGTAACCGAGGATCGTCGTCAATGGCGTCCGGAACTCATGGGAAACATCGGAGATGATCTCGGTCTTGCGGCGGCTCACGTCCTGCAACCGGTCTACCATGGTTTCAAGGCGGGCGTTCGCCTCATTCAAGGCTGTTCGTTCACGCCGGAGTTCAATGAGGGCCATGATCTGTCGCGCAACCGCGCGAAGCGCCTCCGCATGTTCCGGTTCAAGAGACGTGCGCGCCTCTGAACCGAAGACACACACGGTGCCGAGTGCGTACCCATCCTCGGTCACAACTGGCGCTGCCGCGTAGAACCGCATGTGTGGTGACCGTATCACGATCGGATGGTGGGCGAACCGGTCGTCAGCGGCGAGGTCAGTCACCGCAAAGACGTCGTCGGACTGCGCGATGACTTGCGTGCAGATCGAGTAGCCCCGTGGGACGGTACGCCGGGTCATGCCGAATGACGCCTTCGTCCACTGCCGTTCGCGGTCGACCAGATTGATCATCGCGACGGGCGCACCACACAGGGTGGCAGCGATCCTCGCGAGGTCGTTGAACGCAGGATCTTCGGGCGTGTCCAGGATGCTATACCCGAGGAGGGAGGCAATCCGCGCATCCTCGTCCACTGGCACCGGGAAGTTGCGGGGGTTCCAGTCCGGTTGGGTGTCCGTAGGGCCATCGGGCGGATCCCACACGATGGAAGTCGGCAATGCCTCACCTGAGGATTGTCTGCCCTGACCTGCCGTCTGGTTGGCGTTTTTGGTCATCGTCCCACTAGTGCACGTCGTCGCGCACCTCGTCATCTCGGGGTACCGTATCGTGCGTACCCTATAGCGTACGGTATCCGTGAACTCGAGGCGACGGTTCATCGCACCGCGCAACCAGTTACCCTTCGGACGTGAGTGACTCTCGGTCCGCTTGCCCAGTGATTGACCGAACGTGACATCGCGACCGGCTTCAGGAAGTCATCCGCCCGATCTCACCGGCGGTGATCGTTTCGAGATATTGCCCGATGCCCACAGGGCGAACCGCCGTCACTGCGCGGGATCCCTATGGCGTTCCGCAGTGGCCCTGGTCGCTGTCTCGTCTTCGCTCACGGCATCTGCCCACCACGCGAGCGCGGCCGGGGTGTCCGAACCGGACCGTGTTCGATGGCAAGTCCCGGACCCGGTGAACCTTTTGGCTTCATTGAAGAGCACTCACCCGCGCCTCATTCTTGATCAGGCCGGGATGCAGACAATTCGCGATCTTGTGGTCCGCGATCCGACGGCCAAGGCGTACCTCGGGCGGTTGGTGCAGACCGGCAAGCGTCTCCTGGATCAACCGGTGTCCGCCCGGGTCCTGGTCGGTCCGCGACTGCTTGCGACGAGCCGACGCGTCCTCGACCGTGTTTCGACCCTTTCCCTGTTGTTCAATCTGGACAGTGATGTGCGGTGGCGCGACCGCGCGGTCGCCGAAATGCGTGCGGCGGCGTCCTTTTCGGACTGGAACCCTTCGCATTTCCTCGATGTCGCCGAGATGACCCACGCGCTTGCACTCGGTTATGACTGGTTGCACGCGAGCATCGATCCGCCTACGCGGGATGTGATTGCCAACGCGATCATCGAGAAGGGATTGCGACTTGCCGACGAGGCGTACCGGCAGAAGGCGTGGTGGGTGACGTCGGAGGCCAACTGGAATGCCGTCTGCAACGGCGGCCTCATCGTTGGCGCCCTTGCCGTCGCCGATCGTGAACCAGACCTTGCGCAGTCGATCATCGTGCGTGCCCTTGGCGGCTTGCCGTCGGTGCTCGCCAGTTACGCACCAGACGGCGGCTGGGCCGAAGGTCCGGCGTATTGGGAATATGCGACCGGCTACCTCGCGGTCGCCATTGGTGCTCTCGAAACGGCGCTCGGCTCCGACTTCGGCCTTGGTGGGTTCGCCGGACTACCGGTAACAGCGCAGTACCGCCTGAACGTGACCGGGTCTTCCGGACTGGTCTTCAATTACGCCGATAGTGCTGACCGTCTGGACGTCGATCCCGTCGTCGCCTGGCTTGGTCACCGTTACGCCGATCCGTGGGTGGAACTCGAAAGCCGTCGCTTGACCGGCAATGCCATCCACGGCATGCACCTTGCGTGGTATGCCCCGACGACCGGCAACGGCAAGGCACCTTCGCTGGACCGATGGTTCCGTGGGACTGATGTCGTCTGCATGCGGAGTTCGTGGACCGATCCGAACGCACTGTTCTGCGGGGTCAAGGGCGGAGACAACGGGGCCAGTCACGCGCACCTTGATCTCGGCACGTTTGTGCTCGACGCCCTTGGTCAACGGTGGGCAGTCGACCTCGGTCCCGACGACTACAACCTTCCCGACTACTTCGGGAAACGACGAGGCACGTACTACCGCATCCGCACCGAAGGCCACAACACGCTGGTGATGGCGGGTCAGAACCAGGATGCGACCGCACGCGCCGCGGTCTCCTCGTACTTCGCCTCCATGGAAGATGCCCGTGTCGTGATGGACCTGACTGCCGCGTACGCCGGGACAGGGACCAGCCGGGTCCGCCGCGGCGTCGCGCTTCAGGACGGTCGTTCTCGGGTCCTGATCCAGGATGAGGTATCTCACCGGGGTGATGTGGACATCGTCTGGGCCATGCACACCCAAGCCGATGTGCAGTTAGACTACGCCTCGGGCGCCCGGATCGCCACGCTTACCCGTGGCAACGCGGTCATGGAGGCGCGCATCCTGTCGCCTGCCGACGCATGGTTCGCGATCGAGGTCGTGGCCGCGCCGTCACCGCAGAAGCGAATTGACGGGATCCGGAAACTGACCGTTCAGATCCCGCAAGCGCCGCCGGAGACGCGGATTGCCGTCCTGCTGACACCGCTCAACGAAATCACCATTCCCTTGGGAATCCCCGAACTCCTGCCTCTCGACTACTGGGGCCTCGCGGCGGACGTCGACTAGGTCATGTTCGGGCACCGTCAGTGCAGGGGATCGGTCGGTGGAACCACGAGCATGACTTGCGACATGGTCTCCCTCGCCCATTCGGACAAGCCAGATCCGGAAATATGGCTCGGTAGTCGATGCGCCTCGCATCATGACGACACTGAACAGCGCAGAGAAGCCTGAAGGTTGGCGTGACCAAGTAGCGTTCGCCTGGTCATCGTTTAAAGACCAGGCGGCGAACCATCCCCTGTCGCAGAGTGCGTGGTGATCCCGAAAGACCTGACCCAATCGGACCCGTCGCTCCACACCAGGTCGGGTGTTGGTCGATGCGGTCACGAACGGGATACGACTCTTAAGCAGCCGACCGGACTGCCAGTCAATCTAGCAACACTCGGATGTTGGCGGACTAGCATCCGATGGTTCGTTGCCTTGAGCGCAGAAGCAGAAAACAGAGACCTGCCTATCGGCGCGCGCGGTGGCCAACTCGAACCGCTGGCGAATGAGCACGGATTCGACCGTCTCACCACGCTGCTCACGGCAATCAAGGAGGCCACGAAGTGCCCAGACGTTGTCGGGATGGACCTGTGCGCGGGGCAGCGCACCACCAAGGCCGAGATCCTCTCGGTACACCAACGCCTCCTCCTCGGCTCGTCCCTGCTCCAGCAACAGTGCGCCAAGTGCGTGGCGTATCGGCTGCATCCACCCCCACGGCTCGTCGTAGTCGAGATCATCCTCAAGCGCGATCCCGGCGCGCAGGTGCGCGAACGCGGGGTCATGCTCGCCCCGACGGTACGCGATCTCGCCGGACAGCATTTCCTCGGCGACTGCAAGCAGATTCAAGCACGCATTGTTGTGCCTGTACCTGGTAGCCGGCACGCGTTTTGCTGCCGTACGGAAGAGACGCGGCTTTGCCTCGACCGCTGGCACGTTCCGCAAAGCTGCATGGGTAACACCCTTGGCGTAGTGGACGATTGCCAAAGTGTTGCAATAGAGATCTTGGTCGGCCGGCAGATCCTGTCGAATGATTTCCTGCCAGTTCCCGAAGCAGATCAGTACGTGTAGGTAAATGGAAACGTAACTCTCGAAGAAGTCGGCCATCGGTGGGGACGGGAGACGCAGCATCGCCTCCGGCATGGTCTCGACGAGTTCGTCGGCTGCGGAAATCGCGGGCGCGAATTGGCCGAGGAACAGTGCCCCATACGCGGCGAAGTGCAGATTATGGAACCGATACCCGGAGTAGAAGTTCATTGGGCCGGCACGGACATAGTATTTGCGGTCCGCGATGGATGCCTTCTGGTTCCAGTGCAGCGCATCGTGGTAGTAACCGCACTGGATGTAGATATGGGTCGGCATATGGACGAGGTGCCCCATGTCGGGGGTCAACTCGCGTAACCGGTCGCTCGTCAGGAGAGCTGCTTCCGGTTCCGGTGACATTTCCATGAGGTGGACGTGCAGGTGCAAGAGTCCGGGATGGCTGACCGCACCGGGGACTTCCCGGAATGCGGTTTCCAGAACCTCGCGTGCTTCGGTGGTACCGGCCCCAGCGGCCGGGGCGCCGGTCCGCACATCCCACATCTTCCACGGGGTTCGGTTGAGGATCGCTTCGACGAAGACGCTGCGCAGGTCCAGGTCGGTCGGATAGGACAGGTGTGCCTTGCGCATCTCGTCGGTGAATGCGTCGCTCCAGGGACGCTGGTCCTCGATCGGATCCGGCGACGGGAAACGAGCCTGAAGTGCTTCCATAAGCGCACGTTCCGGACCGGTCACGGAACCTGCCAATGCGAGCGCTGTGCGGCTGGCTTCAAAACATCTGGCGAGTGAGGCCGCCTTGCCTGCCGGATCCTGCAACGCCCACGGGTAGTTGTAGTTTGGCCCGGTCGCGTATGCGATGCCCTAATGCGCCATTGCGCAGTCCGGGTCGGCTTGCGTCGCCTTCTCAAAGCAGGCGATGGCTTCTTCGTGATGGAAGCCAAAACACCAGTTGAGGCCGCGATCGAACCAACGCTGGGCGTCGGCAGACATGGTGGTGACGGTCCGGCCGTATGGTCCGAGGCTATAGGGATAGTCCATCGTATTGTGATTCCGGTATTTGTACAGAATAACTGTACTGTAAGGCTCAAATAGTCTAATAAAAAACGAAAATTACATCCCAAGATCTGGGATTTGTGTCTGTGTCACAGACGCGTCGTTGCTTTTGCGACGCACCGATCCCGGGGCACTGTGTCCGGCAGCCGCGCTTCGGGATGGGGGCGCGGATTCATTCGCGAAACGCCCTTCGGGGTTCACAGAACATGTGCATACCCTCACGGTGACATGCTGCGGTGCCTTTCACGCTGTGGGTCCCCGTTGGGGATCGCAGAATGGTAGTGGCGTTCCGATCATCTCGGCGCCGACCGCGACCCGCTAGTCCTGTCACGGGGTTTTCCGTGGCAGGACCAGCGGCATCTTCTCGTTGGACTTACCCGGCCTTGGCGGACGGGTGCGGGAACTTGGGGACAAGATCCACAAGGGTGTCGACAAGCAGGTCAAGTTCAGCTCGGGTCGTATACGCCTGGACCGAGATCCGAGCGAACGTCCGTCCACCCCAGTCGATGATCGGGATCACGATGTTGTGGTCCTCGTAGAGGCGGGTGCTGACCGCGCCGGCGTCGCATCGTCCGATCGGGGCGGCGACCATCTGGACCCACCAGTCGGTCGTTGGCGGGGACAACGGCGGTTCACCGAATGCGTCGATGAGTCGGTTCATGGCGTACGTCGCCATGGCATGCGCATCCATCCGGATACGCGCCCAGTCGTGGTGCGCCTGGAACTCGATTGCGGCCGGAACCGTCAGGTAGGAGGCCGGGTCGAAGGTGCCCCGCCACTGGTGTTCATGCACGTAGACCGACTCGCCCGGAGGAGGTGTGGTCCGCCATCCATGGCCGATGACGATCGGGCGCAGAAGCTTCTGCATGTCCCTGCGGGCGTGGAGGAACCCCGAACCCTTCGGTGCGCATAACCACTTGTGGCAGTTCCCGGAGTAGAAGTCGGCATCGATTTCCGTCAGGTTGATCGCCACCTGGCCCGGCGCATGTGCCCCATCAATGACCGTGATCACTCCGAGGGCACGTGCCCGCTTGACGATCAGTTCCACCGGGAAGCGCAGGGCTGTGGGCGACGTGATGTGGCTCAGGTAGACGATCCGGGTCCGGGGTCCGACGTGTGCCAGGAACCGGTCGGCGAACTCCTCGGCGGTCGTGAACGGCGGAGCCAGCTCAACCCGGTTGTAGATGACGCCGCGCGGTTCGGACACGAAGGTCCATGCCTTGTCGAGTGCGCCGTATTCGTGGCTGGTGCTCAGGATCTCGTCACCGGCAACCAGGGGCAGGTTCTCCGCGAGTGACTGGATGACGACATTCAGGCCCTGGGTGGCATTGGGGTAATAGACAAGGTCGTCCGCATCAGCACCCAGGTACGCGGCCAGGTCCTGGCGCGCCTGCTTCATCACGGGCGCGAACCGACGGCCCAGGAAGTGGGCCGGTTCGGCCTCGAGTTCCCGCTGCCATGTCTGGTAGATCTCGAAGACCTCGCGCGGGCACGCCCCGTACGATCCATGATTCAGGAATACGACATCGTCTTTAAGAAGGAAGTCGCCCCGCATGTGCCGGGGTCCGGGATACGCAGGCACGGTGTCCACGCCGTGCCTGCGTGTCGTCGATGAGTTGGTGGTAGAGGTGGTGTTCACGGGGAGGCAGGATAACGTCCCGGTTGCCACCGTGCTGGAAAGGCTTGATCCCCACCACCATCAAGTGATGACAGGGTGACGGGGATGCTTGCTAGAGTTTGCGTCATGGCCGGTCCCAATCCCGTCATCCGGCCAGACCGGCTGGAAGCAGTTGTACACGGACGTGTCCAAGGGGTCGGCTACCGGGCGTTCGTCGTGAAGGAAGCCCGCCGGTTAGGTGTCACCGGCCATGCGCGGAACCTGTCAGATCGGCGCATGGTTGAGGTCGTTGCCGAAGGTGCACGGATCGACCTTGAACTGCTCATTGCTGCCCTGCACAAGGGGCCCTGGATTGCAAAGGTTGAACGGGTCACCACGATGTGGCTGCCGTCGACAGGCCAGTTCTCCGACTTCGACATCCGCACCTGAGGACCCGCCCACACGGCCCATCCATCCATTGAACTGTGGGTGAGGGGCGATTCGCTTCCGGGAAGCCCACGCGTGTCAGTCGCCGACGGTCACCCATCCGCCACTCCGTGATGCGTGGTCGGCGCTGGCCGCTACTTGTGCCGCTGCGACCGCGTCGTCGAGAGTCGGCCCAGGTCCGGTTCCATTCGCCACCCGGTGCAGGAACTCGGCGGCCTCGATGGTCTTGAGGTCGTCGTACCCCAGTCCCGTTGCGGCTGCCGGGTTGAACCGTCCGTGATACGGATGGTCGGGTGACGACAGGAGACGCACGAACCCGTCATGGTGCCGGTGATCGCCCGACAGGCCAGTCATGTCTGGCAGGTAGACGAGGAGTTCGTTCATTGCCTCGAAGTTCCAGCGGATCGCACCCGCGGTGCCGAAGATCTCGAAACCGAACTCACACTTCGGACCGAAGATGACCCGTGACGCATCGAGGACCCCGTGCACGCCCGATGCAAACCGCACTGGCACGGTCGCGTCGTCCTCATTGGTCACCGGCCCGGTGGGGTCATCCGGTTGCCCCAACGTGAAGTGTGTCCCTCGGCCAGGCACGGGAATCGGGCGTCGTGGAATGTGGGTCTGGGTCGTCGCGGAGACCTGTCTGATTGGCCCAAGCAGCAACTGTGCCATGTCCGCCACGTGCGGCATCAGGTCCCCGAGCACGCCCAACCCCGCTGCGTCCCGGTCGAATCGCCACGACAACTGGCTCATGGGATTGCTTCCGTACATGGAGAAGAACCGGCTCCGATAATGCGTGATCGTGCCGAGACGCCCATCACGAACCAGGGAAGCCGCATACTGCACCATCGGCGCCCATCGGTAGTTGAACCCAACCCCTCCCTGGACACCGGCGTGACGGACCGCTTCGGCAACCGCCGTGGTTTCCGCAAGGGTCCGTCCCACGGGTTTCTCGCAGAACACATGCTTGCCGGCTGAGGCGGCCGCGATCGCGACCTCGGCATGTTCGGCGTTCGGTGTGGCCACGACCACGACATCCACACCCGGCTGGTCAATCGCCTCGCGCCAATCCGAGACCGCGTGATCGAACCCGAACCGGGCAACTGCCTCCTGGCGTCGGGACGGGACTGGATCGGCGATGACGACCAGGCGGGGTTGTATTCCGTAGTCGTGGAAGATGTCGGGCACCCGCCGGTATGCCCGGCTATGCGCCTGCCCCATCCATCCCATGCCGATCACGGCGACGCCGATGTCGTGCTGCATGCTCATTTCCCTGCCCCTTTCCCGCGCCGCCGGATTCGTAGACACTTCGCTTGTTCCTGGCTTCGTCGCGACCGCGGACAGAGGCGGGCTGGCCTCGTCCTGCGGTCGCACCAGATCATCATGTCCGTGAGCCAGTCCCCTTGCCGGAGACGACGGGGTCACTGGCCACGTCCGGCAACCCGAGCGCGGTTCGGATGGCGTGGCGGACGGCCGGCCACGCAACGGAAAGTGGGTCGATCAGTTCGAAGTGGCCGACGCCTTCGAGGAATTCCAGATGCACGGTCTGCCCGGTTTCGCGTGCGTGGTCAGCGTGGCGAGAGGCGAGTTCCATGGGTACGTCCTCATCGGCGGTGCCGTGGATAACCCATTGGGTTGCTGACGCCACGGAGTGGTGCGAGGGGCACGCAAAGGCGTAGCGTTCCGGGTGGGACTCGGGCGTGCCATCGAGGAATTCGGTGACGGCACCGTTGCTGAGGCCAAGCCGCGCCGCTTCGTAAAGATTGCTGACTGGCGCAAGCGCGACCACCGGCAAACGGATGGCATGCCGGGTGCCCATCCAGAGAGCGAGGTGGCCTCCGGCCGAGTGACCGACGATCACCGTCCGCGCCGGGTCAATGGGGTACCGGGCGGGGAGAGACAGTGCGAGCATCATGCCCGCCCGGATGTCATCGAACGTGCCGGGAAAGCCACCGCCGGGTTCCCCGGCTCGCCGGTATTCGAGATTGCAGGTAGCGATTCCGTCGTCGGCGAGGGCCTGCGCGAGATGCCCAAGATAGGACAGGTCGTATCGCGAACGCCAAAAGCCACCGTGGAGGAGGATTGCCAGCGGTGACCGAGTGTCTTCGTCCGGCGGAAGACGTACATCGGCGAACTGTGATGGTTCGTCGCCGTACTCCACCCGGAACCCGTACGGTGGTGGAGTTCGGGTTAACACTTCGGCAGGATCACGAAGCGAAGCGTCTCGAGACCCGCCGGGGCGGGGTGGGGTATTGCCGGTTGTCATGCCACAACAGCCCGTTCGTTCTCGAACACGAGGTGCGCGCCGGTTGACGCTAGGTCGTGCAGGATCTCGATCGCGTCCCAGACATCCACGTAGCGTGTGTAGAGGGCGACCGGTGAGAATCGCACCGTCGTCGGTGGCCTGAAGTCCGGCACCACCCCTCGTGCCTTCAGCGCGCGGGCGAGGCGCGCCCCGTCCGGGTGTTCGATTGCAATGTGCCCGCCACGTCGCGCCGGGTCACGTGGTGTGCCAATAGAGAACCCCAGATCGGCGAGGCGCGCGTCAACCAGGTCGATCAGGTAGCCCGTCAGGTCAAGCGAGACCGCACGGATGACGTCGATTCCGGCTTCGGCAGTGATGGCAAGCGACCCGTGCAGCGCCCCGGCTCCAAGCACCGAGGGTGTCCCGATCTGCCACGCTCCAGCCGACGTTGCGCCACTGAAGTCGGGCGACATGTCGAACTGCCGGTCCTTGGCGTACCCCCACCATCCGGCCAGGGCGGGCGTCGTTCCGAAGTGCCGTTGATGCACGAAAAGCGCGCCGACAGCCCCCGGGCCGCCATTCAGGTACTTGTACGTGCACCACGTCGCCGCGTCGACCTCCCAGTCGTGCAAGCGGTGAGGCACCACGCCTGCCGAATGGGCAAGGTCGAAGCCGATCAGGATGCCGCGTGCATGTGCCTCTCGCGTGAGACGTTCGATGTCAAACAACTGTCCACTTCGGTAGTTGACCGAACTGAACCACGCGAACGCGATGTCATCCGACATCGCGGCGATGATGTCATCTTCCTCGACGAGGCGTCCATCGCGGCTCGCGACAGTCACGAGGTCGGTGGCCGGATCGTGACCACGGAGGGCGATCTGGCTCTTCAGTCCGTAGAGGTCGGATGGAAAGTTCTGGTCATCGGCAAGGATGCGCCGGCGGGTGCCCTGGGGCCGGTAGAAGGTGGAAACAAGGGCATGCAGGTTGACCGTCGTGCTTCCGGTCACCACTACCTCGTCCGGGTGTGCGCCAACCAGGTCGGCCTGCTTGGCTCCTAGGTCCTCGCCAAGCCAGAACCATGGCCGTTCGCCCTTTGTCCAGCCGTCAATCCCGTGCGTCTTCCATGACTGGACGGCAGCAAGGATTGCCTCCTCGGCATCATGGCTAAGCGGGCCAAGCGAGTTCCCATCCATGTAGATGGTGTCCGGGTGCACGTGGAACCGCTCACGGAAGGCGCGTAGCGGATTGGCGAGGTCGCGCGTGATCGCATCGGCCCGCGAGAATGCAAGTGGCCACGTCATCGGCAAAGGGTATCGCGCCCGGACCTCCAGCGAAGCGTCTACAGATCCGGCGGCGCGGCGTGTGGTTCGGGTGGTTCAAGATGACCGGTTGCCCCGAGGTCCCTGTGGGGGATAGCCTGACAACCACGTTGGGCGTGCCGACAGGATCATCCCGGTGCGCAGGGAGATTGACCATGACGAGTGCGAAGGCATCGGACCAAACCTACCGGGTTGCCGTAATCGGTGCCGGCCGGCCGCGCTCCCAGACTGGTGCCACCGGGTTTGGCATGTCCCACGCACACGCCAAGGGGTACACCGCCACCGGCCGCTGCCGACTCGTTGCGGTTGCGGATGTCGTTGCCGACAATGCGACGGCCTTCGCGCATGTGCACGGTGACGCCGAGACGGTGACCTTCACCGACTATCACGAGATGCTCGCGTCCGCGAGGCCGGAGGTCGTCTCCATCTGCACCTGGCCGCACTTGCATGCCGAAATGGTGATTGCGTGTGCCCAGGCGGGTGTACGCGCCATCCATTGCGAGAAGCCCATGGCGCCCACATGGGGTGAGGCGCGACGCATGGCCGAGGCTTGCGCGACCTCGGGCACCCAACTCACTTTCAACCACCAGCGCCGGTTCGAAGCTCCCTACCGCACCGCCCGCGGTCTGGTCCGCGCCGGAGCGATCGGCGACCTCGTGCAGGTGGAACTCGCCTGTTCAAACCTCTTCGACTGGGGCACTCATTGGTTCGACATGCTCTTCTTCTACGTTGGCGAAACTCCGGCATCGTGGGTGATTGCCCAGACGGATACCCAGACCCTGACCTCGGCCTTTGCGGTCGACATGGAAAACCAGGGCATCGCGCTTGTCGGCTTCGAGAGTGGCGTGCGCGGTTTCATGACGACGGGTGACACGGTTCCCGACGGTGCCCCGCGTGCGGATAACTCTCAGCCACGACGCGAGGCCCTCGGGGCGATGCAGCGCCTGGTCGGTACTGCCGGGGTCATCGAAGTCGGGGTGCGTGGGACCTATAACGCCAAGGTCCGCATCCTCAACGGTGACGCCCCCGGGTGGCAGGAACCGCCACTTGCCGGTGCCGACCACTTCGAGGATGCGATCGGTGCCGGTGTGGCCGACCTGATTGCCTGCCTCGACAATGGGCATGAACCCGAACTGTCCGTGCACAAGGCAATCCGTGGGACCGAACTGATCTTCGCCAGTTACGAGTCGAGTCGGACCCATTCTCGCATCACGTTGCCTCTCACTGGGGTCGAAGGCAACCCCCTGCACGAGATCATTGCCTCGCGTTGACCGAGAAGACTGCGTGGCCCTCGTGACAAAGGCCACGCAGTCAGTGATCGTTTTGGCACCGCTGTGGCAAAGTTCGTCATGACCCCAGACGAGTTCCGACGCCTTGGCCACCGCATCATCGACTGGATCGGCGACTATCGGGAGACCATCGAGTCGCGACCGGTGGCACCCCCGACGTCTCCGGGCGAGGTTCGGAAGGCACTTCCTGCGTCCCCACCCGAGCTTGGCGAGTCGCTTGACGGAATGTTGCACGATCTTGACCAGTTGATCGCCCCGAACTTGGTGCATTGGCAGCATCCGCGGTTCTTTGGGTATTTCCCCGGGAACGCTTCCCTGGAAAGCGTGCTGGGTGACTTCCTGAGTAGCGGTCTTGGCGTGGTCGGACTATCCTGGCAGGCTGCACCGGCACTGGCCGAAGTCGAGGAGGTTGTCACCGACTGGGTCCGTCAGGCGATTGGCTTGTCTGGTGCTTGGCAGGGTGTCATCCACGACACTGCGTCAACTGCGACGCTCGTGGCCCTGTTGTGTGCGCGCGAGCGGTCATCTGGGTTTGGCCTTGCCCGGGGTGGCATGCAAGCCGAACCACACCCCCTGGTCGTGTACGCATCGGCACAAAGCCACAGTTCGGTTGACAAGGCCGCCCTCCTGGCCGGGTTCGGTCGCGAGAACGTACACCTCGTGCCCTGTGACGAGTCCCACGCGATGCTTCCGGATGCATTGGACGCGGCGATGCGTGCGGACCGGGATGCGGGACGCGTGCCCTGCGCCGTCGTGGCGACAACTGGCACCACGGCGACCACGGCCTTCGATCCCATCGATTCGATCGTGACAGTGGCGCGAACCCACGGGGCATGGGTGCATGTGGATGGCGCGATGGCGGGTAGTGCCATGATCCTGCCCGAGTGCCGACCGCTCTGGGAAGGTGTCGAGAGAGCAGATTCAGTTGTCCTGAACCCGCACAAATGGCTTGGCGTAGTCTTCGACGCGTCCCTGTTCTACGTGCGGGACGGCGAACACCTGGTCCGTGTGATGGGGACCAATCCCAGTTACCTCCAGAGCGCCGTGGACGGTGAGGTCCGCAACCTGCGCGACTGGGGGATCCCGCTTGGCCGGCGTTTCCGCGCCTTGAAACTGTGGGCCCTACTGCGCGGTCAAGGTCTTGAGGCATTGCGTTCGCGCTTGCGGCGCGACTTGGACAACGCCCAGTGGCTTGCCCGGCAGGTTGAGGCGACGCCCGGTTGGCGGGTCGTCGTGCCGGTCCGGCTGCAGACCGTCTGCGTGAGGCATGAGCCACCCGGCATGGAAGCTGATGCCCTCGATGCCCATGCGCGGGCGTTGTGCGACGCGATCAACCGGTCGGGCGTCGCCTACCTCACCGCGGCGAGCGTCAATGGTGAGTGGATTGCCCGGGTGAGCATCGGGGCCGAGATGACCGAACGTGAGCACGTCGCCACCCTCTGGGAAGCAATGCGTGCTGAGGCAGCGAAGCCATAATCCACATTATTGCCGCTTGCGTTATCGACGATGCGCTTGGCCCGTTCGGGTGAGGCGCGGGTCTACATGAACGCGAATGTCGACCCGGTCCCGGTAGCCACGGCACGATCAAGGATCAGCCGAGCCGTGGCGGCATCCAGGAATGCTGCGCCGACCGATTTGTACACGGTCACCGCGCCGTCGGGCAGTCCGGGACGTCCGGGAGACTGGGCGTTGATGACGTCGCCAATCTCCCCGACGATCCTGTCGGGATGGAAGTGACCCTCGTGCATGGGTATGAGCAGGTCGCCCGCCTCGGCAAGGGCGCCACTCCGGGTGTCTAGGTAGACCTGCGCTCGGGAAATGAGATCTGATCCGAGTTCGCGTGTCTCCGGCGTGAACGCCCCGACGGCATTGATGTGTGCGCCAGGTCGGGCATTCAGGATGACCGGCACGGAACTGGTGGTGCAGCAGGCAACGATGTCCGCAGTTGCGGTGATGTCTGGTGAGGTTGCCGAAGCCTCCAGTCTGAAGTGGGCGATGACCCACTTGGCGAAGGCTTCGGCCTTTTCAATCGTGCGTCCGGAGACGAAGACTCGGGACAGTGAGCGCACGCGGGAGATCATCTCGACGTGTGCCCGTGCCTGCACGCCAGTGCCGAAGATGCCTAGTGTGTGCGCGTCCGGTCGGGCCAGATGGCGGGTTGCCACGGCCGAGCCGGCTGCAGTTCGGGCCGCGGTGAGGGCGGTGCCGTCCATGACTGCGAGCGGCATTCCGGTGCCGGGATCGGTGAGAAGGTAGACCGAAGCGACAGTTGGGAGGCCTCGCTCTGGGTTCCCCGGAAAGACCGACACAACCTTCGTGCCCGTGATGGCAGGGTCATGGATGGCACATGGCATGGCCAGGATGACGCCGGCACCGCCCGGAGCGGTGACCGATGCGCGCAGTGGGGTGTCTGTGACACCCCGGGAATACGCGGCGAATGCTCCAGATACTGCCTCGATGACGGCATCGGGATCAAGTAATCCCAGGACATCATTCTTGCTGAGCAACCGGGTCATCGGTGAGGCCTCCGTCCATATGGAACGGATGCGTTGCTCCGCCGGGACGGAGTGGCCCGTTTGGGTCGGGGGCTGGCGAGTGTCCGGCGACACCGATGCCCAGACTGTCGGGGCTGGTGGCTTTGGTAAACTCCAAGCGTTCTAGCCCGCGAACCGTGAGGCCATTATCCGGAGTGGATCACGAGGCACGGTGAGGCTGAGGGAGAGGACAAGAACCCTAGCCAGGGTAGCTCAGTGGCAGAGCAGGGGACTCATAAGCCCTTGGTCGGGAGTTCAACTCTCCCCCTTGGCACCAGATCACGTGGTGCAGGCCGCGGATTGTCGGGCTACTCGCAACGGCGCGCCATCGTCCGGCCGCCTAGCAAGTAAAACGGCCGA
>CANFGH010000002.1 GCA_947446285.1 Chloroflexota bacterium
CGAAGTCCTGTATGGCCGCCACACCCCACATCCCGAGCGACCCGAACGAGTCGAGGCGATCCGATCGGCCATCGCGGGTTCTCGCTGGGAACACACGGTTCGAGGCCCGTCATCATTCCCGATTGAGATCGCGACATCGGTGCACGAACCCGCCTACGTGGCGTTCCTGCATGAACACGCCGCCCTTGCCGCCGAGGAGGGTCTCGATAGCGAGTGGTTCCCGTACACGTGGCCTCGCGACCGTGGGCTCGATCTGGGTACACCCATCTCCAAACACACGGTTGATCTGGCCTGGCACTCCGCCGAATGTGCCCTGACCGCAGCAAGGATCGTCCGCGACGGCGCGCCGTGGTCGTTCTCCGTCGGCCGCCCACCCGGTCACCACGCCTCCGTCGGGGCACACGGAGGCTATTGCTACTTCAACCACGCTGCCCTAGTCGCCCAATCGTTCCTCGATGCGCCGCCAACCACGGGACGCACGGCCGACCGGGTTGCGATCCTCGACCATGATCTCCACCACGGCAACGGCACCCAAGACATCTTCTACGCCAGCGACCGGGTCTTCTACGCCAGCATTCATGGCGAACCGGACTGGGCATACCCGCCTCACTCAGGCTTTGCGGGCGAGACGGGAACGGGCGCCAGTAGCGGTGCAAACTACAACCAACCGTTGCCCATCGGGACCGGATGGCGCGAATATTCCCATGCACTTGACCGTGCGTTCGATCGCATGGCGCAGTTCGATCCGTCGTACCTGGTTGTTTCGCAGGGGTTGGATACCTTTTCCGGCGACCGCTGGGGAGGCTTCGAACTCCACGCACCCGACTACGCCCGCATTGGCGAACGCCTGCGCACCTTCGGCCGGCCAATCGTCATCATCCTTGAAGGGGGCTACGAACCGGCGAACATCGCCGCCGGCACTATGTCCCTTCTGGACGGCCTCGCCTGACCCCCCACCGGCAATACCTGAGCAAATCGTCTTGAAGTCAGGGGCGATGGGGGCGGGGTTCCGTGGGGAACCTCACGCTGGTCCACCCGGTAGCGCTACGCCGCTACCGTTACCAGGCCCAGTGCGCGTTCAGCTGCCTTGAGGACCACAGGGATCTGTGCAGCCTCGAACTGGTAATGCGTCACCATTCTGAGGGTGTCCCCATACGGGCTGCCCACCTTCACTCCCTGTGACGCGAGACCGGCCACAAAATCCTCTGATGAGGCCGTGGGGCTATCCACCGTCACCATGATGATGTTGGTCTGCACGCGATCGACATCCACACGCAGTCCGGGCACGTTTGCCAAGCCACTGGCAAGCGCCTTCGCGTTGGCGTGATCGATAGCCATCCGGTCGATCATCTCGTCAAGCGCGACCACACCAGCCGCCGCGAAGATTCCACTCTGGCGCAGGCCACCACCAACCATCTTGCGCCACCGACGTGCCTCGGCAATGAAATCTGCATCGCCGGCCAGAACGCTTCCCATCGGGCAGCCAAGACCCTTGGACATGCAGAACGTAACCGAATCAATCTCGCGGACCAGCCGGGCCGGGGTGACGCCCTGTGAGACCGCTGCGTTGAAGATCCGCGCACCATCAACGTGGACCCGCAAGCCATGGGCACGAGCGGCGCCGCACATTGCATCGGTATCGGCGACCGAGACCGCCGCGCCGCCTTCACGATTGACGGTGTTCTCTAGGCAAAGGAGGCTTGAACGCGCGAAGTGGAGATTGTGAGGGTCGCGTATCGCATGGGCAATATCATCAATATCGAATACCCCTCGGTTCCACGCCAAGGCACGCATCTGTACCCCACCGAGGACACTCACACCACCGGCCTCATAGTTCAGGAGATGCGAGTTCGGCCCCGCCAGTACCTCGTCACCGCGCCTCGTCTGGGCCAGGACACCAACAAGGTTCCCCATCGTCCCCGACAGCAGCAGCAGAGCAGCCTCCTTGCCCAAGATGGCAGCCGCCTTCTCCTCGAGGAGGTTCACTGTCGGATCCTCGCCGAACACATCATCTCCGACCTCTGCCGAAGCCATCGCCTCCCGCATCGACGCTGTCGGGTGCGTCACCGTGTCGCTACGAAGATCAATCACTGCGCTTGTCATATGGAATGCAACCTACCCTTGAGATGTTGTTGGAACACGATCGCCAAGTTTCGCTTCACGGCCGGCGCGGATCCGCCCGATGTTGTCACGGTGAGTCGCGATCACGAAGAATCCGGCAACAAGACCGAACGCCAGATACGGTAGCGGGTAATCCGGGTTCTCGAAAAGCCTCAAGGCGAACATCGTCGGCACATCAATCGCCGAAACAAGGCTCGCCAGAGACACGTACTTGCTCCACCACGCGACCGTGATGAAGATCGTCAGAGCGACCAGGAACACTTCCGGATCCATGACCAGGATGGAGAACGCGGCCACGAGGACTCCCCGCCCACCGCGGAATCGCGCGAAGACTGGCCACGTATGCCCAACCACTGCACTCAGCGCCGCCACGACATGAACCCACGCGTCATCCGGAAGGATGTACCGCGCGAGACCGACCGAGATGATTGCCTTGGAAGCATCAAGGGCGATGACCGAAAAAGCCGCCGCCTTGCCAAACACGCGCAGGACGTTCGTTGCCCCGGTCTTGCGGCTCCCGAAATCCCGGACATCCTTGCCATGGATGATGAGCCCATACCAGAGGCCGGATGGCACCGACCCGCACAGGTACGCGACAACGGTCAATCCGATCGCCGCTATCAGTACGTCCGTCATCAGTCACCCCCGTCATCGAACGCGCACGGAAGCACGTACTCGCCATTCGGTCCACGCCGGCGCCACGGTACCGCATGGCACCACTGCCCGCCACGTCGGTCTCATTCTCCCCACCCCGCCGAACCAGGACACGGTTGGGGGTTTCCCGGTCGAATCCCCTTCAGCGACGCGGACGTGACCGAGGCTTTGGCGTGTCCTTCTCCGGATTCCGTGGCCGGAACCGCAAGCGGATCGGCGTTCCCCGGAACGGATACGTCTCCCGCAACGTGTTTTCCAGATACCGCTGATAGGTGAAGTGCACCGCTGCCGGATCGTTTACGAAGAAGACGAATGTCGGCGGGATCACCTCGGCCTGGGTCACGAAACTGAACCGGGCCAATTTGCCTCGGAAACCGCGGGGCGGGTTGTTCTCGATCGCACGGGATAGGAACTCATTCAGCTTGCTTGTGGAGATCCGTTCCTGACGAACGGCATGCACAAGCTTCGCCTCATCAAGGACCTTGCGCGCGCGTTGGCCTGTCAGTGCCGAAATGAAGACAACCGGAGCCCACCGCATGAAGTTCAGATCGCGGCCCAGTTCCTCCAGATAGCGCGCCGCGGTATACGTGTCCTTGTCGGGGACCGCATCCCACTTGTTCACCACCACCACCACGCCACGACCCTGCGCCTCAATCTCGCCGGCAATATGGACATCCTGCGCGGTCACGCCTTCAATGGCATCGATCATGATGATCGACACATCAGACCTGCCAATCGCACGAAACGACCGCAGGACACTGTATTTCTCAATCCCGGGTTCCACCCGTCCCCGGCGGCGGATTCCTGCCGTGTCGATCAACACCATCTCTTGGTCGTCATGCGTGACCACGCTATCGATCGCATCCCGGGTTGTGCCGGGAATGTCGCTGACAACTGCCCGCTGTTCGCCAAGCAAGCGATTAAGCAGACTCGACTTGCCAACGTTTGGCCGACCGACAATCGCGATCTTCAGGCGGGTGTCCTCGACAACCTCATCGCGTGGCGCCGGAGGAAGGCGTTCGATGATCGCGTCCAGCAGGTCGCCAACGTTCGCCGCGTGGTACGCCGATACCGGGATCACTTCATCAAAGCCAAGCACCCAGAATTCGGCAGAGGACGTACGCCGTCCATCGTTGTCAGCCTTGCCGGGGACGACAACAACTGGCCGTGCCTCGCGGTCGGCCTTGAGCCCGGCGCGTCCGAGACCGCTTCGCAACATCTGGCCAATCTCATGGTCGGCAGCCGTCACACCGTCGACCGAGTCGGTTGCGAACAGGATGACGTCAGCCTCCTCGATGGCCACCCGCACCTGGGCGGCGACACCGGTGAGGATCGCGTCGGTTGGGCGCAACTCAAGTCCACCAGTGTCGATCAGGGTGAAGACACGGCCACCCCACTCGACTTCACCATAGAGGCGGTCCCGGGTTGTCCCCGGCAGGTCTTCCACAATCGCCCGACGCTGTCCCGTCAATCGGTTGAAGAGCGTGGATTTCCCCACATTCGGTCGCCCGACAATCGCGACCACTGGCCTGGGGTGTGCCCCGGGAGGCAGGGCCAGGCTCCCGAGTTCCATGCCCTCGGCCGACATGCCAGCCGCCACTGCTTCAGGGGTCATGGACACGTCCATGCGATGGTCTCCATTCCGTCGACCAGAACCAGCCGTGTTCCGGCCGGTCGTCGATCACGTGGGGAACGCACCAGGACGTTTCGTCGTGGCGGTTCCGGCCAGTTACACAATTGCGAGCGCGCGACCGATCACCTGCCGTGATGATCGCGCACGCGGTTCGGCCCCGGCCGCTTCAAGGAGTGCGTTCACGACATCCGGAATCGTGCGCACAGGTATCACCGTTGCCAACGTGGAGGCCCGCAACTCCGCCAGCGTGGTCCCATCCAGGAAGGCGTGCCCGGCATCATCAAGCGCGACCCGCGGAATGAAATACAGGTCTCCCGCACCGACCCCTGCCGTGACTGCGGCCGACGCCAGATCACGGCCTCCAAGCAATCCCGAAACTGTCACCACCGGCCCGAACAGCGAGTTCGTAATCACCTCGGTGCGCATCGCAAGGTTCGGCACCCCGGACATCTCTGTCGCAATCTGGTGCAAGGTCGGTCCAATCAGGGTGGCGCACGCCATCACTCCCGAAACCGGTCTAGGCAAGCCTTCGGCCAATGTGGTCCGACGCAGGCGTCGCCAGTCATCAAGGAGGGCCCGGACCATCCCGATGCCATTCTCGTACTGGACATACCCGTCGTACTTGACTGAACCGGGCACCGGCTTCCCTGCAAGCAGATACACCTCATCCGACAGGAACAGCCACGTGTGGTTCCGCTCCTTCTCGAACTTCCGTTGCAGGGGTCTCGCCCACGCGATCAGCCTCTTCGCCTCATCCGCGGTGATCAGCCTGAGCATGGGAGCCGATGCGGTTCGCTGTTCAAGGCCCTGGCGATGCACCGGGTCAAGGTCCGGACGGGCCAACTGTTCGTCGAGGCGCCGCCGGAGACCATCCTGCCGATCAAAACGCTGTTGCGTCAATCCGACAGGGACAACAGCCAGCGACAGGACATTCGGCCACCGCGACGCCAGGTCAGCGACGGTCTTTTCCAAGTGGACGCCATCGTTCCACTCCGGGGTCAGAACGACCTGTGTGTGGACCTTGATCCCCCAACTTGCCAGACGGTCCAACTGTTCCAGGATGTCTGGCGAAGTCGGGTTCCCAAGCAATCGACGGCGCACTTCAAGATCAGTGGCGTGGACCGACACGTAGAGGGGCGAAAGATGCTGGTCATGGATCTTACGCCAGTCTTCATCAGAAAGGTTCGTGAGGGTGACGAAGTTTGCCGCGAGGAACGAATAGCGGAAGTCATCATCCTTCAGGTAGATGGCGCGCCGCATCTTCGCTGGAGACTGGTCAACAAAGCAGAATACGCACCGGTTGTTGCAGATCCTGATCCCGTCCTCGGTGGGGTCAACGAACTCGAGACCTAGTCCGTCCCCGGTCTCCAGACCCGCAGCGAGGCGCGACTGCCCAGGCGTCGCGGCCGGTTCCCACTGGATCGAAACCTCATCGGCAGACGCGAAAACATGCACGTCGATCACATCGTGGACGGCCTGACCGTCAATTGCGATCAAGCGATCGCCCGGCCGGATCCCGTGTGCCTCGGCATCACTGCCGATTGCGACTGCTTTTACCGTAAGCATGAAAAAACAAGTCTATCAGGTAGCCCCAGCGTTTCTGGGACGCTCTACGCCTACCCCCATCTGGAAACCTGCCCCAAACGTCGCCACCCGACCGGCCGGATCACCTCACCGGAACCTGAGTGCGACAACCAACAATCCCGCCAGCACAAGCGCAGGCCGGATGAATATTGGCCATGATGGATCGAAGAACTCGACCACTACTGCGACAGTTGCCAGCACAATGCCGGCAAGCAAGACGGCACCAACTCGCATTGACCTCGCACGGAACGCCACCAGCGCCATGGCGACGATCAATGATGGAACCATCGCGCGTGGCGTGGACGCGGACACAACCGCCGTGGCAATAACGGCTAATGCGACTGCCACCTCAACCGCCGTCCGACGCAACACCGGGTACAGGCACCAGCCAACGGCGAAGACCACTCCAACCCAGATTGCCATGACAGACACGAACGTTCCCTCAGCGAGCATCCCTTTCGGAATGACGGACCCACTCTCATGGGGAAAGAACGTCGCAACCAGCGAGATCAGGGCGATGTTCGATGGGTCCGACGCGAAGACCACATCACCAGCCACACGGAAGAGTGGCGGCGCCCCGGACAGCATCGCGACACCCCACCCCGCGATCCCGAAAAGACCGAGTGCACCGCGTCGAACGTCGTCAATCTCCGAGGACACCGGACCTTCCCGAGGCACTCCCTGACCCGGGACCACGAGGATGTCCCCCGAGGGCACGCCACTCTCGTCAATTCCGCGGGCTTCATCCATGTCGTCGTCATCGAGATTGACCGGATCACCGGGACGTCGACCCAAGGCGTATCCAATGGCCGATCCCGATAGTGATGGTGCAAGCAACACAATGAACAAGATCGCTACCGCTGACAAGCGGTCATGCCCTCGGAACACCCCCCAGAGGACCGCACCAACAAGACCGGCAACCGCCGTGGAAACCGATGACCACGGCATCACCACGACCCACATCACACAGGCGAAAGTCGCAACCGACAGGACGACCGCAATCCACCAGGTTGGATGTGAGGGCACCGGCAACCACGACATGCCCAACCCGTCAACGTCGCGGCCCCCCAGTTCAAGGGCACGGACCACTGCAATCGCAATGACCCCGCCCGCGATGACAGGCCCGGGTACCGCGCAACCATCTGAGCACGTGCCGGACACCGTGGCCCACGCGGGGTCACTGACATGAATCGAAACAAGCAGTGGCAGGACCCCGCACAGGGCCGTCCCGAAGCCCAAGGCATCAATACGATTCTGTGAGCTTCGTCGAACGATACCCAAGAGCCCGATTGCGACTGGTATCCCGACTGCCAGTCCAATCCAAGTGAGCCCAGGAATCCCATCGACGCGACCGGCAAGCAACGAGGCGACCAGCAAGCCAACCGATGCGATCCCTACCGGCCCGGACAGTCGGATCAACCTGCTCCCCCTTCTGGGGTGAGGTGGGCACAAGGAGCAGAATGGCCGCGGTTGTCGCCGAGCAGCCTCGCGTAGGCATCAATCTGGCGCCCAAGCGTGAATGTCGACATTCCCCGCTTTCGACCCGCTTCACCGATGAGGCGTGCCCGAACCGGATCAAGCAGGATGTCCGCCAAGGCGTTGCCGAACGCAATCGCATCCCACGGGTCTGCGATGAGTCCGGTCTCCCCGTGGACGACCAGTTCAGGCGTGGCACCGTGGCAGGTTCCGACAACTGGTCGACCGTGCAGCATCGCACGTAAGGTCATCAGGTTGAAGGGATCGGGGTAAACCGAAGGAATCGCACAGACGGCCGCCGCCCCATGCGCCTCACGAAGCCCCTCGGGATCAAGCCACCCGCCGTCATGCAGCGCATCGGCTTGCAGGCCAGCCTCATCGGCGATTGCCCGCAACATGACGAAGTACTCTGGCCGATCACCGAGGACAACGAGTTGGGATGGCACCCGCTTGACGGCATGAACCATTGCCCGTGCAAGTTGATCCCCGCCCTTGGCGCCCGAGGCCCGACCACCAAAGAGCACGATAGGCCGACTGTCCAGGCCAAGTCTCCGCCGGAACGCCTCGCCATCACTTGGCTTGGTCTCGCACGTCGCTGCGTCAAGCCCGTTGTGGACGACGGCGGTGGGAACATCAGCAAATCCGTTGCACGCCATCGCCCGCGCTTGAGCATGGCTGATGCACACCAGCGAGGTCACGTGTCGCTTGACCAGACCGTGGACCATCATGTTCCGACCTGGAACCCGGCGCATCGTCGTGCAATGCACGCACTGGGTCGGGGTCGCCGCAAAGCCGACGTCCCCGCGCGAACACAGGAACTTGGTAAGGCAGAAGAGCAGGTAGTCGTGCGCGGTGAGGATGACCGGAACCGTCCGGCTTCCGCCGCCGCGCGCTACCGTAAGTGAAGCAAATGACAGGCGCTCGTGGACATTGTGGACATGAACGGCATCGGGACGGAACTCGCGCGCAACCCGCCACACTCCAGCGACTGCGACCGGGTTCAAGATGCTCAAGTGGCGCCGCGCGATCGCCGGAACCGGTGTTCGGATCCGTCGGACCGTGACACCCGCGCTGCCGGGAACACCGTTTCCACTAGGCGCCTGCCGGTCCGCACCCCGGCCGGACGTAACCACACAAACTTCATGGCCTCGGGCTGCAAGACCATCAGCAACAAGCGAGGCAACCTCACCCGCCCCGCCTCGGTTCACCGGCGGATAGGTATCGGAAAGAACTAGTACCTTCACGTGGGCGACCCACTCTCACTCGATGGCCCACGCCTCCAGCCGTTCGGGTGGGCAACACTCGCTGACCCTCCACGGATCGTGGGGAGATTAGCCATACGGTTGTCGCAGAAACCCAGCAGCATCGTCACGCGCCCGGGATCGTCTCGCCAAGATCGCCAGCGTAGGCCGCGACACAGCGTCTCGCCACCGCCGCCCACGTGAAGTTCGCCGCGATGCGTGCACGACCGGCACGGCCCATCTCTCGCGCCAGCTTCTCATCCCCCAGAAGCCGTTCCACCGCTTCACCGAGCGCTTCACTATCGCCCGGGGGCACCCCAAGACCAGTTTCTCCGTCTACAACCAGTTCCATCATCCCTCCGATGCGGGATGCAACGACCGGCGTTTCGCACGCCATTGCCTCGAGAAGGACCAGACCAAGGATCTCGCTCTTTGGGTACGTCTTGCCGTACATGTCTGTCTCTACCGACGGCAGAACACTGACTGCCGAGGTGTTGTACGTCCGGACAAGATCCTCCCCCATCAAGGGCCCAAGGAAGGTCACGTTCCGCCCCTGCGACACCACATCAAGATGGGCCCGGTATTCGGCGTGATACGACTCGCCCGCGATGATCACCGCAGTTTCGGGATGCACCCCCTCGATCAGGTGATGAATCCCCTTATACGGGATCAACCTTCCGGCGTAGAGAACCTTTTCCATCCGCGCCAAGCCGGGAAGAGGCCGGAAGCGCGCCGGATCCGCTCCACCATGGATCACCCGGACTTTTGAGGCCCACTTCCGGTATCCACGGGCATTGAAGTGGCTCACAAGGAGAAGACCAGTCGCCCGGTCCACTGTTCCAAGCCGACGGTTGAAGTTCCGGTCCCCTCCGGCATGGTCGGTCAGGAAGACCTTCTTGCCGAACAGCCGGGCGATCAGGACACACTGGTCCGCGAGGAACGTCTCAATCTGGTGCACATGCACCACATCCGCCCAGGCAATCGCCATCGCAAGGTTTGGCGAAATCGGTCCAAGGCGTTTTCGCCCCACGTACGCAAGCGGGCGAAAGACCTCTATACGCAATCCGTCCACATTCCGCGTCAAGGGTTCGCCGAATGAGATCAGGCGCGTCCGCGTCCGCATCGCCATGGCCCGTGCCAATTCGTATGCGTACCGTTCACCTCCCCCGACGATGCCACCTTCGCCGAACATGAGCGGCGACACGTGGAGTACCCGGGGACGCGTCGTGCGCACGGGACGGAGCAGATTGGGATCCGGGGCGATGGGGTGGGCTGGTGGTCGGATCATCGGCTCTTCCCATCGCTTTCACTGGCAAGTGTCCCCACTCCTTCTTTAGAAGCTGTTGGGGATTGGGGGTGTGGATCAAGTGTCTCCGAGAAACTGGGCGAACCAGTCACCGACTGCCAGAACCACGGTGTGAGGATCAGTCCTAGATAGACTACGTCTCCAGCCACGTAGACCGTCAACTGGTAGGCGGCGGCACCCATGGCGCCCCATCCCTGAACCAACCACATGCCCCAAGGCACTGCCACGATGATCAGCGGGATCTTTAGAAGGGCGTTCGTCGCGACGCGCCCGGCGATCAAGTAGACCGCTCCAAGGGCGACGGTCAGCCCCTGCTTTGCCTGCAACGTGCCGTGGACCGCGACAAGGGCAACGGACGGCAGGTATTCCGCACCGTATGCGATTCGGAAGACTGGAAGCGCAACTAGGAGTCCGATCGCGCCAACCGCCGACGCGCCTCCCCACGCAAGTGAACCGCGCCAGAACAGACGCCTGGTCGATGCCGGACCGCGTTGCCCCATCTCCTGTGAGAGACGGACTGACAGTGCCCGGCTTGCGCCCCCGTGCAGCGAGGCCAGCAACGTGAAGACCTTCCCGGCAATCCCGAAGTACGCCGCTTCCTCGGGACCGGCATAGCGCCCCAGAAGGAGCATCGGCGTCTGTCCGAAGAGTTGGGCGATGTTCTTGTCCACTGAGGCAAGCGCACTGAACCGGAAGTAGGTGCCCATCGGCACTGTCCAACCAGTGCGCACCAACCCAGCGAGGCCGGGGAAGTCATCGTGGCGCACTGCAATCCGCCAGTACCACCAGACCGCGTGGGCAGCCGACATTGCACCACCGACCACCGTGCCCCACAGGACGCCGGTCACACCACCTCCAGCGATGCCGGCAAGTACGAAGAAGACGGCGCAGCCCCGCCCGACCAACAGGTCGAAAATCTCTATGACCGCGAGGGTCGACATCCTCCGGCCAGCCTGCAGTGAGGTGATCGCCACGTTGTAGGCCACCGATGGGATAAGCCCCGCCACGACGATTCGGGTCAGGTTGCCCAAGTCGGGACGGTGCATGATGAGATCACCCACCACCTCTCCAGCAAGAAGGACGGCAAGGACCACAAGTAGCCCGAGGATCAGCCCGAACTTCAGCGTGTAACCAGTTCCGCGGGCAATCGCGCCACGGTCTCGGGTTGCCACCGCCTGCGCGAGCGGCACCACCAGGAACTGGCCAACCCCAAGGTTTCCCAGTAGGTTCAAAGTGCTGTAGAGGGAAAGCACCAGCAAGTACTCGCCGTACCCGGTAACACCAAGCACGCGGGCGATCACAATGCTGAAACCGAACCCAAGCGCCCGTTGCAAGCCATTGCTTGCCTGTAGAAAGAAGATGTCCCGCGCCAAACGGCGACGAACCAAGGCCTCCAGTGCCGGTCGCAAAGGCCAATAGGGCATGCCCCAAGCAGTTCTCAACCGGGAGTGAGCCCCATCGAAATCTGGCGGCGTGGTCAGGTGAGGAGGTGACGCGCCGATGGTCATTCAGCCCGGTCCGCCCTGCTGTCCCGGTATACCCCCATCATCTGAACGGCAGCGTCACGCCACGGCCTGGCATAGGTGACCCCCGCCCGCCCAAGCCGGTCGCGCAGTTCCGGACTATCCATCAGGCGCCTCGCCGCCGACACCGCCTCATCGACCCGTGCCGACCGGATCAGCAGCCCATTCGTCCCATCCTCGATCGCATCGCATGCCCCGGAATCGCTCGCACCAATTACTGGCCGTCCACACGCATTGGCTTCCCAGTACACCAGGCCAAATCCATGGAACTGTTCGCCATCATCCTCGGGAAGCAACCAGAAGAACATGCAGCCATGGTAGAGGCCAACAAGCGTCTCCTCGTCGACCCTTCCAAGGAACCGCACGGCGTCACCAAGCCCGAGCCGCTCAATCGTTGCCCGCAGGGAGGTCAGGAAGACCGGATCGTCGGTCCCACCGACTATCCAGTACTCAAGGTCGGGACGCACCTTTCGGAGTTCAGCGAACGCCTCGATGGTGGTCTGATACCCGTTGCGACGCTTGACCGGACCTACGCTGAGCAGGTATGGCTTCTTCACGCTACCGTCGGCACGGGGGTGAATCCTCGGATTACTCATGGAAGATGGGGTGGAGTGGCTTCCAGTCGCGAACCGTTCGTGTTCGACACCCTCCGGGACGATCACCGTCCGAGATGCAAACTTTGATGGCAACCGGTCACGGGTATATCGACTGACCGCCACCAGCCGGTTCGCCCGGCCATAGCCCAACTCATACCACGGGCGTGCGCCGGGCCGACGAAACGGACGGACTGCGTAGGTCCCGTGCACCGTGACGACCAATGGCCGGCGACGCCCCAAAAGCCCGGCGACGGCAGCCGGTGCAGCATATGGTTCGGTCACGCAGTGCACCACATCGCAGTCCCGCGATGCCCGCCAGATCGCCATCGTGTTCGCCAGCACCAAGCGCGACATCCGACGGGTCTCGGAAACGTATGACGTCACCGAGGCGTGTCCCGGCATCGCCGCGAGATCCGGTTCGGTACACCGTGACAGTGGTGACAAGATCCGCAGGTCGGCACCCTCGTCGCGCAACGCCCTGATAAGCCCGATCGCATAGCGACCCCAGCCATACGAGGGTGAGAGGGTGTCGGTCACCACCAGTACACGCATGATCGACGAACCTCAGCGACTTCGGGTCCCACGCTCCCCATCCCCGCCTCAACTTCCTGCCCGCAACCGCCGATGCACGAGAGGGGTTGGGAGCGAAGCGCATGAATATCAGGCGGGAGAGTGGTTGGGTCTGCGGGTACGGATTCCTTCCCAGAACAGGGGTCACCACCATCAACGGTCAGCCAAGCGTACCTACATCACGGACGATCAGCCCCCCGGTTCCCTAACGCCCGCGGGTACTCACGTTCAGCAGCCACGCCGCCAGCAGGACGAGTGAAGCCGCCGTCACCGCCCGTGCGGCTCCCCAGCCGTCCGGTTCATAGGTGAACACGATGCCGTGCCTGCCCGCGGGTACGAACACCCCACGAAACGCCACATTCGTCGCAACGATCGGCACCTTTCGCCCGTCGATCGATGCCGTCCACCCAGGCGTCAGGGCATCAAGCAATACCACCAGCGTTGGAGCCGCCGTCTCCACCTCCACGGCCACCACTCCGTCCGCCTCCCGTGTAATCCGGACGGGAACAACGACGCCTCCGGTTCGGGGCGATTTCGGTATCTCCGCATTGCCGCTACGGGTCACCACTGCCTGGGGCCCCGCAAGCAGGTCAATCCCTAGTTCCAGTCCCATCGCATCGTCCGCAGAGCCGGCAATCGCCCACGCCGTCACGCCATACGTCCTGGGCCACGGTTGGATCAGCCGGTACATGTCGATGGTCGGGACGTCCCCAGCACCGGGCACCAGCGCCTTCTCGACAATCACGCCTGCGGGAACCTCAAGCGGCGCCATCGCACTCGCGGTCAGAAGTGCACCACCGCCCGAACTTGCGAGGACGCCCCAACGTGTCGCCATCGACTGGCGTCGCTGCCTCAGGCCGGTGAGGCTCGACGAATAGGAAGAGCCAGCGGGCGCACGTTCGCTACCCAGCGCCGCCGCCACCAACGCCTGTTCCCGCGTCACAAGATTCTCGTAGCCATCAACCGAAGCCAGTCGCAAAATCCGCGGATCACGCGCGCCTGCATCACGGGCAAACGACATCGCAAGGTTCGGCGTCACCAGGTGCGACCACACCTGATAGGAGAGCGTGTCCACCTCCGTGTACATCCTGCCTGCCGCGAGTGCGCGAACCCGCAACTCATAGTCGGTGGCCAGGGGCAACCAACTGATGTGGCGGGACGGGACATCACCCACACCGACAAGGGCGAGCCGTGCAACGGCATCAAAACTGCTCTCCTGCGCCAGCACCACATCATTCGCCGCGATACCCGGCAGCCGAACCTGACCGTACACCAGCAACGGTGCCGCAATGAAGAGGCCGGCCAGCAGGTTAGCGTCGCGCCGTGGACGTCCCCACGCCCACCACCACCCTGCACCAACCAACGCGAGCAGCGGCACCGCAACGCCCGGAGACGTCACATCGAACATGTCATGCACGTGTCGCCACGTCGCCTCAAACCTTGCGCGATAGAACTCCGGCGAGTAATCACCACGGTTCTCCGACGCCTCGAAAACGCGTGCCCCAACCTGGAACCGCTCCTCCGCTAGGATGCGCAGCGTGTCATCCTGACGGGCGAGCACGACCGAGACCGTCATCACCGCAAGGACCAGCGCCACCGCAATCCCGAACCACCATGCCGAACCGGTCACCGGCTGCTGAGAAGAACCCGTGCGCAACCCCAGAAGGCTCCGGACACCCCACGGGTCCCGACGCGTCGACGAACCCGCGCGTCCCACCACCAGTGGCGTCAGGCGCAAGCCCATCGGTGCAAGGATCGCGACGGCACCGACCGTCCAGAGAAGGAACCGCGAAGGATCCCTGAAGAACCCGAGTACCGGCAGTCCACCAACGAACGCACCGACATATCCGTGCTTGCCGAACGCGATCACTATCCCGATCACCGCCATCGCGCCGAGCCATGGCAACCGGGCAGTCATCGACGGTGAAAACGGCGGCAGCGTCTTCGAATCAGGGGCGATGGGGCGGGGCAGTGCTGCCACCGACTGGCTCACCACAGCCGTCGCCTCTCCAACGACGCGACGCGGGGCAATTTGGGCCGCCGATGCCTCCATGGTCGATGCCATCGCACGGGCCCGGCGGGCGACACTCCCGGTATCGGTACGGGAGCGTTCATCCCGGATCAGCCTCCGGTACCTCGACACCGAAAAGATTGTCAGGCCCACCGGGAGCGGTCCCAAATAGATGGCCCAATGCGCCGAAACCCACCGGGATATCGAGAACGATGGGGCGAGCAAACCTAGCAAGAGATCCAGGGGCGACACCGAGCCAAGAGCCCTTGCAGCATCCGGCAACCCACCCTGACGAACCGACGATTCAAGCACAGCCATCGTCGGGATGATGCGGACTGCCGACACTCCGAGACCGAGAATGCATGCGCCGAGGAGGACAATCAACGCCATCCGTCGCGCGAACTCACCCTCCCGGAACAACGCCACCGCCGACCACCCCATCGCTGGAAGCGCGGCGATCAACACCACCTGTGGATGACCACCAAGGATCCCCAGGGCAAGCACAATGCCACCAAGCGGCGGCGCAAGCGGGTGCCAGTCAATCGTGCGCGCAACGACCCACAAAAGGGCGGGGAGTATCCAGTACGCGCCCGCCTGATTGAGCAGTGGCGCACCACCGACAACAAAGAGGGACTGACTGAATATCAGGCCAGCAAGGGTGGCCTCGACGCGGGTGCCACCCCACGTTCGCGCAAGGCCATACGTCGCCACACCCGCCAGCGCCGTCGAAAGTGCCACCGCACCGTAGTAGCCAGCATGCGCACCACCGATGAGCAGCGGGATCCAGACCAGCGGCGAAAACCACCCGTACTCACTGAACGCGATCGGAAAGCCCCCCGAAATCGTCGGCGACCAGAGCGGGATGTCGCCTCGTCTCAGGGCATCAGCCAGGATTGCATGCGCCGGCCGGTATGCGAGGATCACATCGGCGTTGGCCAGTTCATCGCCAAGGATAAAGCGTCCATACACGATAAACGGCAAGAGGAAAAGGAGCCACGGACCAAACGGCACAATGTCCGATACGGCGTCGACCGCCTTCTCCTCTGATCGGGTCACCCGTTCGTCCCCAGTGTGTCTCGGTCGTGTACTGACGCACTTCCCGCGTCCCGCCTTGCATCAGTTCGGACGACCGTAGGTGACCTCAAGGGACCATCCTGCCGTACCCGGCACCGGCGGCCGCGACCGCTCCGCCCGGACCATCGCGCGAACGTGTGCGCTGCCTTGCCAAACGCACCAACCGGGGTCAGGTTCCCTGGTGCCCGCTGGTCCGCGGGCATCCCTTCCCGCCCATTCTTGAGATACGCCCGAATCCCCCCGCCCGCCCGTTAGATCCTCTCCGTCGATCAGGAACGCAATGTCACCAGTGCCGCGCAAACGGACATCAGTTGCCCCCAGCGGCAGCACGTAGTCCAGCGCAATCGCGCACGAAACCGGCACATCCCCGTCAATCCTGTCCGATATCACGATCCCGGTGGCCATGGCACAAACCTCACGCGTGGCAACCATTCCGTCCGCCCAACCCGGGGTCGACCCATCCCGGCGTGCAGGCCGGACGGCGGACCGGAGCCACGCACCGTCATCGGTTACCCCAAGGTCGATCTTCTCGATCGTGCATGCAGCGTGCAAGGAAGCATGATCGTGCAGTTCACTGATGAACAGGCGCCATGTCCTCGCAACCGCGCCACGGACCATTCCCCACCCAATCTGCCACGCCCCGCGTGACTGGCCCGCGAGCAGGTGTGCAAGTGCCGACCTCGCCTGCATTCGCCAGACAAACGCCCACTGGCGACCCTCGCGTCCGGGACGGTTCGCAACCAGAAACCGGCGGGTACCGGCCACAATTTCGCCAACCCGTTCGCGCAGGCTGCGCCCGGTCCGCCTCACCGTCAGGCTTCCGGGAGTGAACGGCCCATCCACCCAAGGCACCGGGCCAGTCGCCGTCGCAACGACCGTCGCACCACCCACCGCACCACCCCACTGAGTATTGGCCGGCGACTTCCGCGTCCGCACCAGCGCGCTGACCGGCCCATGCGCAACGCGTGCGACCCCGGCGTCAGCCCAGTGTCGGGCCGTCGACGTGACCTCCCGTGTCTGAGGATGGTCGGCGTCTCCTTCGAGCGACCGCCAGACCCGCGCAACCCACGCCAGATCGGCGGTGTGGAAATCCGGGCAAACGATGTCCAGCGGGTCGGTCACTCCGCCAGCCCGGACTGCACCGTTCACGTCAATCCGCGCGACGAGGCTTCTCCACGATCGCCACGCCACCGTGAGCAACCCATCGTCTCCGGTCAGGCGTGCGCCGCGGACAAGTGCATGAATGTCAAATGCGTGGCTTCCAACCTCATCCTGACCCGACCAGAACCATCGCTTTCCCTCGATTGCAAGTGGCTTGCGGCCGTCACCTGCCACTACGCCAGACAGGAAGTCGGTCCCGCGCCTCAAAGCATCAAGGACCCGTCCGTCATCGTCAAACTCAGGCAGGACATCACGGATGTGATGGAGAAACGCCAGGCACCGTCCGTGGTAATAGACGGTCAGATCCGCAGTACCCGGGTGACTCGCGTGACCGGCGCCTATCTCATAGCCCCAACTGCCATCGGGATGTTGCGCGCCGAGTGCCCGATCAACCGCCCCACGAACCCCGTCGCGCCACGCCGCCTCACCTGGCACCGCTGCACACGCATGCGCAAGACCCATCGCGCCCCAGAGCATCTGGTTCACAATGCCCCGCGTTGCAACGGACGTCGAAAGATAAGTAGACGCGCACCCGGTCACCGCGTCAATGACACGCGTCCGCAAAACCTCCGGCACTGCCTCGAACCGCGGGTGCCGGATCAGTTCCGCAAGCGCGTCGACACACTCCCCCGCGTCAATCAGTGACGTTGAGTTGTTCCGCGCGTCCAGCCTGCCCGGCCAGAACACCAAGCCACCGTGGTGCGGATCGGGCGCAAGCCGTCCGATGACCCAGTCAGCGCGCGCCAGGGCACGATTCCAGGCGTGTTCACCCGATCGATCATCGGCCCCGGCGACACAGGCATCGTGGACCGCGAGGTCGATGATGATGCTTCGCGCAAGTTTTCCTGTATGCGCTATCCCGTGTCGCTCGCAACGTGGCGCCCCACCACGCCCCATCTGATGTATCCCCGCTTCGCTTTGGCCGGTGGACCGCGGCGGAACCATCCCTTGACGGTCCCGCGAACTCGCCTCATCAGGAACAAATCGATCCCGATGAAGCCAGTCAGACGCACGGATGAGCATCCCGCGCATGCCACTCGACGACGCCAGCCCGTGATCCGTATGCGCTTCACTTAGCCCACGCCACCGGCCCTTTCCCCCGTACGCTTCGCTCTTGCCTGCCTCATCCATCGCCACTCCAGCAAAAACCCGACTGCATCACGGTGGGAGGCGAAGCGGATAGATGACTTGGCGCGATGGCGTGTTGGTGCAGGGATATGGGCATTGATCCGGTGTGCGTCACTTCACCGCCGTGATGAACCGAACCCGAGCAAATGGGCGCAGGAAGCGGTGCAACGGTGCGGTGAGTTCGTAAAGCCGACCAAGCGGGCCGGCAAGCGGCGCCACGGCACGAGGCAGTGCGCGCACCCGGTGCTTCGCCTCATCTGGCGGGGGCAAAGGGAAGGCGCCGTGCCGGTGTTCAATCCGGAAACCCGATTCCACCAAGAGATTGCTTACTTCATCGTCTGAGAGGGCCTCGAATGGTCCGAGACTCGGATCGGTGTGCAGCGCGTACTGGACGTCACGCCGGCCAATCAACCACCTAATCGAGCGGAACACCTCAAAGTACGACCGCACATTCGTGTGGACGACCACCAACGTTCCGCCCGGTTTCAGTATCCGGCGCGCTTCAGCAAGCAGTCGACGCCTTTCAGCGGTCGGCAGGTTTTCCAACCGGAAAACCAACGTCGCAGCGTCTGCAGACGCGTCCGCGATGTCTGACGAAGCCCCGCCACCCGCAGTCATCGAGTACTGATGGAATGACGCAGCACGCGGAAGCCGACGCTGCACGAACTCGGCAACCTGCCTGCCCAGTTCAATGAACTGGAAAGACGCCTCGGGCACCTCATTCGACATCGCCTCCAGGTAGAGGCCAGTACAGGGAAGCAGGTCTACCGCAACCTTGCCGGATGCGTTGACCCCTGCACGACGTAGGGCATGTCCGAGGTAGCCACGAACCGCGCGGTACTCGGACACCACCGGCTTGTTATAGCGCGGGCCAGCCCGGATCCGCGCCTGGTGGTAGTCGGCAACCTGCGCCAGGGTCCAATTGGTCGGCCGCCATGCCGATGGAAGCACCGGCTTGCGCGTCAGGTCGTACTTCTCCCAGTGCACGAGGTGCGAGGGGTCACGCCGCGCGGGCGCACCCGGTGTCTCGGCCGGGTAGCCGAACAGCGTCGTTGAAAGCACTTCCACATCTCGAGGAAGGCGCAGGATTTCACGCAACAACAACCGGTCGGTGATCGTCGCCTGCCAGAATCCCCCCAAGCCAAGAGAGTGCGCCCGCAAGAGCATGTTCATGACCGCTGCTGAGGCACTCTGGATGTTTGCGTACGACCCTTGGGAAAACCGCGTGTTGTAGCAAATAAATATGCATACCTGCGCCTTGTCGGCGTGAGGCACAGCCGGGGCGAGGGCGTCACGTGTCGCCTTGTCGGCGATGACGACGAAGTCCCAGAGCTGCATGTTGCACGCCGATGGCGCCCACAACGCGCACTCGAGCAACTCCTTGACGACTTCCGGTGCGACCGGACGGTCAGTCCAGCGTCGGATTGTCCTGCGAGTCCGGATGGCCATCGACACATCCATGCCCGAATCCACGTCAAATTCGCTATAGGCACCGTTTTCCGGGCTGCCGAGATCCTCCGGCGACGCCTCGGCATCATCGATCTCGATGAGCGACGCGTCGTCATCTTCAGAAGTCAGCGGCTTCGCCGTCGAAGTCATCAGGCGTTTCCTTTTCTGCGTCGCCCACATGCCGCGCGACAACGGCGACCCTCAACTGGTTGGCAAACCAACCGGTCAACCGTCCCAACCCGCTCGCGATCATGCGTCTGACCTGATCCTGTGGTCATGCTGCTGACCGGGACTTGGGTAAGGATAGAACGGACTCGGGAGGCATCGGTGACGCTAGCGAGAGACCCAACGCGGGACGTCAGGCAACGAACGCCGAACGAGTTCAGGGATTCATTGCCGAAGTCCTACCGGACCCTATCTCCTAACCCCGTGTACCAACCACGCGTGCGGGCGACCCGGCGACGATCGCATACGGAGCAACGTCACGGGTAACGACCGAACGGATCGCCACAACGGCACCGTTTCCAATTGTCACTCCGGGCAGGATCACGACATCGTTGTAGATCATCACGTCGTCACCGATGCTTACCGGAGCCACCGTGATCGGAGCGTTAAGCACAGGCACGTCCCTGCGCGACGTATCGTGGGAATGGGTGAAGATCTGGGCACGTCTCCCGACGTGGGTGCCGGACCCAACCCGGACCCATGCACTGCAGTCGATCTGGGTGTCGGAGAGAATCACCGTCCCGGCACCGATATCAAGTTGCCCGGCACGTTCGCCAGACTCGGCAATCCCGATCCGTACCCGATCGCGCAGGTCCACGCGGTCGCCAATCGTGACGGCGACCCGACGATCAATGTGCACCTGTTCGTGGATGGTTACCGAGTTGCCAACTGAAACCCCTGCCATTCGCAGGGTTCGCCTGCGCATGGCACGGACGACCCGCCAATACGGGCCAACCCGATGCCAGTCGGGTAACGTGGCCACGAGCCTCGACGCCAAGAGACCAAACCGAGGCATCAAACGACCTCCTCACCAACCCTGTCAGGACCACGCAAACTCCGATTGCAGATGCATTGCGATCGTGTGGGAGGCTTGCATCTCATCGCCGTTCCAACGTTTCGACGAAGGTGCGAATCAGGTTGGCGCGCGCGTCCCACGTCCTCGACTGGACCCACTCACGTCCTGTGTTGCCAATCCGATCCGCGCGCACCTGATCGGTAAGCAACGTCCTGATGCCTTCCGCCAAAGCCGCGGGGTCGTCTGGAACCACCAGAACCCCTGTTTCGCCATCCCTGATGACCTCGCGGATGGCCGGCACGTCACTTGCGACGATCGGCCTGCCGGATGCGAGGTACTCATATAACTTCAAAGGCGACGTATAGAGAGATCCAATGACCGACTGGGCGGAATTTGGCAACACAACAACGTCGGCGGCGCGTAGCCACACAGGTACCTGGGTCGGCGGGACGTGGCCAACGACCCGGACTTGCCCGAGTTCCTCGGACTGCACGTATGTGCGGAATGCGATGACATCCGCCGGTGTGCCCCCGACGATGCAGATCGTCACATCCTCGGGCAGGAACCGCCCGGTCCGTGCGAGGACATGAGATCCCTTCCACGGATAGAGGTGCCCGGCATACACAACCACCCTTCCCGCGACTGGCAGCCCCAGTATCCGGCGGGCATCATCGGCACTTGTCTGGATGGCGAAGCGTTCCCACGCAACCGCGTCCGGCGCAACGAGAATTCGGTCAGGATCCGCACCCATCTCGATGAGCGCCGCACGGACACCATTCGTGATCGCGACAATCCCATCGAACCTGGGCAAGACCCGTCGCAACCAAGACCTTGATCGATCCCGTTCGGGCAGGTCGTGAGCCTCCCACACAACCGGTCGTCCCGTACCGGCAAGTGCGAGCGCCCCGAGGATTGGCCAATCACGCCCGTAGATCACCTTTGCACGCGACTTCCTCGCATGCAGAGCGGCGCCGATCGCGAAGGTGCATGCCTGCACGGCAAAGGCCAGACTGGGCCAAGGCGGACGATTGAGCTCGGGGTGATCGATGGTGACCAGTTTCACCGCATCGATTACCCGGACAGCATGTCTGCGAAGCGGCCCCCGCAATTCGTAAAACCATCGTGGATCCTCCTCACGGATGCCATCGAGGTTCGCGCGGTCCGGGTGAACGAGTTCAACTGCAACGCCCTCGGTTGCAAATGCATCGACCATTTGGGCAATCTGGTAGGACTGCGCCTTTTCGCTTGGAAACCGTGCATTCGCCACATACAACCAATCCGGATCTGACAGACCACTCCCCGAGAGGTCAGAACCCCCCGGGAAAGCAGTTTGGGTCCAAAGATCGGTCAGCGCGGCAACTGCGTCATCGCGCCCAAACTGCGTCCGCACGTGACGGCGGGCCGCCTCGCCCATTGCCAAGCGCCTCACCGGATCATCCAGCAAACCAAGCAGTGCCGTCGCGAACGCGCGACCATCGCCGATCGGAACAACGATCCCGGTCACTCCATTGATGATCGTGTCATCAGTTCCAGCCACATCGGTGGAAACAACCGGCACACCAGACGTGCCCGCCTCAAGGGTGACGAGACTGGTGCCTTCATACCACGATGTCAGCGCGTAGATATCGGCGGATGCCATCGCCGATGGTGCTTCAGTCCCATCGATCACCCCGGCAAACTTGACGGCATCGCCAATGCCAAGTGAACGCGCTTCCGCCTCAAGCCGCTGTCGCAGTGGCCCGCCACCCACAAGAATGAACCGCGTTCGCGGCCTGACAGAAATGACAAGGGAGGCTGTGCGCAGGAGAGTGGATAGATCCTTCGATGGCACCAACCGGCACATGGTCAGTACCAAGGCGTCACCACCCGTCTCGTCGACCCATGAACGCAAACCGTGATTTGGGGCCACATCCGTGAAGCGGTCAAGGTCTACCGCAACGGGTGCCACCCATATTCGACTGGGGTCAATACCCCAATCCGAATAGATCCTCCGTTCCCGCGTGGTCCCCACCCGAACGGTCTGCGCCTGCCTCACGATCCAGCGGGCAAAAGGGAAAAACAATCGGTGTTCCAACCGTTCACGGCGCCAGAAAGGATGCCCGGCAAAGTCGAAATGCACCTGCATATTCAATGGACACCGAAGGATGCGTGCGATTGCCACGGCGGCAATCCCGGTTGCGAACGGATCCTGTGCCGACACGACATCAATCCCCTCGCGACGCCCAACGGTGATGCCGATCCGGATCGCATCAGCGATGAACGCGTACCGGTTGACCGACCGCGTCGGGTGCACCACCAATCCCGGCGAGAGATCAAGGCGTTCCGGGATTGACCCCCCGTCCACCCAGTTTCGACCGGTCTTGACGACCACATGGAGTGACCCAAGGTTCCGCGCGTAGTCGACATGGCGCAACACCGTGTCGCCAAGCACCGGGTCTCCAAGGTTCCGGACCAACGAAGTGTCCAGACTCACCGTCAGGACCCGGGGATGCACGCGGGCCAATACTGGGGGTAACCCGTCAGAATCCCGGCCGTGCGAACGACCGCTCCCCCTTCCCGCGTGGGGAGGGGGGTGAGGGGGGGATGCGGGACTGACGTCGGGCGGCGTGGTCACGCGAACTCCCTGAAGACAGCCGCCACGCCGGCAGCGAAATCCCCAGTCGATCGGGGGCGAGCAGGGGCGCCAGCGCCCCACTGACGCGCATCAGAATCCCGGCCGTGCGAACGCCTTCTCCCCCTTCCCGAGTCGGGAGGGGGGTTAGGGGCCCGTGTGTGGTCACGTGAGACACCCATTGCCGCTTCAAGCGCTATCCGCAGACCCGGCACATCCCGGACGGTCACTGTCGTCACGGTATCCGCATTCACGGTGTACTCCGGCACTGACCTGCGCGACGTAATCACAACCGGGGCACCCATCGCGAACGCATCCAGAAGCACCAGCGTTCCCGAGCAATCCGATCCAACTGGCGCATCCTCATCACTCCCCGTAGGGATCACCACTACTCGCGCCGCCGCGTACAAGTCCCGCAGTTCTCGCGGTGGCAGGTCATAGCGGACCGTCACGTTCGGTGGCACCGATACGCCCTCCAGGTTGCGCGGACTGCACACGATGGTGACTGGCCACGACGCGCCGGTTACCGCCAGGCACAAGGTTGCGTAGTCGCGACCGGCATCACGGCCCGCGGTTAGGACAAACGGGATGCTTCCATCCGCGACCGGCGACGCCAACGCCTTATCGAAGAAGCGGGTGTCCGTTCCCGACCTCACAACAGGCAGCCGTGACACCGGCAGGCCCAGACGTCTCGAGAGGTATGCCTGCTGATCCGAAGAGACACAGATGATGCGATCAGCCATGCGGGCTGCCATCGCGATCAGGCGTGCGCGGACGCCACCTGCACGAAGCAGGTTTGTCAGCGTCATGTTCAGCCACACCAGCCTTGGTCGCCGGGACGCCGGGATAACCCTCGACGCCAGAAGCAACGGCCACCCACCAGTCAGAAAGACCACATCATTGCGGGTGAAATGGGGCAGCACCCGCAGCTGCACCACATCCGGTCCGAGACGCCCTACCAGACCCATCAGCGCACGGCCCAGCGGCCCGTATTCCGGTTCATGGACCTCCACGCGCACCGGGCGCCCTTCATCGGTCAACGCACCCGCCAATCCGGCTTCCAGTCGAGGCCGTGCCTGCAGCCAGTTGTAGCCGAACAGGAGCGTGTCCGGATCGGTCATCGCCGCCACTCCCTCCGCGAGGCGACGCTTGCGTGCCGTGAATACATAGAGGACCCGGATTGGTTGCATCCTCTCAAAGCCCTCCAACGACATCCGCAACACGGTCCGCCCAGTGGTCCAGGCCATGTCCCGCAATCACGGCGGCCCGCAATGCCTTCCCCACGTCATCGCGCTTGGCTACGGACCATCCCAGAACAGCACGAAGCCGCTCGCCGAATTCCCGGTCATCCGAAGCGAGCAACTCGTCACCAAACGGGCCGAGGATTGCCCTCGAAGACGGCGCCGTACTGACGACCGGCACACCGCAGGCCGCCGCCTCAAGCACCACCTTGTCGAGGCTCCCCGTCCGGCTTGTGTGCGCCAGCACCCACGCCGCTCGGTATTCCGTCGCCATCCGGTCAAACGGAACGGCACCGACAAGTGTCACCCGATGCGCAACCCCCAGAGAATGCGCCTCGGCAGCCAGACGAACCCGGTACACGGCGTCCGCATCATGCAACGGTGCCCCGACCACCCGCAGTGACCACCGATCAGGTGTGATCGCGGCGAGTTCCCGCATGACCACCTCATGCCGCTTCACCGGCGAAAGCCTGCCCGCAGTTACGACGAGACCAGGGACCGGGTCGGGCAGGTCATCGGGGGAGTAACGCGCCGTATCGATCCCATGACCGATGCACGCGAGGCGCGCACGAACGCGAGGGTCACGCGCGCCATCGATCGGGAAACTGTCACGGGTCGGCGTCAGGATGCGGTGGACGAGGGGCACCGCCATCCGCAACGCCCGGTCAACATTCCCGTGCGCGTACCACAGGATGATCGGTACCCGAAAGATCCGGGCCAGAGGCGCCGCTAGCACGGCGTACCGGGGAACCATGTGGACGAACACCGCACGCGCCCCGCCCACCCCACCCCACCCCCTCGCCCCTCGATGTAGAGCTTCGCTCAAGGCCTGCGCCAAGGATGCCTGCATCGCCACAAACTGTCCGACGCGACCCGCACCGCGTTCCTTGCCCATCGTCGCGACACGGACCCCCACCCGATCCCGGTCACGAAGTCGCCAACTCGCCACTCCCGGGGCACGCTGGGCAATCACGTCAACCCCGTCAAAACGCCTCGCGAGTTCCCCAACCCAATCGCCTACGACCCCCAGCAATGGATCCGACCGGTCATACGCCTGCGTGACGAAGACAATTCGCCCGTTCACCCCGCGTTACTCATCACGCCCACCACCGCAAGGGGGGAGGGGAGCCAATGCCCGAAGGGAGGCCAGATCTCTGCCTACGAACGGAATCAGGCCGGGCGACGCGCACCCGCCGCCTCCTCCAGGGTCCTCGCCGTCTGCTCAACCAACACCGGCCAGCGATACGACTTCACGTCTACGGCCGCTTGGCGACGCACACGTTCCGAAAGTTCGCGATCCCCAAGCAACCGGGCCATCGCGTAGGCAATGCCAGTGCGGTCATCGACCTCGAACAAAAGCCCGTTCTCTTCATCACGGATCACTTCCGGGTTCCCCCCGACATTCGAGACCGCTGAAGGCGCACCGGCCCCCATCGCTTCCAGGAGGACATGGGACAGGCCTTCATACCGGGTGTTCAGGACAAAGGCATCGGCCGCCATCAGGTATCGCTGGGTATCGGCATGGGAGATTCCACCGGTGAGCACCACACGACGTGACAGGCCCTCACGCTGGACAATCATTTCCAGACGCTTGCGTTCAGGACCATCTCCAATGATGACCAACGTCGCCAAAGGTGGGAACTTCGGCACAAGCCGGATCATCACGTCCAGGTTCTTCCAGGGATACAACCGCGCGACGGTGACGATGAAAGGGCCACTTCGCCCAAGTTCGTACTTCACGGTCGAACGCGCCTGCATTCGTTCCGCTCCGCTGGCTACCCGAGTGGTCAGTGCATTTGTGACAACCCGGACCGATGTGCGGTCCACGCCCCAGCCTTGCACCAGACCACCGAGGAAGTGACTGGGAACGATCAACCGGGTCACCCGCCTCGCGAACCACCGGACCATCGCACGCACCACCGAAACCTGCCAGCCATACGAACCGGTCTGGAACTCCACGATCCCGTCGTCGGTCAGTTGCAACCGGATGGCGTACTCCCAGGCATTGTCACCGACCGTCTTGAGGACGACCGGGCGCCGGAGCACCCACGCGAACAGCACCGCCACCATCTCGGGACCAGACAGGCCTTGGACATACAGGCAGTCTGCCCGCCAAGCGGTCCTCAGGAGGGCCCACAGCGCCACAAGTAACCGGATTGGCAAGGGGAGTCCGCGGGAAACGCGGTGCACTGGAAACGGCCACGCATCACGGTCTGTCCGCGAATCGTGGCCCGGGGGCGATCCGCCTACCACCGAAACCAGATGGCCACGCGCTTTCAGTTCCTGGGCGATGCGCGGAACGTACGTCGCCGGTCCGCCGATATCTGGCGGAAACAGGTTACTGACGATCACAATCCGCACGAAACACCTTTTTCGTTCGCTATCCAGTCCGCACGACCATCGCCTGGTCCGCGGGCATCCCTGCCCGGCCTCTCCCCTCTCCCGTCGGAACAGGGGAGGGGCCGGACCCCTGGTTCAGTTCGCGGACGGCATCCCCGCCGGCCCGTTCTTCCATCCAGTCGCCGAAATCGGGCCGGTGAACCCGTTCCGCGCAGCCGCAATCGATGCGACCGTCTGCGGTCCCAGTTCCGCCGCGTGGGGTGAGACGTGCGCCTCGCCAGCCGCCGGAGCCGCGATCGAGGTCAGACGCCCGGTCGGCAAGGATGATGGACGGATCTGCTTCTCGATGGCGTCAAACAGCGACCAAGAAGGCGTGTCCTTCTGCCAAACAGCATCGCATCCGGCACAGAGTGGCGCTTCCTTGTACCGCCCCTCCACCTGAAGGGTGCGAAGCTTCACCATCTCGGGCCCATTCCACACGTCCATCAGGGAACTGGTCTTCAAGTTGCCGATCAACTGGTCGGCCGTGAAATCAGCGCAGCACGAGGCAACCCGTCCATCCCAGTAGATGGCCAGGCTCTTCCACAGCCAGTTGCAGGGGTGATAGTTCTCCCCGTAGGGCTGCGCCTCCACAACCTCGTTCTCCTGCATCACCCCAGCCCAGCCATGGGGCCAGATCGGATCCCATTCATCAACCGGCAGGTCAGCAAAGAGGTCCCGCATATGTTGGGGCAGGTTCGGCCCCTTCTGCGTAGCATCGTAAGGAAGGATCACCTGCATCACTGTGTACGGCGTCGGTCGACCGTTCTCACGGTATTCCTTCACGAGTGCAAGGAACTGCCGAACGTTTTGGAGTGTGACCTCGTACTTCGCACCCTTGCGCATGATCTCGTACATCGCCTTGTCAGGCCCGTCGAACGAGATTGTCACCTTGGATGCGCCGTCTTCCACCAGCATGCGCGCTTGGCTTTCACGGAGAATGGTTGCGTTGGTGTTCACATGCAAGCGGACGCCTTTGGAGCGACCGTACCGCAAGAGTTCCGGCAGCTTGCGGTGCAGGAGTGGCTCACCACGGAAGAACAGGTTGATCTCGAGGGCAAACTTCGATGCCTCGTCGACAATCTTCCGGTAGAGGTCCATGTCAATGTAGCCGGTGTCACCCTTGACTGCATCAAGCGACTGCGGGCACATCGGGCAGCGCAGGTTGCAGACGCTTGTCGATTCAAGGTGCAGTTTCAGCGGCGGATACGGGAGCGTGGTCGTGCCACGCATCCAGTGGTACATGAACTGCACGGTACGGGGATGGATGACCGCCTTGTGGCGACGCCAGTTCTTGACAAGTTTGATAGCTTGGTCGACCGTATTCACGGACCGTTCCTCTCTGCGCCGCCGGAAGTATCAACCCCTCGCGCATCCCGCCCCACCTGATTTACATGCGCTTCGCTTGGCGCAAGGAGCGAGGAGAATGACACTCGGATTGGAGCCGGTTCTACGGTGAGCGAAGCTTGGCGTGCCCCGCACCACCCTTACACCCCGGATTGCAATACGCTTCTCTCTGCTCACCCCCACGCCCCGCCTGATTTATATGACCTTCGGTTGGCCCGCACCACTCATTCCATTCGCTCGTCGGTCGCAGGCTGGGTGCACGGGAAGGAGAAGAATGTAGCTGCCGAGTCTCTCGGGATAAGTCATCGCACGGGCACCGGTTGACGCACTCGGTGCCCAAGAACGCACACCCGATGGTGCACCATGCGATTCCGGTAACGGCGGCCCCGCCCCCGTGGCACCGCATGCCACGCCTCGCCTCTCCCGGATAACCGAGAAGAGGCGATGGCGCCAGCGACCCGTCAGCGACCCGCGTGTGTCAGCGCCGCGATGACCGCATCAGTGACCTTGCCCGTTGTGGCCGTGCCACCAAGATCCGGTGTCAGCACGGTGCCCGCCTGCGTGACGGCTTCGATCGCCTGCATCAACAATGTGGCAGATTCCGTCTCTCCCAGAAAGTCGAGCATCATCTGACCCGCCCAGATAGTGCCAAGCGGGTTTGCGATCCCCTTTCCGGCAATGTCCGGTGCCGAACCGTGTACCGGTTCAAAGAGCGACGGGTGACGCCGCGTCGGATCGATATTTGCCGACGGAGGCATCCCCATGCTTCCCTGAATGGCTCCGCCGAGGTCAGTCAGGATGTCGGCAAAGAGGTTGCTCGCAACCACCACATCAAGGGACTCGGGATGGGTCACGAACCGTGCAGCCATGGCATCGACCAAGTACCGTTGCGTCGCAATCGCCGGGTACTCAGTCGCGACTTCTTCGAAGACGTCGTCCCAGAAGACCGCAGAGAACTGCATCGCGTTCGACTTGGTCACACTCTGAACACTCTTCCGGCCACGAGTGACTGCGTATTCGAAGGCATACCGAATGATCCGTTCGGTGCCCATCCGAGTGAAGACGATGTCCTGGATTGCCACTTCATGCGGCGTCCCACGATGTACCCGCCCCCCAACACCGGAATACTCGCCCTCGGTGTTCTCGCGTACGCAGACGAAATCAATGTGTTCCGCACCCTTGCCGACCAATCGTCCGCGCAGTCCCGGCAGGAGACGAACTGGCCTCACGTTGGCGTACTGGTCGAATGCCTTCCTTATCGGAAGGAGCAATCCCCAGAGACTGATGTGGTCCGGTACCGTCGGCCACCCGACCGCACCGAAGTAGATCGTCTGAAAGGGCTGGAGAACCTTCGTCCAATCCGAAGGCATGTACGACCCTTGTTCGAAGTACCGCGCCGTACTCCAGTTGAACCGCTCATAGTCAAGCCGGAACGCGCCGGTCACGTCTGCAAGGTGGTCAAGGACCCGGACACCCTCGTTGATGACATCAACACCGATCCCGTCCCCCGGGATCACGGCGACTGCGTAATGGTTCGGCATGGTCAACCTCCGAAGTTCTGGGTCTGCGCGGTTCCCCTATCCCGTCGTGACGGGTAAGGGGTGGGGGTCTCCAGGCGAAAGGACGATATCGGTTGAACCCGGGGTAGTGAGTGGGGTGCCCTCTCCCGTCTCCACGTCAACCGATGATCTAGACGCCCTGAACCTTTCGTCGTGCCCCCATGAGCGCCCACAGGGTCGCAACCCAAAGGATGCCGCACACAACTGCCAACGTGCCGGGCAACCACGCCGAACCCGCATGCACCGGCATCGCCCGAGCAAGGTTCGTGACCGCGCGTCGCACCCCCGCCGCTACGGTTTCCTCTCCTGCAAGGCGGATGAGCAGGGTTCCACGTGCCTGGAATGCGTTCACATAGAGTTCCCCACGGACGTACCGGTTGGGAAACTTTGCAAGGGTTGAGATCCGGTTACCCGCTGTGTCGGTGCCATCGGGATAGGCCAGCGTCACCAAGTACGTGCGCCCTCGCGAGGCTGAGATCGCCTCGAACCGAACCGGAACCCACGTCTCCTCTGGAGTTCCGGGCCCAATCCTCCATGCAGACCCGACCGGCAATGCCGAAGCGGCAACGGACGACTTGCGGACGACCCGACGACGGTCTGGTGCAGGCAGGACGGCTGGCCACGAGGCTTCTGGGAGCGCACCATCCGACAATTCCTCAACGGTGAGTTCCACCACTCCCGGCAAGCCTTCCGTCTCGGCTGCCAGGACCAGGTCAATCTGGGCAAGTCCGTCCCGATCAGGCACCAGCCCCTGAGCGAGTGACGATGCGCCACCCAGTTTCATCTCCAGGGAGGCCGCCGGTGCCGTCTGGTGGTCAGCCACTACCGATGGGGACTGCCACCAATACCTCGCAGCGAAGCCTCCGGCAAAGATAGGGATACATGCACCGAGCGCGGCCGCGGTCAACCATCGGCTGTTCACGTATCCGCCAACGAGACCACCACGGCTATGGTCACTCTGGTAACCACGCTCGCGCCACGCCGCGGTATCGTCGGGTACACGGGCATCCTCTCACTCCCGTTTATCGTTTGCCAACAGGTATCCCGCCACGTCCCAACCACCGGATGCGTTGTGAAAGTGTGACGCCCACACGCGACGCGGGTCGTCGCACATCCCCTGAAACCAGCGGCGACGATGCCCCGTGGCGACGCCAATCTGACGCGAGACTGGGTCTCACGGCGGCGGGCGAGTCTGGCCGGGCCAGATGGGGGCGATTTGCGTACCTTACGCGTCTTGTCGCGCTGGTGTTTCGCCATTCCACCCTCGTAAGTTGGGTGATCCTGCCAGTCGTGGCGACCGTCCTGCGCCTGGCCTATGTCGCAACCCTTCCGCCGACCAACATCGTTACTTTTGAAGCCGACCCAATCACCTACGAACAGATTGCCAGAAACATCCTGTCTGGTCGCGGTTACTCCGGCGCGTCCTTCTACTATCCGCCGGGTTCCGACACCCTCACGTCCTTCTGGGACCCGCTCTACCCCTACTTCCTCGCGGCAATCTACTCCGTGACGGGTCCGTCCATCCCCGCAGTACGCATCGTCCAGTCAATCATCGGCGGCATCAGCGTCGGCCTGATCGCGCACGTCGGAACCCGTCTTGGCAGCACTGGCACTGGCCTGATTGCCTCGGCGTGGGCAACGATCTATCCGTTCTTCTTTTACTACACGGGTCAGTTGCTCACCGAGACCGTCTATATCGGACTGATCCTCGCAACAGTTGCTCTCGGCATCGAGGCCATCCATCGACGGCACGCCGGGTGGTTTGTCGCCCTTGGCGTTGCTGGTGGTCTCGCCTCCCTCGGACGCGCCGAGGCATTTGCATTCACCATCGCGTACGTAGGGTGGTGCGCCACGCGCAGCGTATCTGAACCCAGGGCGAAGGGGTTGGGTGGTTCGGACGCAGGCAAGAACCAATCGCCACTTGAAGGGCAACACTCCTGGTCCGATGCCAAACGTCCCTACATATCCTCCGGGTGGGTCCCCTTGATCACGGTCGGATGGTTGGCCATGGCAGTCCCGATTGCCCCGTGGGCAATCCGGAACTACATCGTATTTGACCGGCCAATCATGACAACAACCAAGCTCGGCTACAACTTGTACAAGTATTACCATCCGTTGATGACCGCCGATCAGACCGTCCGGATTGTCCCGTTCCCCGAGTTCGGGACGATGACCGAACCTGAACGCGCCGACCTGATGCAAGCCATCGGCATCGGGTACATGCTCGAGGACCCGTTGCGAACCGCCACGTTTATGGTGTCGAAGTTCTTCCTGCTGTTCAAGCTGACCCCATCAAACGACGCAACCCGAGGCTACGCGCTTGTCAGTCTTTTGAGTTACGGCATCCTGCTGCCGTTCATGGCCGCCGGTGCCGTGATGGCCCTCTTGCGTGGCAAGGCGTGGTGGCCCCTTCTCGGGTACGTCGCTTTCAACATCGCTTCAAAAACCGCGGTGTTTGCGGGGATCCGATTGCGGATGCAGATCGAACCGTTCTTGCTCATCCTGGCGGCCTTCGCGGTCGTGAAAATTGGCGAAGCCTTGCGTAATGGCGAGGCAGCGTGGGTACTTGGTGCGCGGCACCGCATTGGTTTCGCCTCGCCACCCCAATGACCGGTCAGGCTTCGCCAAGTACGCACCCCGTTCCGGAATGGAGTGCCGAACGTAGTGCATCTACGTCAGGCAGCAAAGATGGGGAGCCGGGGACAGGAAGCCCCCGTGGGCAACCATCACCATGGCGATTGGCAGGGATTGTGTTCCTGTTCTTTGCCTGTCTCTACGCGTCCACCGCCGGGGCCGTTGGGTATTCCGTCGATGGCCAATTCTCGTACCGTGTCGCGCGAGACATGGCCAACCGAGGCGTAGTGGCCGCTTTCGAGAAGGAACGCGACCTCTTGCGCCGGTGGGGTCCGGGCCTGCCTCTCATTGGCGCACCATTCGTGTGGATCGGCGAACGCATCGCCCGCGCCATGCCTCCCATGCACAGCCTGGTTCTGGCAGACCTTCCAGGCGAAACCGGTCCACGTCCCGTCTTGCTAACCGACACACCTCCAATCAGTCGGGATCGCATCAACGCGCCACAGGACCAGTCCTCACTAACCCTCCCCATCCCGGCCGGGACTGGTCAGATCACTGCGTTGACCCTCATTTCCTATCTCTCGTTCGCCCGCGACATCCCGACGGGAACGCCAATCGCGACTGCCACCTTCTTCGATGCCGATGGGCGGACCCTCGGCGAAGTGATCCCCATCAGGGTGGGCGATGACACCTCGGAATGGGCATACGACGACCCAATCCAGGGCAAACCCGTCCATTCGCGGGCGAAGGTCGCCGGGATGTGGACGGGCAACCCGGATGCAGTCATCTACCGGATGACCGCTCCGGTCGCCAAGGGCGATCTGACTACAAATCAAGTGGGGAGGGGAGGGGAGGGGGTCGCATCTTCAATCAGGTTCGACGCGGTCACCGAGACCGGGCGGCTTCATTTGCGCGCGGTCTTGGTCAGAGGCGAACGCGGTTCGAAAGCCGTGACCGAAGTCACGAGTGGCTCCACTCACGAGACGGCGGATTGGGTGACCCGAGCCGCCTTCGGGTTTGCGAACGTGATCCCCGGCGCGGCATCTGTAGGACTTCTCATTCCGATCGCCAGTTGGTATGGCGCGTCGCGTCGCACCACCTTGACCATCGCATTGCTTTTTGGGGGCGCAACCCTCGCCTGGCCATACGCCCGCTTTGACTTCTCGGAGACGCTTGCCGGCGCGTTTGCGATCGGGGCATTCGCCGCCCGCATCGCATCAATCGACGCGACGACCACCCGTTGGACCGTGATGTTCAACCTGATCGCCGCGCTCGCTACCGTCGGGGCCGGGCTCACCAAGTACACCGCTCTCTGGTTCATCGGACTGATAGCGATTGACGCCATCGTGCACCCAGGGCGCATTCCCCGGACCGTCACCGCAGTCGCCATCGCAATCCTAGGAATGCTGGTCGGGGTCGTCGCCCTAGCTGGTGGGGTGTCGGCGCCAATCCTCATAACCCAGTTGTGGGATGGGCTGACGCGCGGTTGGCTTGGCTTTCCGCTTTGGGCGGGACTTGCCAGTCTGGTGCTGTCGAGCGGCAAGGGCTTGGTCTGGTTCGCGCCGCCGGTGCTTCTCGCCGGTATGGGTGCCGTGTCGTTCGTTCGCCGTCACGGATCTCGGGCCTGGATTCCGGTCGCGGTCTCGCTCATGTATCTCGCAATTTTTGGCAGCAAGGGCGGGTGGCATGGCGGAGGTTGGGGTCCGCGCTACCTGGTGCCGATGGTCCCATTCCTGATGCTTCTCTCGCTTCCGGTGATTGGGGCCGCCGTTGATCGCGAACCCGACGCACCTCGCGCTTTCGGGGAGGGCCAAGCCAAGCGTCTAGCAATCAAGAGCGATGGGGGAGGGCGGGGCTGGATCCGGTTTGCGCAGTGGGCGACCATCTTGACGACTTTGGCAGGGCTGGCTGTCCAGACGGAGGTCGTCCTGAAGCACCCCAATGCCTACTCGATCATGTTCCGTGACCACATAGCCCCGGAACTGGACGGCTACGGGATTGCAGTCGGCGGAACGTTGGCATCGACTTATGCCGAGTACTACCGTGTAGAGAAGGCGCGATCCGAACTGGTGTCCCCGCCTGGTGCGCCAACGGACATCCACGGCAACCCGCTTCCGCGGCGAGGCCTTGGGCATGCCATCGACCGCGATAGCCCGATGGTGGTGAAGATCTGGCCCGAGCGCACGGGACGCTTCCGCCTCACGGTCTACCTGTGCAACTACGACGGACTACCCGAAGAGGACCGGTTCCAGAACATGACGGTTGTCGATGCCTCTGACATCCAGTCGGTGATGGTGACGGACTTTGCCCGTGGTGAATACATCACGTGGGTGGTGGATGCACGTGTCGGCGACCCGGTCACCCTTCTCGCGTACGACTCCGGTTCGGCGTTCCCGGTCGTTTCCGCGCTCTTTTTCGACCCGGACACCGAGACGAGCGGGCCGGTGTCACCAATCCAGGACCGGTCGACTGGCGGCGACTGGGTTGGCCGGTACGGGCGTGACGGTGCACTCCTCCTTGCCTGGGAGATGGGACCCCGCGACGTTGGCAAACTCCCGCCCTACATCAATGCGGTCACTGGAGGCGAGCGGGTCTGGGTGGACACCGGCGAGGCCGAGCGGTCGGAGATCGCCATGCTGTACGCGCCCGGGTTCAGTCCATTGCTCGCCCACGCATGGTTGCTTGGCAACGACCTGATCCGCTTCTTGTGGCCCGCCGATGCCGCGTTGCAGCAACGTGCCCTCGCGTCACCACCCTGGCGCTACGTACATGGATTGGAAGTGCACAGCCCGCATCCGGAGTACGGTCTCGGCATCGACCTGTGGCCGATCGAGGCGCGCCAGATGTTCGCATCGCACTCCGGTGTGATGGCTGCGGTGTGGGTCGTTGAGGGACTGTTCCTCATTGGACTGGCCGTTGCGGCGGTCATGGTGGTCCGCGCGTGGAACAACAGTGGTGCGGCTGCTCCCGGAGAAGGGAGGGAACGCCCGTGATTGCCTTCCTGACGGCGCGACGCCACGGTGACGCACAAACGACGCGCAGATCCACCTGGCGCCGTGGGGTGGGGTTGAACCTGACGGCCATCGTCCTGGCGATCTACCTGATGACCGGAGGCGGCCATGGCTACAGCATTGACGGCGCCTTTGCGTTCGAGATGACCAAGACTGCCTTCCTCGATCCGGATCATCAGTACTTCACACGGTTCAAGACCGCGTTTGCCCGGTGGGGAATTGGGCTGCCGATCATCGGGCAACCGTTCATCCTTGCCGGGGCGGCGCTTGGAACCATTGCTCCCGAACGCGACGACTTGACCGCGGATGGCCACCGCTTCCGAGTCGAAGAGTGGCCCGTGGTGTCGGCCGGGAAGACCGAGATCTTCCCGGTGCCGGGTTCCATCGTCTCTGGCTCCCCGGTGACCACGTTCACCATTGTCAGCTTTCTGGCCAACACGGTGGCGGTGCCTGACGGGACGACGGTTGCCGAACTGCGCCTGGTAACCGCCACGAACACGGTGACGATCCCTATTCGCGCCGGGATGGAGACCGCCGAGTGGGCGTGGGATCGACCGGATATCCGGGGAACGGTCGCTCACGCACGCGCACGTGTCGCCGGGCACTGGATCGGCCAACCGAGGGGAAACCTCTACATCGCTTCGATACCGGTTCCAGTGCCAGTGTCGATCGACCGGTGGGAAGTTGCCGGGTCCGGTGGCCTTGGTCAGGCCGGTACCTTTTCGCTTCGCGCGGTCACGATCGGCACGGTGCCTGCCCGCACCCCGACTCCGTCAACGCCCGTAACGTGGCATGACGCACGAACCGGCGAGCGATTCTGGTCCGAACGGCAGACGGGCGACTTCTTTGCTCACCTCGGGTTCAGCGTCACCAATGCCGTGGTCACCGCCGCAACGGTCTGGGCGCTGTATCGCGCCACCCTGAACTTCGGCTACCGCCCGGTCGTCGCCCTCATTGTCGGTGCAGCGTTTGGCTTGGGAACCCTCGCGTGGCCGTACGCGAAGTATGACTTTGCAGAACCGACCGCATCGCTCGCCTTGGCGTTGGCGGTACTGGCAATCCACCGGAACTTTCCGCCGAGTGTCACTCCCAGCCCGGCAACACCAGCATGGGCACGCCGTTCGACGTCGGTCCCGCCTACCCCCCTCGCGACGCGGGAAGGGGGAGTGGGCGTTCTCTCGGCCATGCCGGCGCTCCCGGGGTTCGCGGACCCTCTACCACTGCGGCGCAAATTACGCGTCATGGCCTACACGACGATGCTGGCCCTGATCTTCGCCATCGGGGCGAAGTACACCGCCATCCTCGGGGTCGTCGCGGTCGTCGCCGAGCTTTTCGTCACATCGCAACCGTGGCGACGTGACCGGCGACGCGATGCCCTCCGGTTTGCGGGAATAGTCGCCTTGCCGGGCGTTGCCGTCGCCACGGCAGCCATCGGTGTTGGCCTCTGGACGACGGGTGAGACCCCGATCGTGCTTACCTCGGACCTGTCGCGCCTCACCAGTGACTGGCTCTCGCTGCCGTTTTGGACAGGTTTCCGGGGCCTCGTATTCAGTTTGGGGAAGAGTCTTTTCCTGTATGCTCCATGGCTGCTGCTCGCAATCCCCGGGTCGATCCTTTGGGTCAGGCGCCATCGCTTCTCTGGATCCGCGCTGACGGTGGTGTTTCCAATCGTCACGATCCTGCTCTACAGCATGAAACTTGTCTGGCATGGCGGATCATGGGGACCCCGCTACCTGCTGATGACCGTCCCATGGTTGACCCTCGCTACCGCACCAGTCGTTGACACTCTCATCACACGCCGTTTCGGGCGTGTGATCCTGAGCGTCCTGGCCACTATGTCTCTCGCAATCCAGGTGATCGCCATCGCCAAGCATCCGGAGCAATACCCGGCGATGGTTCGCCGCCATGTCGTGCCCACCATGACACAGTTCGGCGCAACGTATGGAGGCCAAGACTATTGGGATGCGCGAAAAGGTGACCGCCTTGTCATGGCACTCCGCGACCCGGATCCCGAGACCGGCCGGTCACGCAGTCTTGGGTACCTATGGGGGCTTCCCGATGCATCGGTAACCATCACCGCACCCGAAAGCGAAGGGCCAATCCTCCGGGATGTCAACCTGAGCCTCTACGTCATTGACTGGGACCGGCAGGGGCGGACCGAAACGATGACGATCACCGACGCAATCGATACCCGCCGGGTTGACCTCGACCAAGGTCTGGACGAAGGTGTCTGGGTTCGCGCCGTCATCCGTATCGACCCGGCCAACCCGGTCACTGTGGGAATCCGGCAGACCGGACCAGACACCGCGGTGGTGTCGGCGATGACCTTTGATCCCATCTCCCCCGGAATGGCCGGTTCCTCGCGGGAGGTTCGCCTCGATCGGCACACCCGTGGCGAATGGCCTGGCACCTACGGACGCGATGGGTATGCCTTCTTTGGGTTCCGAAGCTTCAACATTGACCTGGCGAAACTGCCTCCCTACGTCAAGGGATACGAACTCCGCCACGTCGGAGACCGAGAACACCCCACCATCCACGTCGAAATTCCCGAAGACGACCTTCTCGATACCGCAATGCTGTACGCCCCACCGTTCAGTCCCATCCTGGGAAACATCTGGCTCCTTGGCGCAGATGCATTCCACCTTGTGCTGCCATCACGACCGGACTTCACCCAGGGTGTCCTCCTGCGCCCTCCGTGGACGTGGTTTGGCATCAGTGCCCCAGTCCCACCTCACCCTGAATATGGACTCGGTCTCGACTTCTGGCCGACGTTGATCTGGACTACGTATGCATCTCACACTGGCGTGATTGTCGTATCGGGAACCGTCCTCCTTGGCCTCCAAGGGGTAATCCTCACCTGCACGAACCAGTTGCTCTCAACACTTGGGCTGGTCCGTCGCTCTCGCCTGACCTCAATCGGGGTTGTCACCGCGATGCTGGTGGTCTTCGACTGGCTGCAGGTGCAGGGGTGAGTTCCGACAGCGGGCTCCCCACCCCATCGCCCCTGAGTGCAAGACGCTTCGCTCCTCGCCACGATCCAGGCGCGCATCGCACGAAGCAAAGCGTGAGTCAGTCGGGCGGGGCGGGCTGGTGGTCGGGTTTCGCCTGGATTCCGCTTGTCGTTCTCGCCGGGTGGTATCTCTGGCCAATCGCGGGACCAGGTCGGCTTCCCCAGAACCTCGACCTCATGCTTCAGTACGTCCCGAACGCCGCGCATCTTGCCCGTTCCCTTTCGCAGTGGCACATCCCCCTCTGGAACCCATGGCAGGGCGGCGGGATGCCATTTGCCGCCGATCCCGGCACCGGCGCCTGGTATGTCCCGAACTGGACACTGCTTGCAGGCCTGGATCTCTGGAGTGCAGTACGTGCGTCAATCTGGTTTCACCTCGCAACTGCGATTGCCGGCACGTGGTTCTGCCTTCGGCATGGCGTGCGCGTCGGCCCGATTGCTGCAATTGCGGGGACGGCGACATTCACGCTGACTCCTTGGTTGCCGGGCATCGCCGGGATGCCGGTCGTACTCACGAGCCTGGCCTGGATGCCGTGGGTTGTCTTCGCCGGACTGCATCTGGCGACACTGTCCAGACCGTCGGCCCGCCTCATCGGTGTCCTTGCAACATCCACGACATTGCAACTGGCCAGTGGATGGCCTGCCGGTGCCTACCTGTCGTGGTTGACCATTGGTGGCGCGATTCTCCTCGGTCATGGACGCGCAAATGAACGATGGGTCCAACGCTTGCGCCACCTCATCCCGAGTTACGTGGCCTCAGGGTTGCTTGCTTCGGTCATGGCAGGCGTAGTCCTGATCCCAGGTGCCGAGTTCGTCGCGGAGACGACCTACGCCACCACGAGGCCCCTCGAAAGCCTCGGCAGTGACGGGTACCTGACCCTGCTATCGTGGCTTCGCCCAGCTGCCGGGGCGGGCGCCGTCGAAGGTGGACAGGTCTCAGTCGGAATCGTGGCCCTCTGCCTCGCCGTGACTGCACCGGCCATCCTCTGGCGCACGGGTCATCACGACAGGTTGACCATCTGGGGTGGGGTGGCCCTGGTGTCCATCGTTCTGTCGTGGGGTACGCGAACCCCACTGTTCGGCCTTCTCTACGCGTGGCTGCCGGGCTTTCGGATCCTGTACCTGCCAGCACGCCTCGGGATCATCGCTGCATTCGCACTGTCAGCGCTCGCTTCATTAGTGATCGACGTTCTGGACAAGCCACCCAACGAGGGGCGAGACCCATCCTACCTATCTCCCGCGACGCAAAGGCAATTCGCCACCACCCCGCCGCCCCTGATGTCCATGCGCTTCACTACCATCTGCGGACTTCTGACGGCCCTTCCCGTCATGATGATCCTCCAGTTCTGGCATTCGGAGGGGTACGACAACTTCCGTCGCCTCCTCACGAACCTCTGGCGCATTGCCGGGACACCGTTCCTCACCGTGGGTCAGGAATTCCACACGCTGGTGTTCGGACTGGTCGTCCTGGCGATCCTATTTTCGAACCAGCGCCGTCCAGTCCCAAAGGCCGGGGTTCTCTTGGCGATTGCAGTGATCGCCGATCTCGGATCGCTGCGATTGATGACCCAGAATGTGTCGTTCAACCCAGATGCTTGGTACGCCCCAGCCTACGCGTCAGCACGAACGATCGCGCTGAGCATTGGTCACGACCGCTATCTCGGTCTTGTCTGGCACGGAGAAGACCTGCCACGCCACTTCCTCGGCGACTTCCCAAGCGCTACACGAACCGGTCAACTACCGCCAAATCTCGGTCTCCTCACGGCGACACGAGACGCCCAAGGTTACAACCCGCTCATCCTGCGGACCGCAGCGACTGCCTTCGCGAACGTGGGCAACAACGACGATCACTGGCTGTGGGCCAACCGGTTCGACACCGCCGGCCTCTCACCCCTTGCCGTCCGTGCCATCATAATGGGAGAGGCCGGCGTCACTTCGAGAAATACTTCCCTAGTTGCCAGTGAATGGCGGGTGACCACCCTTGACCTCGGGCAGGCCACCGCGGACTGTTGTTCGGAAGTACCAATCTGGTCGGCAACCGGCAACCCGGTATTCACTGGCCTCCTGGAGGCGATCACTTTTTTCGGGGAAGGTACAACGGTTGCGCAAGGACAGACCGCTGCTGAAATCCGCCTGACCGGCCCTGACGGTACGACGGCAACCTACCCACTCCGTGCAGGCGTCGAAACTGCCGAATGGGCGTGGGACCGACCAGACGTCCGCACGATCGTGACGCATGGTCAGGCCCCCGTTGCACTGGTCACTCGCATGGTCAGTGCCGTTGGCGGACGATTCGACACCTTCGAATACCGTGCCACCCTGCCAATAGCACTTCCGGGTGGGATCGTGAGTGCCACGTTGCGGTCAACGATCCCGGGAGTGCGCGTTCACCTGACACACCTCGCCATGCATCCTCCAACCGACATGGAGCCATGGGTGCGGGAACCGTGGGGCATGCGCGCCACCAGTACGACCCCATCACTCGTCCCTGATGATCGCTCCGTTTGGCCTCCAACGCGCCTTCGGGTTGTCCCGCCGGAAGCCGGAACCGCAACGTGGGTGACCGACGACCCAGAACGTCTGGTCATCTCCACGTCCCTTGCATCCGATGCCATGATCGTGATTGCGGACACCGACTATCCTGGATGGCGGGTTTCGATCGACGATGTGGCGACTGCGGATGCGTCCCCACATACGCTGAGCGCGTCGCAGGGAGTGCGTTCACCTGACATTCCGTTCGGTCGGTCGATACCGTCACCAGCCGGAAAACACGTGATCGAACTGACCTTCGATCCGTCGTCGACGCGTCTCGGCTTTGCCATCAGTTGCATCGGCATCATGGTCGCAGGGTTCCTTATCAGCTTTGACCCCTCACCAATTCGCCGTGTCTAACCCTTGGACCTCAAGCCCCTAACCGTGACCCGTGTTGACGGGAGAACACGTGCGAACCAACAGGATCGTATGAGCCAGATGATTTGAAACCCGTATCCTAATAAAAAATGAATGCTGTTGAACCTTCCGCTGAACCCTCCGCATCTTGGGACGCCCCCTACGACACGTTTTCGAAGAAATGGAACTACTATCCGCGCGACGTGATCCCGATGTGGGTTGCCGACATGGACATGCCTCACGCCCAAGTGATCATCGAGGCGGTCATGCGCCGGATCACCGAGAACCGGATCGGGTACCCGGGTCAGGGTGGCAAGCACTTGGCGGAAACACTGGTCGCACGTCTGAGCGAACGCCACGGCCTGCATGGTCTTCCTGCGGAGAACGCAGTCTTCATGTCTTGCGTTCCCGGCCTGCATGCAACCGCGCGCGCCCTGACGGCGCCCGGTGACGCGATTGTGGTGCAAACTCCCCTATACGGTCCGTTCCTGGATGCGATCTCGACCGCACGTCTCCAACGCCAGGATAATCCCCTGGTCCCCGGCCCAAATGGCTATGAGATCGATTTCGATCACCTCGAAACCGTCATCACTCCGGCCACCAAGGTTCTGATGGTGTGCAACCCGCACAACCCAACAGGCAGGGTGTGGCGCCGTGCCGAACTCGAACGACTTGCCGACGTCGTACTACGCCATCGCCTATGGCTCGTCAGCGACGAACTTCACAACGAACTTGTCTTCGACGGACCGTACATCCCTTTCGCAAGCCTTTCGACCGAACTGGCGATGCGCACGATCACACTGACCGGCCCGGCGAAGACCTTCAACACCGCTGGTCTGAGCACCGGGATCACGATCAGCCACAGCGCGGCGCTGATCAGCCGTGTGCGTGCCATCACGCATGGACTGGTTTCTGGGTGCCCGAACGTCCTCTCCGAGGCCGCCTGGCTCGCAGCCATCGCCACTCCTGAAGGCGATGCGTGGCACCAGTCAACGCTCGCCGACCTCCGTGCAAACCGTGACCAGCTGACGGCATTCCTTCATGACCACGCCCCGCGCGTGGCTTATCACCCGTCCGAAGGGACCTACTTGGCGTGGCTTGACGTCCGCGCGTACGACTGGGGCAAGGAGAAGCCGGGCGACTTCCTGCTTGAGCATGCAAGGGTCGGGCTCAGCGATGGCCTCGGCTACTCGCCGACCGGCGCAGGACACGTGCGACTGAACTTCGCTACGACCCGCCCGGTCCTCGACGAGGCACTCAACCGCCTCAAACCATTCCTCGCCTGACCAGAACCGGGGGCGACGCTTGATGACAATCAGTGCCCGGTCACGATCACGTAACCGGGCCATCACCTTCGTCGGCCAAGCGTTCGACCTGCCATGCGGCAGCCCAGGCAGTCACCGAAACCACGAGCAATCCGACCATGACCAGGACACCGGAAACTGCGGGGTTGCCGTCTGGTCCCCGTAGCCAGTGGATGTCAAGGCTGGCGTCGCCACCGCGAAGCCACAGGCGCGAGAGTCGCACATGCGCGGTGACCCCCGAGAAGTACGGCACCCACGTCGTCGCCAGGTAGGTCGCCCCGAGTGACCAATGGTCCTGCCATCCCCGACTGAAGTCGACAACGATGGCCAAGGCATTTGCCACGACATTCAAAGCCCACGGCAGCCCAATCGCAAGCCAGGCAAAAGGGTTCCTGCTCATTCCACCCCGCCCACTCGCCCCCGATTGAGCGTCGCTCCGCTTCGCCCACCCCATCCGCTTCACAATCGCCGCGACAGGGAGGTACGCCAACGGTGCTACCCCAACCAAGTATCGCGGGCCCCATGTCGTCTGGGCGCACCACGTTGTCTCGAGGCTTCCGTAATACAGGCACGCAAGACCCACCATGGCTGCAACCGCACCGGCCGTATCCGGGGCGTCCTCCCAGAGCCAGACCAGCCCCGCGAGACCAACGAACATCATTGGCGCATGCACGGCAATCCCGCATCCCGGACTGAACAGAAGCCCGAACCACCCATACCACGGCTTCTCCAGCAACGAAGAGAGGAATCCTTCTCCGCCATAGCCGAAATCGAGGGCCTGACCGGTCCGCATCAGGTTGTAGCCAAGGGTAAGTGGCAGTGCGGTCACGCCACCGGCCACCACGGCCAGTCCCCCCAGGAATGCCCCGCCTGCGAGTCCGGACCGTTGGAAAACCACCCAGGCGAGCAATGCCCACAGTGGCAAGGCGAGGACCAGATATTCGTACCGCGCCGCCCCGGCGAGGCCGAGGAGGGCGCCGGCGAGGGCAGCCATGCGACCGGCGTCGAAATCAGGAGCTTTGGGTTCCCGGTTGGGTCGGTCAACCCCAGTTGCGCGACGCAGGTACCCGATCACCGCCATGGCCGCCCCGGTCAGGGCCGCCGGAAGTGCCATGTTGAGAACAGTGCGCGAATACGGCCAAACCAAGGAGGCCGTGGCAACCGCCAATGCCGGCAAAAGCGACGATGCCCCACGATACCCAAGTGAACGAGCCATGAGATAGGTCACCATCACGGTCAATGCGCTGAGGAATGGCCCGAACCCAAGTGTCACGAGGTCTGGTGCACGGCGGGCCAGCGGACCTTGCCCGGCGGTACGCGGTTCAGGCGCACCGAATATCCGCGCAACTGCCTGAAAGGGAGAAATCGCCAACGACGAAAGCACTGGGTACTTCGACATGAGGCCAGAAGACTCTTCCTCGGGGTGACCAGGCCGACGCACAATTCCGACAACCGTGAACGGGTAGGGTTCGCCATCGAAGATGGCTAGCCGCCCATGTTCCACCAGACCGACCGCGGCACCGTGTGCCGTCCATTCGTCAGGTGTCACGAGTTCGCCGGATGCCGTCGCCACAAAGAAGGCAAACGCACCACCAAGGACAAGAAGTGTCACCGTGGCCCCATGTCGGCCACTTTCCGACGGGCGAAGCACACCCACATCCGTCAAGACAGGATCGGATTGCCGTTGGTCGCGAGTTGGTCCGTAACCAGTCCGAATGCGCCATTCCACCGCAGCGATGGCCAGCCGCGAAACCAGGATGATTCCGATCAGCAGCGCGATCGCCCCTCGAACACGGGGCAAGGTCGCCCACGCATGATTCAGGTCGTCACTGACCCATAGCGAGCCAAGCAATAGTGCGAGCGCACCAACTTCCAAGAACAGAAAAGGTCTTGAGGTACCGCCGCCTGGCAATACCGTCACCAAACCATCCGGGCGCGTGTCGCGACGCTGATGAAGCCAACTCGCAGCGATAACGGCGAACCCGCCACCAGCGCCGACGATCAGTGCTGGCACAAGCCACGCAAAACTTGCCCCTAACCCGCGTTGGCCGGTCGCGACACTTCCACCAAACCACCCGGCGAGGACCGCACCAAGCAGGACACTCCACGGGGCCGGCAATGTCCACCGCACCTCACGCATGCGGGTTGTCGCCCATCACTCCCCGCGCCCACTTGGCAAGAGCCCGGTATTCCCAGATCCCCCTTCCAAAGGTGGGCCAAGAGAACCATCCTGGTATCCGGCAGGATGCGTCGGGAACCTACTCCCCTCCCCCGTTGCGACGGGTGAGGGGTTGGTGGTGGGGGTATCCAATCGATCGGGAATTCCGAGAAAAGCGTAGTTGAACCCGGGTTGGGGTTGCGGAGCCAACACCACCGGTGCGTTCGGCACGGACGATGGGGCGGGAGACGCGCGAAGACCGAACCGTTCAACGATCTCTTGCAGCTGCGCGGTGAAGACGTCCTCACCAAAGTCCCGACTTCGCATCAGGGCGCCTGCCCGAAGTCGCGAGGCGAGTGCCGGATCATTCGCAACCTGGACCGTCCTCGACTTCCACGCGTCACGTGTCGTCCATGTGAACCCGGATATTCCGTCCGCCACGATCTCAGGTTGTGCACCCTTTCCGATTACCACCGGCACGCACCCCGCGGCCATTGCTTCGACCGTGGTGATCCCGAAGTGTTCGAACAGGATCGGATCCCGGTTCTCATCGTTTCCGAACCCGGTCGCGTGCCAGAAGATCGTGGCGCGTTCATAAAGGGCGGTCAGCATGTCCGCCGGGGCGTCAACGTGAAGGTGAACCGGCAACCCGGATGCTAGCGCCCGGCATCTGGCGAGGTACTTCTGATGGCGCGCCTCCGGCATGGATCCACCCACGAGGTGGAGTTCCCATCCCGGCACCACACCCTCGCGCACGAGTTCACCAAATGTGCGGATCATCTCATCGTGCTTCTTATTGTGGCTTCCCTGGAAGAAGCGACCGACGCCTAGGATGATCCGGTCCCGGGACGCCCGAGGCGTGAATTGCGCGACATCGACGGGCGGGTACAGGATGTCGGTCCCGCGCACCGACCAGTACTTCGCCAGCCACGTATCCGTGAACCGGGAAATCGGGAGGACCGCGTCGTAGGTCGACAGGTATTCCATCGCCCGCGGATCCGGGAGGCCATGCAGCCTGCGCGAAAGTTCCGGCACCAGGCGTTCGAACAGGAGTTCATAGAGATGGTGGCGCGGATGGCGAACCATCACCCGCGCAACTGCCACTCCCAGTTCGCGATAGTCATCAGGGTCGGACGCATCACCACCGTTCTCAAAGGGACGGTACACCGGGGACGAGATGGTTATCTCGACTGATCCGGAGGCCGTCAAGTGGCCCGGGATGCGTGCGTCAATCGTCTGGTAATTGCCGGGTGTCGTTGCAACGTCACCACTCCAGAGGGCGACACTGCCCTCCCCTTCATGTGGCGCTTGCTCTACTCCACGATCATCGCGAGGTCGTAAATCTCCTGGCGCGCGCGCGGTGATTGTGACCCTCACCGGCGCTGTCCCCGCCGGACGGAAGCTGCCAAGCACAATCCGCGAATTCAATTCGCACCCCGGCCAAGGAGTTTCCAGAACCACCTGTCCATGCCCCGCCGTGAACCGGTAGCGGCTACCAGCCAGTTCCTGAGGCCCGAAAAAGCCAGTGCCGTAGCGCGGGATGAGAAGTTGCCGGTGGAGGCGTGCCCCAACCCATGCCTTGAACCGGCCAAACGCAGTCGTGTCAAGAGGAAACGGGAACAGGACAAGCAGGATGGACCGATGCGCCATTGTCGGCAGGCATGACATGAAACTTGCGTTGACGAACAGGTCGTACTCCGCCGTCAACTCGCGCAACTGGTCAAATGGGAGCAACGGTGTCGTCCGGACCGTCACGCCATCAAGATCGAGCCCAAATCGTGCACTCAGGCGGTCGATCGAGACCGGCACGTGGGTGATGAGTTCAACGTCAAAACCCGACTTCGCCAGGACCTGCGCCGCCATCCCCATGTGGCGTTCACCACCACCCATCGTCGCGAGGAACTGGTTGTAGATGCCTACCCGCATTCCAGATGCTGTTCGTGGGCTACGCGCGACCTGCCCTCGGACCCTGGCCAATCCCGGTGCCCGGACCGCACCCATCCACTGAGTGATCACCGCGTCAGGCACCAGCCGGGAAGCATTGATTGCACGTCGATCCCGCAGCACCCCGGGCAAGTCACGCAACCAGGACCACACCACACGCGCCTGCATCCGTGTCCGTGAGGCATGGGGACCGCGTTGGCGGTGACGGATGGCCCAGTAGGCGACACGGGCGACATTCAAGCCCAGTTCACCGACATAGCGACCCGCTTCGGTCATCGCGAGGCGCCATGGTGCCAGTTTCATGAGCATCAAGGGCCGGTTGCGTTCGACGTTGTAGGTGAACAGGGGCGACCACTCACCACTGCTTGCCGCATGTTCGTGCTGGACCACGGCGTCAGGCGCAAAGACAACCGTCCATCCGTGGATCCGCAGACGCCATGACAGGTCCAGATCCTCGTAATACATGAAGTAGCGTTCGTCGAAGTACCCGACCTCGTCAAGCGCCGCCTTCCGCAACATCACCGAGGCCCCACAAAAGAAGAAGACCTCTTCCCGCAGGTCATACCGACCGTCGTCGGGTTGGTGCGAGACTTGCCCGGCATCCACGACCGTTCCCCGGTCGCGTCCACTGCCATCCGACAGGAGCATCCCACCAGCGTTCTGGATCTGGCCACGTCTCGCGCCATCATCGGGAAAGAGCAGCTTTGCGGTCGCGGCCCCCGCACGAGGTTCGGCTTCCATGGTGTCCACCAAGGCCCGTAGCCAACCCGGGCGAACTCGTGTGTCCGAGTTCAGCAGCACCACAAACGGACCCGGCGCATCGCGCATCGCCGGGTTGTTGCCCCGTCCGAATCCCCAGTTTCTGGGGTTGCGCCGTACACGGACCCACGGATGGTTCGCCTCAACCCACTCGGCAGATCCGTCCGTCGAGGCATTGTCAACGACCACCGTCTCCCATCGACCGGCCAGATAGTCCGTCTGCGCAACGGCCTCGAGGCATGGTGGAAGCAGGCGTCGCCCATTCCAGTTGAGAACAACCACCGTGACGAACGGCGGCACCGTACCGGTCTCGCCCGTGGCCGTCATTCGACCCAGACCTCACGCACCGCAACCCCGAGGATGCGACGGTCGGTCCCGGCGGGGTCAAGCAGGACCGGTCGTTCCACCTCGATGGAGACCGTGATCTCGCGCGGGGTATCCACTGGTTCGATCGGGAAGGTATAGGGTTCCAGGAGCGCGGCGCCGAGCGTCAGTCGCCCGACCTGTCCACCGTCCACCCGGATTGTCACGATCACCGGGTCGACATCATCGGCACGTGCATGGGGTCTGCACAGGGTCACTCCAAGCGCGGTTGCCCACTCATCCTGCGTCAGGAACATCGTCCCGACCGGCAATCGCCGCATGCTTCCCTCTCCCGTCGCAACCGGGGAAAGCGCCTGCCCGCTTCGGCCGTGGGCATCACCAGCGACAGCCCCGGTTGTAGAAGGGTGAAGGGGTAGGCGTCCGCCGGCATCTGCGTCAGCAGTCGCACCCAACGAACCACCGTCACCATCAATCCAGCCGGTCCATCTGATCGCCGGAGGCCAATCTTCTGGAGCGTGCCATCCTGGTCCAAGGAATTCATCCTCGCCACCGCCGACTGTCAGTCGTGATGGTGCCGGAAGGAACCGCCCGTGAAACCCCCGACCCGCTCGCGACTCGTGTGTCGGCAAGGAGGGTGTGGGGTCAGTCCGGACAAGCGCATCGTCGGGCCACTCCCACTCAAGCCGTGGGGCGAGCAGTCCAGCAGTGAGGATCCTAGGCGTCTCGACGGCGACACTGGCCGCCCTTGTCAGGCGGTGATCTGGCGGATCGCCATCTTCCGGTGAAGCGCCATCCAACCAGAGGCCGGCCGAAACCGAGTACAGGCCGGGTGCCAACGGGAGGCCCTCCGTCGTCACGACCACCGCGCCATCGCCCACCGGGAGGTCATGCCTTGCCCCAGTCGATCCGGCCCCAAGAACGTACGTGCCACCGTCGCGATGCACCGCCACACCGAACGACACCCCAGATACCGGTTCGCGCACCGAGTATCGAAGTCGCATCCGCCACACATCGCCCGGCGCGCGGACCGTCCGCACATCGCGGAATGGCGTCTGCGTGCCCTCACCATTTTCGAGGAGGTCGACACCGGTAAGCGCGACTGGTCCACGCGGCGTCCCGTATGGGTCGGTTGGGGGCCCTTCCGGAACAACACCGGCGCCGTGGGTCGTTGTCGTTGCGAGGTACGCCCTTAGCACATCGAGGGCAGGGCCTGCCGCCTGCACCTTGCCTCGTTCCAGCCAAACCGCATCGTCGCAGAAACGGCGGACTGCACCCGGGTCGTGCGTGACGAACAGGATCGTCCGTCCCTGCGCCTTCGCCGTCGCCAGCGCCGCAAGGCATTTCTGACGGAAAGCAGCGTCGCCGACGGCAAGCACCTCATCGACGATCAGGATGTCCGGTTCAACCGAGAGGGCAACCGCAAACCCGAGACGCATGTACATGCCCGACGAGTAGTGCTTGACCGGCTGGTCGATGAACTGTTCGAGTTCCGAGAACGCGATGATCTCGTCAAGGCGCTTCGCCATGTCGCCATGCGAACGTCCCAGGAATGCGCCATTCAGGAAGACATTCTCGCGACCCGACAGGTCAGGATGGAACCCAGCCGCCAGTTCGAGCAGGCCGAAGACCTTGCCGTTGGCGATCATCCGTCCCGATGTCGGTTGCATCGTCCCGGCAAGCAGCTTGAGCAATGTGCTTTTCCCAGCACCATTGCGCCCGATGATCCCAAGTGTCCGTCCCGCCTCAACTGAGAAGGAGACCCCGTCCAGGGCCCAGAACTCGTCACGTTGCCCAAACGCCTGTCCACCCTGGAAGAGGGCCAAGGCGGCTTCCTGAAAGGTTCGGGCGCGCCCGCGCCGGATCACAAACCGTTTGCGGACGTCTTCACACCGCACTGCGACACGCGCCATGGTGCGGTCAGACCTCCTCGGCGAAAGCTGGGGCAACCCGGCGGAACGCCCACCACCCTGCACCAAGCAGCGCGATGCCGATCACGAACGGTATCAGCGTATGCCGGATGATCGGCGTCTCGTACAGCATCACGTAGCGGTAGTCCGTTATCAGCGTCGCCATCGGGTTCAGCGTGTAGACCAATCGCCACACGTCAATGCCGAGGAACTGGTTCGGTAGCAACTCGAGTTCGTAGAAGACCGGCGTCAGGAAGAACCACGCGGTCAAGGCAACCTCGAGGACCTGTTCCGTATCCCGGTAGAAGACATTGAGCGCCGCCAACATCATGGAGATGCCCGTAACGATCATGACCTCGATCAGGATCACCAGAGGCAAGGCGAAGATCCACCCGTTCCACCGCGCCCCAAGCAGCAGCGCGAGTGGGAGGAACACGGCCAAACTCAACAGGAAGTTGACGAGGTTCGCAATCACCACGGAGAGTGGCAGGATCTCCCTCGGGAAATAGACCTTATCGATCAGGTGGGCATTTCCAGTCACACTGCGCGTGGCGCCACTGATTGCCCCGGCAAGAAAGTTCCAAGGCAACAGTCCGGCGAGAACAAACAGCGGATAGTTCCGCACCGACTGGGGCTTCACGACCTGGAAGACGATCGTGAAGACAAGCATCATCAGCAGTGGGTTCAGAAGCGACCAGACGAACCCCAAGGCGGATCGTCGGTACCGCACCGCAAGGTCACGTGAAACGAGACTTCTCAGCAGATCGCGGTAGTGCCAGAGTTCGCGGAAAACCGAGACCGCCCCTCCCAATCGCCCCTGATTGGAAGATGGTTCGCTTGGCCCACCCCATCGCCCCTGATTAGAAGGCGTGTCGCCTGCCATCGGGTCCGCGGGCATCCCCGCCCGTCCGTTGGATCCACCCCATCCACCTGATGAACTCGCCCCAGTCAGCCCGGGTAGAGGTACATTGGAACCGCCTTCAGATGCTGAATGCCCGGGCGTGGGCACCAACGTCGGAATCCCACTCATTCGCCGAACCCCGTCGCCCCTGCCATACGTACGCTGCGCTTGGTCGTACTCGCCACTCGCATCTAACGGTGCGGCAAATGTGCGGGTACCGCGAGACGCACCCGGGAGGTCAGTCCGATTGCATCGCACGTGCCCGCGCAATCTCGTCCGGTTCGGCAGGCGCGACACCATCGACTTCTGCGTGGGCCGCCTCGGATTCAAAGGCAAGTTTCACGTGATAGGCGATGTCGGGTGTGAACCACTCGTCGATCGTGCGAGCAAGTTCGCGCACGCGCATCGTCTCGAACTGGATTTCCAGTTCCTCGCGTGTGAAGACGCCCTTGGCAATCAGCACCTCGGCCATTGCCCGCATCTGAACGTAGGCAACGATGGAGTGGCCTGCCACGCTCATCATCATGCGCGCAATCGGCGCGTCCACCTCGTCAGACATCCCGGTCACTCCTGTGTCATCGGCGACCAGACGCGCCTTCCGGACGGGCCAATCGCTACCCTCACCAGTGTACGATCCAGTCGACGCCCGCCGGCGACGATCTGGTGACGGCAAGATGAGTGGTAGGGAACCTCTGATGCACTCCTCTCCGCCAGGCCCGGATTCCAGTCAGGTGCACAAGTGAACCCACGAACGACGGTAATCATCGTCACATGGAATGGCCGGACCCATCTCGACGGCCTGATGCCTGCCCTCCTTGCCCAAGAGGCACCCGGTGGGTTCGAGGTGATCGTTGTCGACAACGACTCTCGTGATGGCACTCCCGAAGTCATCGCCGACCTCGCGTCCCGGGATTCCCGGGTCAAACTTATCCGCAACCCCACGAACGAGGGGTTCGCCCCAGCCAACAATCGCGCCACCAGTGAGGCGCGAGGCGAGTTTGTCGTGACCCTGAACAACGACACTGTCCCCGAATCAGGATGGTTGGACGCCTTGGTCACAGGCGCTGCAAAGGACGAGCGGATCGGCAGCGTCGCAAGCCAGATGGTCTTTGCCCACGACCCGGACACGATCCAGTCTGCGGGGATCCGGATCGACCGTGCCGGCATCGCCTGGGATCGCGGATCCGGTGAACCCCGCATCAAGCCAGGGCCACTAGTCCCCGTCTTCGGTGCAAGTGCAGGTGCCGCCCTCTACCGCCGGGCAATGCTTCGCCAACTTGGTGGCTTCGATCCGTCGTACTTCATGTACCTCGAGGATGTCGACCTCGCGTGGCGCGCCCGACTCGCGGGATGGGAGAGCGTCGTCGCCCCCGCTTCGGTGGTCCGTCACGCTCACTCTGCCAGCGCCGGAGAGGGATCGCCGTTCAAGAACTGGCACCTCGGGCGAAACAAGGTCTGGACAATCGCGCGGTGCTACCCGGCACCCGGGCTTCTGGAATACCTGCCGGCCATTATCGGCTACGACCTCGCATCTTTGCCGTACACCATGGTTACCCGTCGTGACCTCAGCCCACTTCGGGGACGCATCGCCGCGCTTCGTGGCCTCAGGCCCATCCTTCGAAGCCGCACCCGCCTGCACCAGACCTATCCCGGAGGATGGAACCGCACGCGCGAGTGGATGGAACCGATCGAACTGCCCACGCGCGTCTTCGCGAGGTACCAGCGTCTCCGAGACATCCTTTCCCACCGAGACGCCAGATAACTCCGAGGCATGACGGCCTCGCCAAGTCTCATCCCTTGAGAGACTAGAACATATGTGCTCTTTTTCATGGTACACTTGTTCATAATGATCCGCCGACGCTTCTTGCGTGCCGGACGCGACCCGGACGCGCCCGCACCCATCCCGCTATCCATCTCAGACCTCTCCCCGTGGTCGGATGATTTGCAGGGTGACAGTATTTCCCTCATTCCATCGCACACCAGCCCTGTCAAAGTCGTCGGGCGGCAGTCTTGGAGTGCAGATACCAGGGGGAGACCAAGTACCGATGAATCACCGCTGGGTCGGACTCGGTCTGGGGCCCGGTCACCCGGCACCCGCCGACACCGTGACGCAAATGGTCCGCCAATCGAACCAGCTGGTGACCCGCGTCCTCGCGCCGCCGCCCGTGCGTTTGACGCCCTCGCCTCATGCGCGCACACCGTGAAGCAGATGCGAACCAGATTGACACGCGCCGGTTTCGAAGACGACGTGGTTACCGATACCGTGACACGATTGCTCGAACTCGGATACCTGAACGATGGGACGTACGCCGACTCCTGGGTCGCAACCCGGCGTGAACAACGCCTGCATGGCGAGGTTCGCCTCCGCCATGACTTGGCGCAAAGTGGCGTCGCCCCCGAGACCATCATCCTCGCCGTCGTCGACGATGGCGAGGAGCTGAACCGTGCCAGGGCCGCCATCGAGAGACGGGTCGGTTCCCTCGCCGGTTTGGACCGGGAAGCATTCTCGCGACGACTAGGATCGTTCCTCGCCCGACGTGGGTTCCGCGCGTCTATCGTCACCGCGGTTGTCCGCGATGCATTCGCCTCATCGGCAGACGACAGCGACCCTCCGGTTATCTCAGAGGATGAACTGGACGCAAGCACCGACAGCGAGTGAACCCTGCAAGTCACCAACCGCGCGGACTCCGCGGTGGCCTATGATCGCCAAATGGATGATTCTTTCGGACTGATCCGGGACTTCAGTTCCACTGGGAGTGACTACCCTGAGACGGTTCGGATCTTCAACCATATCGAAGGTGAGGACGGCCTGACAGTCGAGGCACTCCGCGCCTAGGATGAGGGATGGCCTCGAGACACGTACCGCGCCCACCGGTGGGTGGCCGTATCCAACGACGGCGACGCAGTCGGATGCTGCGATGCCACGCACGTGCCCAATCAGTTCGACTCAAGCCGGTATAGCGTCCTCGTCTTCGTCTTCGTCTCATCAAGCTACCAACGGCAGCAGTGGGGGACACGCCTGCTTGGGCATGCCGAGGCGTTCCTGAAACCGCTGGGTGCGCGCGAACTGATCGGGGCGGCGAAGGCGAACGCAGTCGGCAGCATTTTCTTCCTTGGGAAACACGGGTTCGAAGAAACGCACCGGCTATGGGAATCGCACCTTGATGTCGCGATGTTCAACATATCACGGTTCTCTGGTGAACGTGCCCGGACCGACGCCGCCGGCATAACCATCAGAACATCGACGAACGAGCGATCGCGCACTCCCAACTGCATCGAAAGGCTTCATGACCTCCATACCGGGATTGAGGCTGACGTACCCCGACCGGTCCAAGCAAATGCAGTTTCAATTGAAACCTTTACCTCGCAAGTGACCGATCATTCCACGACAATTCCGGAGGCCTTCCTGATAGCGTGCCGGGGCGAGGAATATGTCGGCCTCACGCATTTGCGCCGGGTTCCCAGACTTCCCCGCATGCTGTCGCAAGCCTTGACCGGAGTGACCCGCCAAGCGCGAGGCCTGGGCATTGCAAAAGCCCTCAAGGTGGCGGGCATCTAATGGGCGCGGGCACAAGGCATCGCGGAAATCAGGACGTGGAACAGTCAGCGCAATCCACGCACGATTTCCATCAACGAACGTTTCGGATTCATTCGTGAGGTCGCGGTGTGCGAGTTCCGCAAGGACCTCTCCGAATGACCCGCATGGCATCGTTGGACGCAGGGCAAACCCGGACTACGGCGTGACAACCACCCGAAGTCCCTCACCTCGGCGAGTGACGTCAAAGGCCTCCTGCACTTGTGCAAGGGGAAACTGGTGCGAGACCAGGGCGGATGCGTCGAACCTGCCGCTCGCCAGAAGGTTGAGCGCCACCCGGAAATCCTCACTCGTGCACGCACTTGTGCCAGTGACGATCAGTTCGCCGTAATGGATCAGGTTGGCCGAGATCGTGGCATCACCGGACCCGGCGTACCCGGCGAACAGGTTCACCCGACCTCCAGGGCGCACCCACCGCAACAGGTCATGCACGAGACCCGGCACACCGATGGCGGCAATCGCCACGTCGGCCCCATCACCTCCGGTTACCGAACGCACAACATCCAGCACTTCATCATGGGTCGGATCAAGCGCCATTGTCGCGCCCATCGCCATCGCCTGTTCACGTCGCGTGGTCGATGGCTCGCTCACGATGATGGACCGTGCGCCGGCCAGACGGGACATCTGGACGTGCATCAGGCCAATCGGACCGGCCCCCGCCACCACGACCACATCCCCGACACCCACCTGGCTCTTCCGCTGCCCATTCACCACACACGCCAGTGGTTCGGCTAGCGACGCCTCGGCATCGGCAAGCGTGTCCGGGATAGCCATGAGGATGCCCCGACGTGCGGCATGGGCCGGGACAACCATGTACTCGGCAAACCCGCCGTCGTACCTGTAGCCAAAAGCCTCACGACGCTTGCAGTGGTTTTCCATCCCGATCACGCAGAAGCGACAGGCGCCGCACGTGATCCCTGGCGGAAAGACCACCCGTTGGCCGACAGGCAGACCAACCGCTGCCTCCGCGCCTTCGCCGAACGAGACGATGTGCGCCGCAATCTCATGCCCAAGCACGCGCGGGGGGTAGACGCCACGCGTCTTGCCTCCACCGAGGATCCGTAAGTCGGTTCCGCACACTGCGCAGGCGTTGACCCTCAGAAGGACCTCGCCCGGACCGGGCACCGGCACTGGGGCCTCGCGCAATTCCATCTGGTTCGGACCGAGAAAAAATGCGGCCTGCATCAGCGCGCCATGCGCAATCGTCGTCGCCACCGGAACTCCCTCATTCGCCCGTCACACACTTGCGGACCCACCGTCCGCACCAGTCACTGCACCCTCGGCGAGGGTCTGCCTGACCGGCCTTTGCAGTGTACGCACCGTCACGCGAACCCGCCGACTCGACCGGGACAGTTCAAATCCAGCCCCGGAAACGGCGGGAGCGACCAGTAGACTAGTGCCACAGGCCCGATATGGAACGTACGTACGAACCCACCCCCTCGCCGGCACCATCACCGGACATCCGGCAGTTCCTTGCCACCCAACTCAATCCACCGCAGATGGACGCCGTCTCCCACGGGGATGGTCCCTTGCTGATCCTTGCAGGCGCCGGATCGGGCAAGACCAGGGTCATCGCCTACCGGATTGCCTACATCATCCGGGAACGCCAGATCCCACCGTGGCAAATCCTCGCCGTCACATTCACCAACAAGGCAGCCCGCGAACTTACCCACCGCGTGACCGAACTTACCGGCGAGGATCAGGCACGCCAGGTCAGGATGGGCACCTTCCACGGTCTCTGTGCCCGTTTTCTCCGCTCGGAGATCGAACTACTCTCTCGGCGCTACGACCGGAACTTCACGATCTACGACACTGACGATCAATTGCGCGTCCTCAAGAGGCAGTTCGCCGAGGCCGGCCTCAACCCGAAGCTGGTCAGCCCGAACGCTGTCCTGGGTGCGATCGGTCGACTGAAGGACCGACTGGTCAGCCCGGCCCAAGCGGCGAGTGCGAGTGAGGCCCACAACCCCTTCGAGACCGCCGTCGCAACCCTCTACCGGCGGTACCAGGACGCCCTCGAGGCGGCCAACGCGGTCGATTTCGGCGACCTCATTAACCTGATGCTTCAGTTGCTCGAGAATTTCCCGGACGTTCGGCAACGCTACGCCAACAGGTACCGGCACGTCCTCGTCGATGAATACCAGGACGTCAACGAAGCGCAATACCGCCTCGTCAAGGCCATCGCCGGCGACCACCGCAACCTCACCGTGGTAGGTGACGACTCGCAGGCGATCTATGGATGGCGTGGCGCTGACGTCCGCTACATCCTGCAGTTCGAACAGGACTTCGCCGAGTGCACCACGGTCCGTCTTGAACAGAACTACCGGTCGACCCAGACGATCCTTGTCGCCGCCCAAGCCATCGAGGCCGGTCTGACCAAACGCCACGCCAAGGAACTGTGGACGGCAAACCGGAAGGGTGACCCGATCACCGGCGTCGTGGCCGGGAACGAGACTGACGAAGCCCAGTTTGTGATCCGGGAGATTGACCGCCTCGTCGTTACGGGCATCGCCTACCGCCAGATCGCAATCCTTTACCGAACCAACGCGCAGTCTCGCGTCCTCGAGGAACAGTTGGTACGCCGTCGCCTGCCGTTCCAGATGGTTGGAGGTACCCGCTTCTATGATCGGCGGGAGATCAAGGAGGTCATCGCCTACCTGCATCTCTTGGTCAACCCATACGACGCGGATGCATTCAGGCGTGCCGGCGCGACACGCAAAGGCCTTGGCGACACCACCATCGACAAGTTCGTCGCGTGGGCGGCCGAGACATCGAGGCCAGTCGTCGATGGTCTGATCTCGTTGCTGCGTGCGGAAGCCACGGAACGTCCTGCCCCATTGATCAATGGCGCGGTTGAACCAGACCTGGATGAACGGTCAGGGGTTCTGGGACCTCTGCCGTGGAACCGTCGCGCCCATGAACTCCTCCTCGCCTACGCCCGCGACCTCGATGCGTTGATCACGGGCCTCCGCACCCTTTCACTCCCCGACCTCCTCGACCTCCTCCTCAAGCGGACCGGCTTCCGGGAGTACCTTCTCGAACACCGGGACGACAACGGTGAGGAACGGTGGGATAACGTCCAGGAACTCAAGTCCGTCGTCACTGAGTACGGGGCATCGGGTGCCGATGAGGGACTGCGACTCTTCTTGGAGAATGCAGCCCTTGTCTCGGATGCCGACACCATCCGGGCCGGACCACGTGATGACGTGGTGACCCTGATGACCCTCCACACCGCGAAAGGGCTTGAGTTCCCCGCGGTCTTCATCGTCGGCATGGAAGAGGGCATTTTTCCGCACTCACGCGCCCTTGAGGAAGGCAATATCGACGAGGAACGACGCCTTTGCTACGTCGGGATCACGCGGGCGATGCAGTCGCTCTATCTCGTCGGCTGCCGCTCGCGTTCATTCCGCGGCATGTTCGTCGAAAACGATCCCTCGCGATTCCTCCGGGAACTTCCCGGTGAACTCGTCCGGTGGGTCGATGGCAATGGCTTCCGCCTCGATGCAGCGCGGGTCATGGCGATGCAGTCCGGCGCGTGGCCCGGCCACGGCGCGTCACGCGCCGCCGGATACTGGGGCGGCGGAACGGCCACAGGTTCGCCGCCTAATGGATCGCTTCCCCCCGTCGATCCTAACCGTCCACCCCCGCCCGGTGCCCCCACGCCAATCAGGCCATGGTCCGGACAGGCCACTCGGGTCGGCGGTCCTTCCGCGTCCCGCCAGCCATCATCTGGACCCTCCGGACTTGGGATTCCCAACATCCGAGAATTCAACGGTCCCGCCCCGACCCCACTGCGACCCGGACTGGAGAACATTTCTGGACTGCGGCGTGCTAGCGATCTCACTCCGGGAATCGGCCGGGCCCAGACACCTCCGGCACCCCCCGCCCCGCCTTCGCCGACCTACGGTCTCGACGAACGAGTCCGTCACCCCTCGTTCGGGGATGGCACGGTCATCGAGATAGAACCGGGGCGCGGAACCGAAGTCATGATCCAGGTGAAGTTCGACACCGTCGGGGTCAAGAAGCTGTCCACTGGCCTCGCACCGTTGACCCGTATCCCGTGATGCCCTGTGACCTACATTCACGCCTCGACGTACTCAGACCGGCCCAATCCTTCTGGCCCTATCGTGCATATGCTGCCAGACCCACTTCAACCGTCTCACATTGCACCCGGGGAGGTGCATCGGTTGGGAGGCAAACACCTGGGCTGCGGAACAGGGGTCTCGGGGCTTGGGGGTGCAGAGCTGACGCCAAGTGTCCGGTCCTCGTCGGCCGCCAATCCGCTGCGGTGGCAAGACACGTATGTCTAGTGAACGCGACGCACTGAACGGACCCGACCAGAACGACGACGACGCAAGCACAGCGTCCGGAAATCACGGGTCACGGGTCGGGGAAGTGGACGAGGCAGATGTTTCCCTTGCACGGCGGATTGCCATACGTGACGTCGCCGCACTCGAAGCGGTTTACAACCGCTATTCGCGTCCGGTCTACTCGCTGGCCAGGAGGCTTCTGCGAGACGACGAAACTACCGTGGAAGTGGTGCAGGAAGTCTTCATGCGCCTCTGGACGCGTGCAGATGAGTTCGATTCCAAGCGCGGACGGCTCCTCACCTGGCTCCTCACCATCACCCATCACCCATCACCGTGCGATTGACGAACTTCGTCGACGCCGCGCCCGGGGGCAGCACGATGACATCGACATCGTTCTGGCAACTGCCGAAGCGCCAGATGGTGATCCCGCCCATAAAGCTGCACTTGCAGAGACCCGCGAAGCGGTGCGGCGGGCGCTTCAACACCTGCCAGTGGCACAGCGGCGCCCTATCGAGCTTGCGTACTTCGGAGGGCTTTCGCAACCCGAAATCGCCGCCATGCTTGAGGAACCTCTCGGGACAATCAAGACCAGAATGCGTCTCGCCATGCAAAAGCTTCGGGAGTTCCTGCGCGCCGACCGCAACCCGCCCGAGGAGCACCGTCGTTTTCCGGACCCAACACCGCGTCGCATCCCAGCGTCGTGACGAGCACTGATCGATGAAACCAGGACACCCTCGAGAGGCCAACCCGTGGCGATGACCGGACCGCGTTCATGGCGCGAGCCCGGTGTGCTGGCACGTCTGTCACGGATCGTCCAATCCCGCCTCGGGTCCGCGGTAAGCACTGCCTGCCCCGTCGAGTGCCCTGACGATGCCATGCACTACCTGATCGGTTCAATGCCCACCGCTGATCGGGCGCGCTTCGAGGGTCACCTCCGGTGGTGCCTGAAGTGCCAGCGTGAGACGCAGTCGCTCGAACCGGTCATCGAGACCCTCGCCGGGACTGCGAAGCAGATCAGCCCGCCTGAATACCTTGGTCGAGCCATCATCCGGCAGGCGCGCATCTCAACTGCGGTGATGGCTGGCACGCACCAAGGCGCATCACTCGGCGCGAGTCCGTTCACGCCACTCATTGCATGGCTCAGCCACCGGCGTGTCGGAGCCATCGTGACCGCTGGGTCACTCGCACTGTGCATGGCCAGTCTTGGATGCTCCATGCTTCTTCATTCGCAGACGGCGCAGAATGCGTTGGTTGCTTCGCGCCTTGCCGAAACCCTCAGCCTCGTCTACCACCCCGGTGCGGTTACCCGGACCCTGGCGGGAACCGATCGTGCGCCCCGGTCCACCGGACGCCTCGCGGTCATACCGGAAAGCAACCGCGCCGTCCTAGTTGTCGTCGCGGAACTTGGAGCGTGACGGCCTTGTGCGACGCACGATCTACCCAGAGGTCCCGCCACGGGTCGAGTACGAACTGACCCCATTGGGACGCACACTCATCGAACCAGTCTCCGCCCTATCGGCGTGGGCACTCGCCCACAGCGACGAAATCGAACACCACCGGGCATCGTCCATTGCGACCATTGGGAACGAAGCCAGTGGAGACGACGCTGACCGGTCTTCGCAAGTTGTCTGACACGGCAGCTGCACCGGACTGCAACTCAAGGCAGAAGGATGCGTTCCCGCAGTCCCGGCACATCCCGACCCTGTCGCCTCGCCTGTTTCGAATTCGCTTCACTTTGCACGCCCGCCAAACCCCAACCGGGCGTTGACCGACCAACGGGACAATCGGACGCAGGAATAAACGCGGTTACGGCAAGTCTCACGGTACCCTTATCCACACGACACCGCGCATACGTCACCGCCAGTGCCGGAACGGAGGTTGTCATGCAGGTCGCGACCAGGCGAATCCTGAGCCGGGTCGCCGTCCAGGGCAAACCACACGTCCGGGTCAGTCCAGGCGCAGGTGAATCTGGGACTGGCGGCCGAGCGGCCCCCATCGGGGCCGGAGATACGATCACTTGCGTACCGGAAGCACCATGAGCGAAGCAACTAGAAGCATTGGCGTCGACAGCGTGAGGTTCGGACTATGAACCTGACCCCCGAAGACGTCGACCACGTCGCAACCCTCGCCCGATTGGGGATCACCGCCGAGGATCGTTCGCGGTTCGCGGAACAGTTGTCCGATGTCCTTGAACACTTTCGGGCCCTGCAAGCACTTGACACCACGGGAATCTCGCCGACCGCCCAGGTCTTCAATCTCCATTCGGTCATGCGGGACGATGTCGCACGGCCGTCTCTTCCCCGTGAACAGGTCCTCGCCAACGCCCCTCGGCAGGAAGATGGCTTCTTCAGGGTGCAGGCGGTACTCGAGACATAAGCGCCTTCCCCATGCACGGGACACTCAGTCCTCTCTCCAGTCGCAAGGGGGACGGGGCAAGAGGTGGCGCCTTCTGCCCGGCAATCGCGGCGCACGGGATGCTAGGAGAATTCGGACTCATGGGCGCGCCCGGCCAACCGGCTGGTCACACCCGACACATGCACGTGACGAGGGAACACCTGGTGGGCATATCCGGCGACCTGACCGCACTGACTGCGCCCGAAGCCCGGGACCTATTGGTCCGCAGGCAGATTTCCGCGACCGAACTGGCACACGCCGTCCTCGGCCAGATCGAACGCACGGAGAGCCAGGTGCGCTCCTTCATTACCGTGACCGCCGACGAGGCGCTGGCGCAGGCGCGCGCCGCCGATGTCGCGCTGGGTGGCAGTGATCCGGGCGCAACGCCTCCACTCACCGGCATCCCAGTCGCCCTCAAGGACCTCTTCTGCACCACCGGCGTCCAGACGACGGCGGGATCACGCATCCTCGAAGGCTTCATTCCCCCATACGACGCCACGGTCGTGGCCCGCTTGCGCGCGGCCGGCGCTGTCTTCGTCGGGAAGGCGAACATGGATGAGTTCGCCATGGGGTCCAGTACCGAGAACTCCGGCTACCACCCAACGCACAACCCCTGGGACGTCAGCCGCGTGCCGGGTGGGTCATCAGGCGGATCCGCCGCCGCCGTGTCCGCGGGTCAGGCCATCCTCTCGCTCGGTACCGATACCGGGGGGTCAATCCGCCAACCAGCGTCCCTGTGTTCAGTGACTGGGCTCAAGCCTACATACGGTCGGGTCTCACGCTATGGGGTCGTCGCCTTCGCGTCATCACTTGACCAAGTGGGGCCGTTCTCGATCGGTGTCGAGGGATCGGCGATGGTCCTCCAGGCAATCGCCGGCGCGGACCCGATGGACGCCACGACTGCGCCGTTCGCCGTGCCAGACTACCGCTCGACGATCCGGGACGGCGTCAAGGGGCTCCGCATCGGGGTTCCCGCCGAGTACTTCACCGCGGGCATGGAACCGGACGTGGAGCGACTCGTCCGCGAGGCCATACAGACCCTCACTAGCCTCGGCGCAACCGTCCACCCGGTCTCACTGCCGTACTCCGAACACGGCCTCGCAACCTACTACATCATTGCCCCGGCCGAAGCGAGCAGCAACCTGTCCCGGTACAACGGCATCAAGTACGGCCTTGCCGCACTCGATGAAGTCGACATGACCCGTGCGATGGACGCCACCCGTCAGCGAGGCTTCGGGAACGAGCCGAAGCGACGGATCATGCTTGGCACCTACGCACTGTCCTCGGGTTACTACGACGCCTACTACCGCAAAGCCCAGCAGGTCAGGACGCTCATCAAGGCGGACTTCGACAACGCATTCGCATCAGTGGATGTCATCGCCGCGCCAGTTTCGCCAACCGTGGCGTTCAAGATGGGTGCCCGTATCGACGACCCCCTCGCGATGTACCTGTCTGACGTCTGCACCATCCCGGTGAACGTCGCCGGACTCCCGGGGATCAGCGTTCCATGCGGGTTCGACCACCAGGGCCTCCCCGTCGGATTGCAACTCATCGGCAAGGCATTCGACGAGGCAACCCTCTTCCGCGCGGCATTCGCCTATGAGGAAGCGACCAGTTTCCACCGGCAACGCCCACCCCTGGCGGAACAGGCGGGCAGCGAAGGGTCTGTAAACCAGGCGGCGATGGGGGCGGGCAAGGCCGGCGGACCACAGCGGGCACCACACGCATGAGCCACCCGCACCGCGCACCCAGGAATTTCGTGTCCGCCCGCGTGGAGGCGATTCCACCGTCAGGGATCAGAAAATTCTTCGATGTTGCGGCGACGATGCCCGACATCATCTCCCTCGGCGTTGGTGAACCGGATTTCGTCACGCCCGAACACATCCGTGAAGAGGCAAAGGCATCCCTGGACCGGGGGAAGACCGGCTATACCTCGAACCGGGGATTGGCCGAGTTGCGGGTCCTGATCGCCAGCGATCTCTCCAACCGGTTCGGGGCCACCTATCACTCGGATGACGAGATCATCGTGACCACGGGGGTTTCCGAGGCATTCGACCTCGCCATCCGGGCAACGGTTGACATCGGCGATGAAGTCATCATCCCGGAACCGAGTTATGTCTGTTACGCGCCGTGCGTCTCCCTTGCGGGCGGAGTGCCGGTGCATGTGCCAACGCACGACATCGATGGCTTCGCGATCACCGCCTCCGCCATCGAGACCGCCATTACCCCACGGACTAAGGTGATCGTCCTCGGCTACCCCAACAACCCCACGGGCGGGGCAGTTTCGCGCGTCGACCTCGAGGCAATCGTCCGGCTTGCGGTCAAGCACGACCTGCTGCTTGTCTCGGACGAAATCTATGCGCGCCTAGTCTACGACGGATGGACGCACACCTGCGTCGCTTCGCTGGCGGGTGCATGGGAACGGACCATCCTTCTCAATGGGTTCTCCAAGGCCTACGCCATGACTGGTTGGCGCCTTGGCTATGCGTGCGCCCCCCAACATCTGGTGGAAGCGATGATGAAGGTCCACCAATACGGCATGCTGAGTGCGCCGACAATGGCCCAGTACGCCGGCATCGAGGCGCTCCGCAACGGGGAACCAGACGTCCAGACCATGCTCGCCGAATACTCCCGCCGGCGCACGCTCATCGTGGATGGTCTCAACCGGATTGGCCTGCGTTGCGCCCGACCACAAGGCGCGTTCTACGTGTTCCCGGACATCAGCGGAACCGGACTGACGAGCGACGAGTTCGCAAACCGGCTCCTCCAGGAGGAACACGTGGCCGCCATCCCGGGTTCGGTCTTCGGGCCGAGTGGGGAAGGGCACGTCCGCATGTGCTACGCAACCAGCACCACGCATCTGGAAGAAGCCATCGATCGCCTGTCGCGCTTCCTCGGCCGGGTAAACAGGTTCACACCTCTCCCGCTGGGGCATGGGCAGGGGACCACATAAAGATGCTCGGCTTGGGCCACCACGCGCCATCCATGCTTGCAGACGTTTCTCTTGGGGTATCGACGCACCTTCCAGAGGGATCCCGCCTCTCGACACGGGAATGGGTCACGAAATGACAGGAACGCATCATGCCGGGACTTCACCGGCCACGGATTACGAGGTAGTCATCGGGCTCGAGGTCCATGCACAAGTCGTGACCGAAAGCAAGATGTTCTGCGGCTGTTCCTCGCGCTACTCGGGCGCCCCACCCAATACCCTCGTCTGCCCGGTGTGCCTGGGAATGCCGGGTTCGCTACCCGTCATGAACCGCACCGCTGTCGAGGCGACGATCATCACCGCCCTTGCCTTGAACTGCGAGATTCCCGAATTCAGCAAGTTCGACCGCAAGAACTACAACTACCCCGACCTCATGAAGGGCTACCAGATCAGCCAGTTCGACCTGCCTTTCTCGCAAGCCGGTTGGCTCGAATTCGATGATCCTGCCAATCCCGGGCAGATGCGTCGCGCTGGAATCACACGGGTCCATCTCGAGGAAGACACCGCAACCCTCAAGCACGTGCGCGACAGCAGCGGCGAGACCTACTCCCTAATGGACGTCAACCGTGCCGGCGTTCCTCTCATGGAAATCGTCGGCGATCCTGACCTCCGCACCGCCGACGAAGCCGGTTCATACCTGCGCGCCGTGCGCCAGATCCTCCGCTATCTCGGTGTCTCCACCGCAAACATGGACGAGGGTGCGTTCCGTTGCGACGCAAATGTCTCCCTGCGTCCGTGGGGCCAGGCCGAATATGGTGCCAAGGTCGAAGTCAAGAACATGAACTCGTTCCGGTCGGTCGTCAGGGCCATCGAGTTCGAGATCGTGCGTCAACGCGACCTACTTGATGCTGGCGGCCGGATCGTCCAGGAGACGCGGGGCTGGGTTGACGACCGGGCCATCACGGTGACGCAACGCAGCAAGGAGGCGGCGCATGATTACCGCTACTTCCCCGAACCCGACCTTCCGCCAATCATCACCCCAGAGGCCGAAGTGGAACGGTTGCGATCTCTCCTCCCGGAACTTCCCGACGCCAAGCGTCAGCGATTCGCCGACGCATACCGGATGACTTCCGACATTGCAGACACCCTGACACAGACGCGCGCACTCGCCGAGTATTTCGAGCAGACCGTGAACCTTTCCGGCAACGCCCGCGCCGCCGCGAACTGGATCACCCGGGATGTCCTCCGCATCCTCGGCGCCACCGGCGCCGAGATCGATCAGATCCTCCTGACCCCCGCGCACCTTGCTGACCTCATCAAACTGTTGGACACGGGTACGATCAGTGGGCGTACTGCGCCCGAAGTCCTCGAAGAGGCGGTCAGCACGGGGTCGATGCCCCGCGAGATCGTCCAGCAACGTGGCCTCGGACAGGTCTCTGATACCGACGCCCTAACCACCGCCGTGGCCGACGCCATTGCATCCAACCCCAAGGCCGTCGCCGATTACCGTGCCGGGAAGGCAACCGCAATGGGTTTCCTTGTCGGGGCAGTAATGAAGGCAACGCGCGGGAAAGGCAACCCAGGCCTCGTGAACGAACTTCTCAAGCAGCAACTCGATGGATAGCACGGACGGCCCCGGACGCCCCAGAACCCAGGACCTGGATGCCCGATTCCTTGGGGATGACCCCGAAAATGATGGCGAACCAGCTCCTCCACCGGTTCGGCGCCGCACGCTTGAGGATCCCTACGAAGTCGACCTCCCCCTACATGGGGTAAGTCACGGCGGTGAGGCGGTTGGTCGCGTCGATGGGCAAATCGCCTTCATCTCTGGCGCCCTGCCAGACGAGAAAGTTCACGCCCTCATCACCGAACGCAAGCCCTCGTACTTGAGGGGATTGACGCTTTCAGTCACGGCAGCGTCGCCAGACCGGACCGAACCGCCGTGCCCCCATTTCGGCCTGTGCGGTGGGTGCCACTGGCAACACGCCGACTACGAGGCGCAGCTGCGTTACAAGACCCAGGTCCTGCGCGATCAGTTGCGCCGTCTTGCTGGCATCGATGATCCACCGATGGTCCCCGCGGTCGGGTCGCCAAACCCATGGAATTACCGCAACAGCGTGCAACTCGTGCCCGGTTTCGGGCCAAAGGGCGAACGCTCGCTGAATTACCAGGTTGCGCACGCCCAGGGCATGGTGCCGATTGATGTCTGCGCGATTGCGTCCAAGGACATCAACCGCGCGATCGAGATCATGCCCTGGGCGCTCATTCCCGAGGAGACTTGGGAACGCCTCGACGCGATCATCCTGCGTCACGCCCCGCCAATCCCCGGCATGCCGATGGTCGCGACCCGCCTCCGCGAAATGGCGCCAAAGCCCATCCAAGGGCGCATGATGCCACCGGGCCCCGTTCGGGACGAACAAGGAATCGGGTACGGCATCCAGGTAACCGTGGTGTGCCGGTCGCCGGTGTCGAAGCGGGACATGCGGGCGTTCGTCGATGCTACGGTGAAGTCTGTCCCAGATCTCGCGGCGATCATGGTTGCCCGAGGCCGACATGATCGCGGAACGCTTCTCTGGGGGTTCCCAACCCTCGCCTATGAGATGGGTGGCCAGATCCTTGCCGTCCCTCCAGGCGCATTCTTTCAAGTGAACCTCGGTGCCGCTGACCGTCTTGTTGCCCGGGTACGCGAATGGCTTGCACCTACAAAGACCAGCCAGATCATCGATGCGTACTCGGGTGTCGGAGTGTTCGCACTCAACCTCGCACCATTCGCCGGAGCAGTTGTCGCAATCGAGAGCGACGATTCAGCCGTCGCCGGGGCGTACGACAACGTCGCCGCCCTGGGCCATACCAACGTGGCCATCCATCACGAACCAGTCGAGACCGCCCTGCCTCGGCTTGCAAAGGGTTCATCGGTCCCTGACAGGTCCGTCATCCTGGATCCTCCACGGCGGGGAGTTGAACCAGCCGTGCTGGACGCGCTCGCAATTCTCGCACCGGACCGCATCGTGTACGTGTCGTGCGAACCCTCAACCCTCTCGCGCGACCTGAAGCGCCTGATTGCATCGGGCTACCGCCTGACACGAACCGGGGTCATCGACATCTTTCCGCAGACCTACCACTTGGAGTCAGTCTCTCTCCTCGAACGGGTTGAAGGAGAAACAAACCAGTAATCGCGACCGGCTTCGGCCCCACTCACGTGGCGCGGAACACCATCGGTTGGACCAAGCGAACTCGTACACCCCTCGACCTACTCCCTGGGAGCGCCGGCGCCCTCGCCGGCCCATCCCATCACGCACGATGCTTGGATGCGGGACCTGCTGTCCTCTCCAACCAACCCACCACGTCGCGGCGACAAGTGCCTGCACGCTTACGCACCGATTTTTTCGGCACAGGTTCCATGCCACTGAACACCGCTGGTTGGGCCACGCAAACTCGCACCCCTCTCACACCATGGGGAGCATGGACGGTCACACGCGAGTGGTCGGACCTGCTGATCAGGAGCGACGGGATGTGGCGTGGCTCCGCGACTCTTCCACGAGTGCCCTGAACAGCCGATGGTGGACCTCGTATTCCGCGTCGAGGAATTCAGGATGCCACTGCACGCCAAGGACGAAGCGACGGTCTGGCATCTCGAGTGCCTCGATGCACCCATCAGGCGCATGGGCGGACGCGACCAATCCGGCCGGCACAACCCTCACGGCCTGGTGATGCAGGCTGTTCACCCGCAGATCGGTCTCCGGTCCCAGTTCCAGGACACCGTGCAATTTCGTCCCGGGCACGACTGCCACGCCGTGGGCAGTGGGTTGCGACTTCGTTTCATACTGACGATGCAGTATCTCCACGCCACGCTGGGAAGGTAGATCCTGCCAGAGGGCACCACCCATCGCGATACCGAGAACCTGGCAACCCCGGCACAACGCAAGGATTGGAACGTCTCTTTCGATTGCCCGGCGCATCAAGGGCAACTCGAAGGCGTCCACTTCGGGCGCTGGTTCAACCGTCTCATTGATCGCGACCTCCCCGTACTCGCAGGGATCAATGTCTGGCCCACCCGCGAAGATCAGACCATCAACACGATCAAGGAATTGGTCGATATCCGACAGATCGACGACCGGAGGAATCAGGATAGCGATGCCACCCGCGCGTCGCACCGCGTCAATATCGGGCCCGCGAACGCCAACCACCGGGACGCCAACCTGGGCATTCGGTTCAGGGTTCAGCGACGCCGTAATCCCGATGATTGGTGGACGTCCGGCGGCGCCCGTCCGCCTCACACGTCGCCTCGGGAAGCATTCACGAGCGACTCGAACAACCGCCGATGGACCTCTTGTCCCGGCGCAAGGAACTCGGGATGCCACTGCACACCCACGGCAAAACGACGGGCGGGTGCCTCTATGGCCTCGATGCATCCGTTGGGTGCATACGCCGTCGGGACGAAGCCGTCCGGGACACGATGGATCGCCTGGTGGTGAAAGGTGTTCGTCGGCACATCCTCGAACGGAGACACGCCGAGAATTGCTTGCAATCGCGTGTGGGGTTCAACCCGTACCGTGTGGGTCGTCTCGGCCCGTGCCTCCTTCTGGGAGTGCACCAATCCGTCTGGTTTCTGCGAGGGCAGGTCCTGCCAGAGGGATCCCCCAAGCGCGACACCCATCACCTGGCAACCACGGCAGATCGCAAGCACGGGTAGGTCACGGGCAACGGCACGGCGCATCAGGGGCAGTTCAAAGGCGTCGCGTTCAGGCGTCACCACCACCGTGTCGTTCACTGGCGCCTCGCCGTACTCAGCGGGATCAACATCCCTGCCCCCGGTAAACAACAGCCCATCAACAAGGTCAAGCACCTGATCAATCTCATCTGCATCCGAAATAGGAGGCAACAGGAACGCCAATCCCCCGGCCCTTTGGACGGCGTGAACATCTGCCGACCGCGAGCCAATGATCGGCAGGCCAAGCGGAGCGTTCTCGGGAATGTGTGAGTACCCGGTAATCCCGATCACCGGTCGACGGGTCGCTGAGGGCGAATGCACGGATTGAAGCCTGTCTGTGTCTTCCACCGCGAACTCTCCTTTGCCACCCACCGCCTGCACGATGGGTTCCCGGCCATTTGAGGATGTAAAAGGGTAGCCAGTCTCCGGATGATTATTCACGGTCGTGCTAGCACGGTCCATTCGCGCGTTATGCACTTGAATCCTCGCCAGACGACAATGGAGGTCGTTCGGCAAGACAAACCCGGATGATGATAGTCAATCAGCCCGACGCACCCGACAACATCCCGGCCAAGTCAGTGCCCACGGGTGACGAACCGACCCCGGACGCAGTCCCTGCGCGGGATGCGATCCCGGCAACGGGCAGCACTGCACGACGCATCCTGAAGAACACGGCCTCACCATTTGTCGCCTCTCTCGGCGCGCGGGTGCTCTCCTGGGGTCTGGCCATCGTGATGGCCCGCACCATTGGACCGGGCGGAACTGGCGACTACGCCATCGCCGTGAATCTCTGGTTGTACGCCAGCATCATCGCGGACTTCGGTCTCGGTACATGGCTTACCCGCGAGGTCGCGCGCGCGCGCAACCTCACCGATGGCTCCGCCCACGCACGAACCGTCGTGGCATCCACACTCGGCATCCGGCTTGTCCTGAGCGCGATCGCAGCCATCCTGATGGGCCTGCTTGCAATCGTTGGTGTCTCAACGGGACGGCTCTCAGTTGACCTCGCCTGGACGATTGTCCTACTTGCGATCGGCCTCATACCCGGTGCCATCAGCGCGTCAGGAAGTGCGGTCTTCAACGCGAATGAGCGCATGACCTTCCCAGCGGCAATGCAGCTGGTTTCCGGTGGCATATCTACCGTGGCAGGGATGGTCGCAATCCTCGCCGGCCAAGGCACAGTCGGACTCGCCGCCGTTTCACTCCTCACCAACGTGATCAGCGCAATCATCTTTGCCGTGGCGGTGCGACGGACCTTCTTCCCGCTCGCTGTCATCTGGCCCGACCGGTCAGTGCGGTCCCTCGCAACCGACACCGTACCTCTGATGCTCAACAACCTCCTGAACAATGTCTTCTTTCGGATTGACGTCCAGATCCTTGGCTCATGGGGCCGCGCCACGGTCGGTCAATACGCGAGCGCTTACAAGATCATCGATGGCGTTGGCACTGTGCCAAGCAGTTTCGTGCTCGCACTCTTCCCGGTCTTGTCGCGCCGCGCCGGTGACGCCGACGGGGCCCTCGCCCGCATCTACCACCTCGCCCTGACACTCCTCGTCGCGGTCGCGATCCCCTTGGCGACATTGCTTACGTGGACCGCGTACCCGGTCTCACGCCTGCTATGGGGTGAAACGTTCCTGCCCGAAAGCGCCCGCGCCCTGCAGATCCTGATCTGGTTCCTGCCCTTGAGTTTCATCAATGGCCTGACACAGTACGTACTTATCGCCCTGGGACTGCAATCGCGAATCACTGTTGCGTTTGCAATTGCCGCCGCATTCAACCTTGCAGCCAACCTGATCCTGATCCCGATGTTCGGCTATTCCGCGGCTGCCGTGGTCACGATTGCCACCGAAGTTGTCCTGCTTGCACCATTTGTCCGGGTGATCGGATCACGGATACCGCTGAATACCCTTGCCGTCGCCATCCTGCGACCAGTGCCCGCCGCGATCCTTTTCGCCGGGATCATCGTGGCGATTACTCCTTTGACGGACTGGGGTGCTGGCATCTTCGCGTGTGCCGTCTATCCGTTGGCGTTGTGGTTCGGTGGAGCCATCACGCCGGCAGACCGCGAACTCCTGCTATCGGTCGTTCGCCAAAAACCCTCCGCCCAGGCAATCTGATCCCAAGGTCGAGCTGTGCGACCACTGTCGTAGTGCAACGCCGACGGTGGGATGCTCAGGGCTACTTCCTGGCGGGTGCCTGCCTCGCTTCGCGGTATAGGTTGAGTGTTGACGCCACCACTGAGGGCCATTCAAAACGGGTCGCGAACTCCTGGCCCCGCGTCTGCAATTCCTGGCGCAAATCTGGCGACATGATCAACTTGTCTATCGCGATTGCAATCGCCTGCGGATCAGGCGCGTACGCAATCTCCACTGGAGGCGTACCCCGCAACCAGTCCACTGGCATGGACGGTTCGGTCGTCACCACGGGAATCCCTTGCGCCCACGCCGCAATCAGGCTTGTCCGCCGCAGCGATGCGCCATCCCGGAACGGCAGTGACATGATGTCCACACACCGCAACCACCCGACTGCGTCAGGGACGGAAACCCGCGACGTCCAGTGCACGCGGTCTGACAGTCCAAGCTTGCCAATCATCGAGATCAAGGAATCAAGATAGCGGCCACTGTCAGGATCCGTCGCACTCACCACCTGCCCGATCATCAGCAAATGGGCATCGTGTCCGGCGGCGACCAACATCGCCATCGCCGTGACCGTCGCGTCAACGGCCTTGCTTGCATTTACGAAGCCGAGATGGCCAAGCACAATCGAACTAGGCCCAATTCCACGATCGGCTCGCCACGCATCCCGGTCGAACCCTGGGGGAGGGGCTTCATCAAAGTGGTTGCCCAGTGGAACATGCGCCACGGCTATCTGGTGCCCAAGGCCAGCCGTCCAACCGTACAACTGCCCGACCGAGTCGTCGGAGACCGAGAGAATCCCGTCAGAGTTCTGGGCCATGTCTTGCACGAACCGGCGACGCAATTTCCCTACTTTCGGAAAGAGATACGGAACGGCAAGGTCGTGGAACGTCGTGACGACTGCTGGCGCGGTCGGGCGCCTCCGCAGGAATCGCGGAAGGAGGCAGATTGCACCGTTCAGGGCATATGCGCCTGGTTGATATTGGATATGCGCGACATCCCACGCCTGCCGGATCGCCAAGCGGGGTAGCGAAAACAAGATGCGCCAGTCCCAACGGTCCACGATGCGTTGCACGCGCGATCCGCGAGCGAGGTTGTCATCGTCCGGGCTATTCGTCCCGTAACTTGTAACGACTTGGACCCCGTGACCAAGCCCACGCAACTCGTGCGCCAGACGCGCGGTGTGATCGCCGACGCCGCCGGTTCGTGGCGGGTATTCTGCGGAGATCAGGCCAATTCGCATCCACAGAAGGGTACGTGATCCCGATTTTCGACCCTGACTAGGGTACCCGCAACCGCCTGCTCGGCACTCCCAAAGGCACGGTCCGTCGCCACCCCTGCCAACGCATGAACCAGGCTCAGCGCTTGAACTCTTGGTTGCAAGCGCGAACCCTACGTGCCTACGCGCGGTACACGACTTCACCGTCAAAGACGGTTGCGACCACCCGGATGCTGGAAAGATTTTCCATCGGCGTGCGCATAGGATCCCGGTCCAGAATTGCCAGATCAGCGCGCGCCCCGGGGATCAGTTGGCCCAACCGACCTTCATCACCCCCGGCAAACGCCGCTCCGATCGTATACGCCGCCAACGTCTGACCAATCGTCAGACGCTCCTCGGGATACCACCCTCCAGGCGGATCACCGCCGGGATTTTGACGTGTCACCGCAGCCACGACACCAACCAGCGGGTCAGGCGTCTCAACCGGTGCATCCGACCCGAATGCCAGGACAGCACCGGTAGCAGCCAGACTCGCGAAGGCGTACGCGTATCGGCCACGGTCACCCCAGAGACGATCAACCTGATCCATGTCCTGCGTCGCATGGATCGGTTGCATCGAGGCCACCACACCAAGCTTCCTGAACCGCGGCACATCGTCCGCGTGGAGCACCTGCACGTGTTCGATCCGGGGACGCAATCCAGCCGGGTGCCACAGTTCTCGGGTCGCCTCGAATGCGTCGAGGACCACGCTGTTCGCCCGGTCCCCGATCGCATGGACGGCCGGGGCAATCCCTGACCGCGACGCCAGCGCAACCCCATCGTGCAACTGGCCAAGGGTCATTGTCAGGATCCCACGATTGCCGGCCGACCCGATGAAGGGATCAAACATCGCTGCAGTCTCAGACCCTAGCGATCCATCGACAAACAGTTTCACGTGGCCCACACGCAATCGTTCGGATCCGAGCCCGGTGCGGAGGCCTGCCTCCACGCACTGTGAAAGCGTGTCAAAGGGGAGCATCATGCTTGCCCGGAGACCAAGTTCGCCCATGGCATCAAGGTCCTGCAAGGCCTGGAACGTGAGGCGTCCCTCGGGGATATGCACCCCGGTTACACCCATCCGGTGCAGGTCTCCGGCCCGCCGCCTGAGCGTGTTGATCGCCGTGGCAAGATCCAGGCTTGGCACGACATGCTCGACCAGATCCATCGCGTTCTCGAACAGCAGGCCATTCGGCGCACCATGCACATCGCGCCCGATCAACCCACCCGGAGGCGCCTCGGTCCCGGCGTTCAGTCCCGCAAGAGACATCGCCTTCGAGTTCATCCAGGCCATGTGGCCGTCCTTGCGGCGCAATGACACCGGCACGTCCGGGGCGACCGCATCAAGGACTGATGCATCCGGAAAGCCACCATCCGTGTCGTCCCAAAGGGAATGGTCCCATCCCCAACCTTGAACCCACGAACCAGGTGTGGCGGACCCGACGGCCGCGGCGACACGACTGACGATCTCCGCACGCGTGGTGGCATTTCCAAGCGGCACGCGGTCGAGGCTTGACGCCCACCCAAGCAGATGGATGTGCGCATCAATGAAACCCGGCATGGCGGTTGCGCCCTCAAGGTCAAGGGCTTTCACTGGCATTTCCGCCGCCCAGTGACGGGCGAGAGATTCCATGTCATCGCGAAGGCCGGTGGCCACGATCACGCCATCACGCGCCAGTAGAGCTTCGACCCGTGGGGCAGCCCTATCCTGCGTCAGGATCGTGCCGCCGTAGACCAGCAACCAATGCGCCGTCGTTTTCCGCATGATTGGCAGTATATGTCGCACCAGGACACAACGCCGACGACAACATTCACGACCGCCAGCGACCTCGCAGTACGTCCGTTCCCAATGTTCAAAATTGGGCGGCGGAAATATGGAACCTCCACACAAGCAGGTTTCGAATTTCCCACTGATCCGTCATGGCACCTCCGCCCTGGTCTCTTGTCGGGACCTCTGGAAGATGCCGCATCTCTACCTGTGCGGGTGATTGGTGACAGAGTTCAGACCGGGTTTCCCGCTGGGCACATCCGGCCGTTATCCGGTGATGACTTCTGCGCCACGGTTTGTAAGACCCAACTCAAGGGTCTGGTTCGGGTATCCGTGCCGTGCCGCCGCTTCATGCATTGCGGTGGCTATTTCCTCGAAATGGTCGGTCGCAAGCGCAATGATCGCCGCACCAGCACCGCTCAGCGCCGCGCCGTGCGCACCGGCCGCGAGCGCAGCCTCGATGGTGGGAACCAGGGCCGGAAAGATCCCGCCCCGCGCCGGCTGGTGGATGCGGTCATCCATCGCATCGCGCAGGAGGCCCCAATCTCTGGTCGCGAATGATGCCACCAGCAATGCCGTCCGCCCAAGATTGAACACTGCGTCACCGATCGGAAACTCCCTCGGGATGACACCCCGTGCCGACTTCGTGGAAATCGCCTCATCCGGCAGGCACACGACAGCCCGGAGATCACTGTCGACAGATAATCGTGACGTCACCAAGCCATTCCGACCAGCCACGCAGACAACCAATCCACCAAGCAGCGCCGCGGACACGTTGTCCGGGTGGCCCTCCATTTCAGCCACCAGTGCGAGTTCGCCAGCCCGGTCCAGTGGCCTCCCCGCCAAGGCATTGGCCGCAACGACACCGGCAACGATGGCCGCCGCACTGCCACCAAGTCCTCCCGAACGCGGGATACGGGTCACGAGTTCAAGACCAAGCGGTGGGACCTGCATGCCGATCCGGTCGAAAACTGCGACCGCCGAGCGGTATGCGAGCAGCGTCTCATCCTCCGGGAAAACCCCCGCGTTCACCCCGGTAACCCTGATTTCAGGTGAATGACCCTCGGCACGCAGCCACAGGCGCAATTCCTCGCGAATATCGAGTGCGAGACCGAGCGCGTCAAAACCCGGTCCAAGGTTCGCCGAAGTTGCTGGAACCTGAACGACAACGCGTGACCCCTTAGACATCACCACGAACCTGCCTCCGTTCGCCCAATGGATTGGCTCCCCGGCGGATGCCGGTTCGATTGCTGCACGAGGGGCGAGCGCACCAGCCAGTGCCAAACACGTTCAGGAATGCCGAAGCCAAACCTAACCCACAGAAGTCGCCTCGAAATCAGCCGGGGAAATTGTGGCACCCAAACCGACCGGACAACCGGAACGGTCCCGATCACTCGCGTCACCTAGGCGCGTCCGATCGTCCCACCACGACCCACCGGATCCGGAAGTCTCCGCGACCCGACCGGGGGTCGCGCCCGAACCGTCTCATCGCGCCCAACAATCGGGTCAGCCATCCGGTCATACCGGGTGACTGAGGGAAATGCAATGTCTGTGTCAGGGACGAATGGCAATGCAAACCGGCCTGCCCTCAGGCGGCTTCTTGCGGGAACCTCCACACTTGGCCGGGCGTCATAGCGCCGCGACTGGGAGTGAACAAGGACACTCTGGAGGATGCCCAGCGACGCGAAGAGCGTAAGCAGTGATGATCCCCCGAAACTGATGAACGGCAATGGAATGCCCGTCACGGGCAAGAGGCCAATGTTCATGCCAATGTTCACGAACGCTTGGAAGAGCACCATCCCTGTGACCCCGCCGGCGAGGTAACGACCGAACGCATCGCGAGAAACGTGCACAGCGCGCAGGCATCGCCAAAGCAGGACACCGTAGAGCACAAGAAGGCCGCAACCTCCCATGAACCCGAGTTCCTCACCCATCACCGCAAAGATGAAGTCGGTGTGTTGGACCCTGAGGAAATTGAGTTGGGTCTGCGTGCCGTTGCCAAGACCACGCCCCCACCAACCTCCCGAACCGACACTGATCCGCGCCTGTATCAGGTTGTAGCCCTCCCCCAGTGGGTCCCGGTCTGGCGACAGGAATGAGGTAATGCGTCGGCGCATGTACGGTTTCATCACCTGCCACACCACCGGAAACCCAAGCAACGGAACGCTTGCCAGTCCTCCAAGAACGGCGTAGGGCGCGCCGGCGAAGTAGGCAATGCTGAAGTAGATCGCAATCAGTACGAGCGTTGTGCCAAGGTCTGGTTGCAAGTAGACGAGCACCACGGCGGGCGCGACGATTGCCAAGGCAACCAGGCTTGTCCTGACATGTTCCGCGAACATCCCGGTCGTGGGGGTGGCTCGGATTTCGTTTGCGGTTGGTTCCTTTGTGCGCCCGGCAAAGAACCTCGCCAGGCAGATCACGATGATCAGTTTCGCCAGTTCGGAAGGCTGTATCCGGATGCCTGCAACATCGAGCCAGCGTTGGGCTCCCGCCACGAACGTACCTAGGACGAGCACGAACACCAGAGTGACGATCATGACGATGTACAGGATTGGCGCAATCTGGCCGACGGCGCGGTAGTCGATAAATGAAAGCGCGATCATCACAATGACCCCGATGACCCCGATCACCGCCTGGCGAATGAGGGCTGGGTTCGTTGAGACGTCGACTACGCGCGTTGCACTGGCAATGACCAATAACCCGTACCCGACGAGCAAGATCGAGACGGCTAGGAGGATAGGATCAAAGTTTTGCCAGGGTGGTCGTTGCATTTCGTGCCAGACGCACGTCTGACGGACGTGCAAGCGCATCGGCGATAACGTTCAACCATCTGGGACCGTCGGCGCGCTCGCCGGCCCGTTCCCTTAGGCACCACGCTTTGCCGGGAGTCTACCGGCACGGGTAGCCACGCCCACCGGGATCCCCGGCGCCCTCGCAGACAGGATTCACTCTCAATAACCAGTCACGATTACCTGTCTAAGGACGTCGCAAGGGGAACCCCGTACAGGTACGTACGGATCACTTCGCCCGCGATCGGTGCGGCAATTTCCGACCCCTCACCGCCGCCGTACACAAAGACTGCCACCGCGATTTTCGGATCCGAAGCTGGCGCATAGCCGACAAACAGCGCGTGCGTGGGAAGTCGACCCTTGGAGTCTCGGGGGCCCTCGAACTCAGCGGTACCCGTCTTTCCCGCCATATCGAGACCGAAGGTTCGTAACGGGGCAAATGCCGTCCCCGCGAACCCCGGCACGATCAAGGGAGAGTTCGTCACATCGCGCATCCCTGCCCGGATAGCCGCCACGTACTCCGCATTCACCGGCAGGGTCCGAACCGCCTCAGGACGATAGGTAGTGCGCGTTGCCCCACCGGTTTCCCGTAGCTCCCGGACAATCCTAGGCCGGTACACGGTGCCACCGTTCGCAAGCGTCGCCGTCATTGAAGCGAGCTGCAATGGGGTCGCCAACAGATAACCCTGGCCGATGCCGATGTTGTACTCGTCACCGACGTACCACGGTTCACCCTTCGCCTGACGCTTCCACTCCGGCGATGGAACCAGACCGGGGGATTCGCCAGGTAATCGAACTCCAGTCTTCTCGCCAAGCCCGAACGCCCGGGCATAGGTCGCCAAGCGCACAATCCCAAGACCTTGAAGACCTGAGTAAGGATTCCCGCCAGCGACAGAATAAAAGTAGATGTCGCACGACACCCCAAGGGCCTGCCTCGCGTTGACTGGCCCGTGTCCCTGTAGCGTCCAGTCGCGGAATTGGAGACCATTTCGGGTAATCGACCCGGTACACGAGACATTTGTGGTCGGCGTGACAATCCGTTCCTGCAGCGCGGCCGCGGCCGTGACCATCTTGAACGTCGACCCGGGTGGCACCTGGCCACCGACCGCATGCGAAAAGAGCGGTCGCCAGACATCATTCGCGAGTCGACTGTATTCGGCCTGACTGATCCCGGTTGCAAACAGGTTGTTGTCGTAGCCCGGCAGACTGACCATCGCCAGGATCTCACCAGTTGAAGGATCCATGGCAACGAGAGAGCCTTGCTGGCTCTTTGCCCGGTTCATTCCCCGGGCAAGCACTGCAGCCGCCAGTTCCTGGAGCGACCCATCGATGGACAGGACGACATTCGCACCGGGGATTGTCGGCGCCAGTGTCTCGATGACATTTGTCACCCGCCCCATCGCGTCCACTTCCACCTGTTGGCGACCAGCGGTGCCCCGTAGTTCGTCCTCGAAACTCGACTCAACGCCCGAAAGACCGATGAACTCGTCCGGGCCGTACCCGGAAGCCACGCGTGCATCAACCTGGCTTGGCGGGATTGGCCCGGTGTAGCCAAGCAACTGGCCCAACAACAGTCCCACCGGATACTCACGGACCGGAGTGAACTGGACCACGACACCCGGAAGTCGCGTATGTTGTTCCTCTAGAATCAAGGCCATCTCTCGCGTGATCGGAGACTTGATCCGAGTGAGCAGGAAGGGGTCAACCCGGCCCGGTTCGACAAACTTGCCGATCTCATCGGGCGACATCTCGATGATCGACCCTAGACGGGCAAAGACATCGTTCCGGGCTGTCCGGTCGCGGGGAAGGTCAGTCGGCCGGATGCTGGCGGTGAAACTGGAGATATTGCGCGCCACTACCACTCCGTTGCGATCATAGATCACCCCGCGGAGTGGCTTCTCGGTTTCGACCCGCAGCCGGTTCGTGTCGGCCCGTTGCAGGTACTGCGCGCCGGTGGCTACCTGCAGGTACCAGAGTTGCGCGATCAGGACGAGCCCGAGCGCAACCATCAGGGTCACAAACAGGAATGTCCGGTCAATCGGGAGCGACCGGCGTGGGGGGAATGCAGGGGGCGCCGTCGTCATCGTCAGAGCCTGCCAAACCGCATCTGGATACGAGACCGGTCCTTGTCCGTGAACTTGCGGACCACCCAATAGACCAGCGGCGTCGTCACAACATTCACCACAGCCGTCGGCGCAGTGACCGTGCGCAAGGTGTCCAGCCACCAGTCGTTGGGGATCCCGAGCGAACGTAGCACGATCAGCAGGATGACCGCGTGCACGAAGGTCGCCACGAACACCGTGACCATCGGCAACCACAGCGCATTTGGAAAGAGGTTGATATCGCCCGCACTTGCCAGGAACGCAACGATGACTAGCACCAGCGACAGGCTGCCGAAGGGAGTTCCAGAGACAAGGTCGAGCATCAGCCCGCCCATCAGACCCCATGGCAGCGCCTCGCGCGCGCCACGGGTCACCGCCCAGATCACCACCGTGTCAAGCACCAGATCAGGACGCACCACGCGGAAGCCGACTGCGGGGATCAGCGACGCCTGGATGATCGCGCATGCGAACAGCCAAAGCGGCGGAATCCACCAGCGCGTACCCATCTCGGTTCCTGCCTTCAGTTCTTGATCGGAACGAAGCCGCGCGCCACGAGCACGGTGAGCAAGCGCCGGATATCGACCAACGGTTCGACTATCGCCTGCTGGAACATGTCCACTTCACGGGACTCCACCCGCACCACCCGCCCGATCGGCAAGTTCCGGGGAAACGCCCCGCCAAGTCCCGAAGTCACCACCACGCTGCCCGGCGTTACCCTTTCCGATGGCGGGAGGTAGCGCAGCAGCAATCGCCCGTCGGGCATGCCGTTGACCACGCCTGTCGCCCCCGCCATTCCGAGGATATAGGCGTTCACCGAACTTGACGGATGAGTGATCAGCAGGACCGAACTTGTCCGTCGCGTGTGTGACACCACCCTGCCGGCCAGACCAGCCGTCGCAAGCACCGGCATCCCGTCCTCGATGAGAGCATCACCGCCCCGATCGATGGTCGCGTACCCGGTGATTGCGGATTGGTCGAACCCGATGATCTGCGCCCCGACAAGCGAGAACCCGGGGTTCGCCTCGGCGTAATGTAACTGTTCACGGAGTTCCCGGTTCTCAAGGTCCGATGCCCGTAGCCTGATGTTCTCACGGACGAGGTCATTAACTTGATCCCGCAGACGTGCATTCTCGTCACGAAGTGGGCCAACGTCGGTCCATCCACCAGTCACACCGGACACGGCTTCACCAACCTGGCTGGCCATTCCCTGCGTTGGCGCGACCACCCGGGCAATGAGATCGCGAGGGGTATCAAGCCATCCCCGCTGACCGGCGTACAACGTCACCGCTGCCACCGTGAGTGTCAGCACCAACCAAACGACAAGCTGACGCAACGACGAGGACATTCAACGCACCCTTCGCCGCCACCCCTCTCCCGTCGCTAAGGTGCGGAAGGGGGTGGAGGTCTCATCCGACAAGCTTTGGGCAAGCGGCCGGCCGGGCGTACGTTTCTGGTTGCGCCGGCGCTCTCGCCGACACGGTCCTGATCGGTCCGTGGGCATCCTTGGCCGCTTCGATGGCGTGATGATTGGTCCGCGGTCACGCCTGCCCGCATTCGCAGCGTCCGACCGTTCCCCAAGGCCATCCGTACCCGCCTGCAATTCGCCGCGACCCCACACCGTCTCCGGAACCTCGGCGCGTCCGCTCCCCGCTCCCGTCGCAACGGTGAGAAAGGGGGAGGGAGCCTCGTTGATCATGCTCATCACGCAACACGCAACCGGTGAGTCACGACGGCGAGTGATGTACGTTGTCATCTCAGCCCAGACCACCCATCGGTGGCGAAAACAACGATACTGCCGACACCGCTGGTCACGTGCGCAGCCGGGCGTACGGATCCGCCACGAAGACTTTTCGATACACCTCAAGGTTCTCAAGGCACGCACCGGTCCCTCGCACCACGCACAACAGCGGGTCCTCGGCGATATGGACAGGAATCTTCGTCTCCTCGAAGAGACGTACGTCCAGCCCCCTCAGCATTGCACCACCACCGGCAAGAATGATCCCGGTGTCCATGATGTCAGCCAAGAGTTCCGGCGGGCATTCCTCGATTGATCGCTTCACCGCATCAACAATCAAACCAACCGGCCCGGCGATCGCTTCGCGGATTGCCTCGTCGGTGACCTCGATTTCCTTGGGCAGACCGGTCGCGAGGTCCCGACCCCGCATGAGGGATCGGAGGACTGTCGAGAGACTGTGGGCAGACCCGACGCTTATCTTGGTCGTTTCCGCGGTTCGTTCCCCGATGAGAAGGTCGAATTCCCGCCGGGCGAACTGGGTGATCTGCTCATCAATCTCGTCACCACCGATGCGGATCGAATGTGAGAGCACCACTCCACCCAAGGAGATGATCGCGACCTCGGTGGTGCCACCCCCGATGTCGACAATCATGCTTCCCGCCGGCTCGTGAACTGGCAGGCCCGCACCAATCGCAGCGGCCATCGGTTCTTCAATGAGGTACGCCTCACGGGCACCTGCATTCACAGTAGCATCCTGAACAGCGCGCTTCTCGACTTCGGTCACGCCGGAAGGGACGCCGATGATGACCCGTGGTCGCGGAGTGATCGGGAATCGGTCATGAACCTTCCCGATGAAATACCGCAACATGTGTTCGACGGTCTCGAAGTCGGCAATGACCCCGTCACGTAGCGGACGGATGGCCACGATATTTGCCGGCGTGCGGCCAACCATCCGCTTGGCTTCGGTGCCTACCGTCAGGACCCGGCCGGTGCGCTTGTCCATCGCCACAACAGAGGGTTCGGAGATCACCACACCCTTGTTGCGGACATACACCAAGGTATTCGCGGTCCCAAGATCAATGCCAATGTCCTTGGAGAACAAGCCAAGGAAAGCGCTCAACGGACCGGACATCATTCTGCTCGTCGTGAACCCTTAGGCAAGGGCAGATCCATCAAACGCGGTGAGGCATCCCCTCTCCCGCCACCGCAGGTGAGGAGCAATGCGTGGGGACTTGCCGACGACACGGAACCCCGGAACCGAGGTCATCTCGTCCGTACCGGTTCCACGTGCCGACCGCGATACCCGTCCTTCAAGTGTACCGTCCACGGTCCCGCGGCCAAACCTTCCTCCTCTCTTCTGGTTGCGGGGAAGGCGCGGCCGATGGGATCAATTGTCGGTGCGCCCGTGAAGTGCGTATGCTTCGGCGTACTGCTTTGGCGTGTTGAGGTTCAATAGGGCCATCTCATCACCAGTGTCAAAGGTGTGAACCGCAGCCTCGTGTCGAAAAATCACCGCACGCAAGCCAAGTGTGGCTTCGTTGATCCCGAACAGATCATCACGCAACAACGGGGAAAAGATCGTCGGATGCCCGCGGCGCCCCAGCGCTCCGGCAATCGTGACCAATCGGCCATCATTCCGGCCGGTGCCATCCAGGTGATTGGCGACGACAGTCTGGATTACCGATGCCGGACGAGGTTGGTCAACCCCGGTAATGAGCGTGTGCCGACCCTCGGGAACCCCGCTCAATCCGGCCACCACCGATCCCGACTTCCCAGCTTCCCAGTCTCGATTGACGACTATCGTGACCCGCTCGTCACCCGTGACGGACGCCATGACCTCCTCCGCACGATGACCGACCACCACCACAATCCGTTCCAAGCGAAGCACAGGGACGCCGGGGCCATGATGGGCCGGAGCTGGCGGAATGCGCAGGAGTTCCGAGACCACATATGACGCGAGTGGTTGACCCTGCCACGGCAGGAGTGCCTTGGGTGCCCCCATCCGTGTCGATGCCCCTGCAGCCAAGACCACCGCGACGACCGGACACACATCGCTTGCGTGAGGCCGGATGCGAGGGGCAGTTGCGCGTGCGGAGCCATTATCCATCGTTCCGCATGGTACTCGGGAAATCCGGTGATGCCTGACCGAACCACCGCTGCTATTGGACCCACATCGGACACCAATCCCGAAGATGGGTCATTGGTCGACGTCACTGTCGTCGTCGTCAGTTACAACTCCCGCAACTGGTTGGAACGTTGCCTCGACCCTGTCATCCACCAATCAGGTGATGTTGCCGGGCTCGAAGTGATCGTCGTCGACAACGCCTCCACTGACGGGTCCGCCTCGTTCGTGCGGGAACGTTTCCCGGGTGTCAAGGTGATGGAGAGCAATGTCAACCTCGGTTTCGGGGCCGGGTGTAACCGTGCATTCGCAGTAGCACGAGGCAGAACCATCATCCTCGTCAATCCGGACTGCGAACTTCAGCCAGGCACAATCGGCGCTTTCCACCAGTTCCTCCGGGATCACCCGCGGATTGGCGCAGCCGGGGGACGGCTTGCGTATGGTGACGGATCCTTCCAGCACGCCGCGTTCCGGTTCCCGAGCTTGGCACAGGTCTTCCTTGACTTCTTCCCCCTCAATTGGCGACTGACCGAGTCTCGATTGAACGGCCGCTATCCTCGCACGATCGACGCCATCGCGTTTGAATGTGATGCGGTCCTCGGCGCGCTTATGGCCATTCGTCGAAACGCCATCGTGGGCACAGGAGGCTTCGACGGACGCTACTTCATGTACGTTGAAGAGATTGACTGGTGCAGGCGTCTCCGTGCGTTCGGATGGGAAATCTGGCACTGCCCCGACGCCATAGGCATCCATCACTCGGGCCAAAGTACGCGTACCGTCGCGGCGCGCATGTTCGTGGAGTTGCACCGGAGCCGCCTTCACTACTTCCGCCGGTACTGGCCTCCCGCGACGGTCGTCATCGCCCGAGGGATCACATGGATCGGGTGTGCCCGGGAAATCGTACGCCTAAAACGCCGTACACCGGATGACGCCTCGCGTGAACGGATCCGTGGATGCCGTGAGGTGATGCGCCTTGTCGCCTGACACCCAGCCCGCATCGGGCCATGGCCGTCCAACCCACAAAAATGATGCGGAAAACGATAGCCGGATCCTTGCGTGCATCCTGACCCGCAACGAAGCGAGGCACATCGAGGCGTGCCTCAATTCGGTGTCGTGGACCCACGCCCAGATGGTGGTCGACTGCGGAAGCACCGATGCCACAACCAACCTTGCCCGCGCCCGCGGGGCAATCGTGCTGCATCGAGACTGGGATGGGTGGGCCGGGCAACGGACGTTCGCGATCACTGAAGCCTCCCGCCGGGGTTACCGTTGGATCTTCTTTGTCGATGCCGATGAACGCATTCCGCCAGAGTTGGCCTCCGAAGCGACCCGTGTTGTCGAGAAAAGTGACGCTGCTCACGCCTCCGGGCACACGACCGCTCCCGTCGGGTTCTGGGTGCCCCGACGAAACATCATCGCCGGCAAATGGGTGCGCCACGCAGGTTGGGATCCCGACTACCAGTTGCGCCTCTTCCGCACGGACCGCGGGCGCTATGACCCAGCGCGACCGGTCCATGAACTCGTCCTGCTTGACGGACCAGACGCCCACCTCGAGGCACGCCTCATTCACTACAACTACGACGACTGGCAACACTTCTGGTTCAAGCAACAGCGGTATGCGCGTATGGAGGCTGCCGCTCGCGTATCCCGTGGACAGCGCGTCCGCCCCCATAACTTTGTCCTGCAACCCTGGCGCGAGTTCTGGCGCCGGTACGTCACCCTGCAGGGTTGGCGCGCCGGCGCCCATGGTGTCATCCTTGCCGTCCTGCTGGCAATCGCCGAACTCCAGACCCTTCGGCTTGCTTGGGCAACGGGCCGTACCCGCTTAAACCCGGAAGGCGCTGAGGTGGGCGTGGCCCCGGCTTCCTCTCGCAAAAGAGCGGGCGCAGACGCAGGTGACCGTACTACCGACGGAGACTCCAGGTCAGCCGTGACGGTAAGCGATGACACAACCTCACGCGTCCCAGATCCAGTGCCGTCTGACCTGCCCGATTTCGGTAATCATCCGCCCGATACCGTCGCCGTCATCGTCAGTTACAACGTCGCGGCCCTCATGCACGAATGTCTGGCATCGATAGCCAACGCGGCCGAAACGGGAGGCATCACCGTCCAGGTCGTCGTCATCGACAATGCTTCAACCGACCACAGCATCGATGTCGCCCGGGCAACACCCGGAACGACAGTAGTCGCCAACACCTGCAATGTCGGTTTCGGCGTCGCCTGCAACCAAGGCATCGCCATCGCCCGGGCGATCGGAAGCCAACACGTTCTGTTCCTGAATCCGGATGCACGCCTCGCACCCGACGCGCTAGCAGCCCTCCGAAATGCCCTTGCCACGAGTCCAAGACATGCGATTGCTGGTCCAGACCTCCGGTTTCCCGACGGGCGACCGCAACCTCCTCGTCGACGCTTCCCCAACCTTGCGACCCTTCTGGTGGAAAGCACTCCCCTCCAATGGCGCGGAGGTGGAATCGATGGATCGCCCGGATGGCCGATTATCGAACCGATCATTCGCCGGTACCAGTGCGCTGACCTACCCGATGTCCCAGGGACAGTCGACTGGATCTCCGGTGCGTGCCTGCTTGTCCGGGCAGCTGCACTCGCTGCCGTCGGGGGATTTGATCCAGCATTCTTCCTCTACTTTGAGGAAACCGACCTTGCGCGACGATTGCGACGTTCCGGTTGGACCTGCACCTACGCACCTGAAGCCCATGTCTTTCACCATCGATCACAAAGTGCCGACCAGAACGTTGGCGCGCGCGACCGCCATTACTACGCCAGCAAGATGACGTACGCAGCACGCACTCTGGGAAAGCCGGTGGCTGCCCTGGTGCGGGCCGAACACGTGGTCCTGTTCGGTATGGAGGCACTCTGGCAAGCGTTTCGGGGCAACCGTGCTGACGCTAGGCGGTACGTCGCCCTGGTTCGGAACCTTGTCGGGTAATCAGGCCTCGTTACCGCGATCATGCAGGCGTGAATGTCTCTGCGATGGCGGCAATCACCTCGTCAACCGCCGGCCAGATCACGCCCTCGGAAGCGACACGGCCCGCATGAGGCCATGAAGCGCCGGGAGTACCCCCACACACCCGCACGATTGGACCGCGGGGACGCCAGACCGCAGGATCTGTCGGTCCAAAGATTGCGACCGTGGGCACCCCAAGCCCAGCAGCCAGGTGCGCAATACCCGAGTCGTTTGCAATGACGCCAGACGCATCGGCAAATAGGCGTGCAACTTCCGCGAGAGACCGTCCCCGGATCACCCAGACCATCTGGCGTGACATCGCGGTGGTGATGGCCGTGACCGCCGGGCCATCCGCCTCTCCCTCGAGAACCATCACCTTGTACCCCTGACCCACCAGGTCACGGATCAATGCGTGCCAACTCAGGGCCGGCCAACACTTCCTCGCACTTCCACTCCCGGGATGCACAACAACGCAACGACCTTCGACAAAGTCTTCAGCGCCCGACCACTGATCATCAAGGGAGGCAACCGCGCTGGATTGCTTGATCCACGGTGAAGCATCCCAACCCGCGGGCAAGACGCCTCCAACCGGTTCGATGGTGCTGGCAAGCCAGTCCGCAACATGCGTTCGATTGCTGGCCGGAGGAAACGGAGGTGCGACGACCACGCATCCCACACCCCGCGCCCTCAGCCGGTCTGCGATGTCGAGACTGGCTTGGGTCCACACCACTGCGTGCGTCACCGAGGCCCAATCGAAACCTACGTCAGTGACAGAAACGAAATTACCGCCGTTCTGAAAGCGGTCATCATCACCGAGATAGAGATCGGCGATTGATTGGGTATCAGGACGGATGATCCGGAGGGGACCAGGCACCGATGAGGCGATGAATTGCGCCGGACCAGATGGCGAGGCTACGACAATCGACCCGGAGGGGTTGGCACGCCGGATTGCCTGCCACGAGGGAATGCCCAGCAGTACGTCGCCAAGGGCACCGGCCCGGACCCCAAGTATGGTCCCAGTCACCAGACGCGTCCCATCATCGCTCACGGAACTGCCCGTCTGGTGCTTCGCGCGGAGATGACCTACACCGGGTGGACGACGGCAACCACGAGGCCATAGTCAACCGCCTGACCGTCGTGGATCCGCAGTTCAAGCCGACCGGCAACCGGGGACACCACCTCTCCCGCCATGCCGAGGGTCTCGATCACGCCGATCGGTGCCCCGATTACCACTGTGGCGTCATCCACAGCGAGGTTCGGCCCACCTTCGGATCGCGCACGGTGGAAGAACCCTACCGAAGGTGACCGGATCTCGGTCACGTCTGCCTCACCAGATGAAACCATGGGGAAGTGACCGACTTCACCCGCTGCTCTTGGCACCGCGTCCCCACGTTCAGCCACAGAGCCGGTTGGACCTACGCCACCAATCCCACGGACCACTTGGATCACGATGTCTCCATCCTCAAGCCGAACCTCCTCGACAAAAGTCCTGGTAACGGCCGTCATCACGGTCTCAAGATCCTTCCCCAGGATCACTGCAAGGCGCAAGGTGTCGGAGCGGTCCGTCGGTGTCGTCATTGCCGTCCTGCCTACGCGCGTTCGATGTAGCTGCCGTCGCGGGTATCGACCTTGATCCGGTCACCCGAGTTCACGAACAGGGGAACCTGAACGACGAGACCTGTCTCGAGGGTTGCCGGCTTGGTGCCACCGGTTGCAGTATCCCCCTTGAACCCGGGATCGGTCTGCACGATCGACATCACCATGTTCAGGGGCAACTCCACGCCGATCGCTTCCTCGCCATACAGGTTGATCTCCAGCTGGATCCCATCCTTGAGGTAATTGACCGCGTCGCCAAGGATGTCCTTGGTGATGGGACGCTGCTCGTAGGTCTCCTGATCCATGAAGTGGTACATGTCTTCGTCGTTGTAGAGGTACGTCACTGGACGACGCTCAATGCGGATGCGCCGGAACTTCTCCGATGCGGAGAAAGTCTTGTCGAAGATGGCTCCGCTGCGAAGGTCGCGCAACTTGAGGCGCGCCAACGCACCACCACGCCCGATCTTGATGTGCTGGAACTCAACGATGCTGCAGATCTTGCCGTCGAGTTCGATCCCGACTCCCTTGCGCAGTTCGCCAACTGTGATCACGTTCGTCTGTCTCCAGTGATGTTCATGCGCACCCAGCGTCGCAGGGCGCCCGGGGAAACGGGCGGGGCACACGCCGATGGCCGGCAAGGCCGGCGCACATCAGTCTTCCTATGCAGCCAAAGTGTACGGGTCTCCCGGGAAGCCTCCTGTTGTATGGGTCGGACCTCAAACAGCCACAACGGGTTGTTTGTGCGCGGTAGTCAGGACATGGCACCGCTGTTCACCAACCACGACGATGTCCTCGATGCGCACGCCTCCCCAACCGGGTAGGTAGATTCCAGGTTCGACCGTCACCACTGCGCCTACCGGAATCCGACTCGAACCACGTTCGGAACTGCTCAACCACGGAGGCTCATGGATCGCCATTCCAACCCCGTGGCCGGTCCCATGGCCGAAGCACGCCACCGGGTCAAATCCGGCACGTCCGATCGTGTCGCGGGCAAGTGCATCAGCCTCGATGCCGGTCATTCCCGCCCGCAACCCATCCTCGCAGACCGTCTGCGCCGCCAAAACCGTCCGGTACACATTCCAGAACGTGGCATCCGGCTCACCCACAACGACCGTCCGCGTCATGTCAGAACAGTAGCCGTCAACGACGCACCCCATGTCGATCACGATCGGATCACCCGGCTGGATTTCGCGGTTCCCCGGTCGGTGATGCGGCATGGCGCCATTCGGGCCACTCGCAACGATCGTTGGAAACGAGAGACCGGTCGCACCTGCCTCCCGCATTACCACCTCAAGACGCCATGCAATCTCGCGTTCCGTCATGCCGGGACGCAATCCTGCGGTAACCGTTTCGATTGCCCGGTCACCGATCAGGACGGCACGGCGAATCCTCTCGACTTCAGAGGCATCCTTCACTTGGCGCAAGGGAACCAGAAGCCCGGCCTCGCCCGAGATGGCGCACCCGGGGGCGTGTTGGGCCATCGAGGCGAGTAACCGCCGATGACCATCGACAGTCATGTCGTCCGACTCGATTGCCAAGTGCGCGACACCGTGCTCCGACGCACGCTGTGCAATCGCTGCCCACGGCGACCCTGCAGGCTGGACGACGGTAAACGACGGTGACTGGACCGAAGCCTGTTCGACATAGCGGTAGTCGGTAAAGATCACCGCATCGGTCGCCGACACAAGGACCTGGCCCGCCGAACCGGTGAACCCGGTCAGGTAACGACGGTTGTCGGCTTGCGTGATGAGGATTGCATCGATTGAAGCCGTCCGCGCCGGGTCGGCGTTCAGGGCGGCAAGATGGCGCCTCAGTGCGGCCAGACGTGTCGCGCCCACGCCGGCGGAATGATCGCGGTTGAGCTCTGTCATGCCGGAATGATAGCCACGGCTAGCCAGGCTTCTGGTATCTCACCCGGTTTGCCTCGTGTTCCCGAAGCGTCACTGCAAAGACGTGTGTGCCGTCATTACGGACATCGTTCCGGACGAAGTACTTGAATCCACTTCCGTCGGGGGAGGCCATGGCGCGGAGGGAGGCCTCTCCAGGGTTCGCGATGGGACCGGGAGGCAAGCCCCGTTGCATATACGTGTTGTAGGGCGAATCGGGTGCAATCAGTCTCGGTGCGTCACGAAGGACGGGCCACCACGCCCCCGACTTGCCAACGGCGTACTGCACCGTCGGATCGGCAAACAGGCCCTCCCCATCACGGAAGCGGTTCAGATAGACCGACGCAATGCGTGCCCGTTCGGATGGAACCGCCGCCTCACGTTCAACAATCGAGGCAATCGTCACGATCTCATGCACGGTCAGACCGGGCAGCCCCGTATTTCGCCGGACCTCTGCAACATACTGCGGCGTGACGATCTGCCCGAAACGACGCAGCATCATGTGAATGACGTCATCGGCAGTCGTGTCGTTCGGCAGGACCCGGTAGGTGTCCGGAAAGAGATAGCCCTCCAGCGTGGTGCCTGCAGGTCGGGCTTGCAGGAACTCGTACACGAAGTTCGCCCGTCGGGCACCCAAGACAAACTGCTCCGGATCAATCCCGGCCGCTGATGTCGCAATTATCTCGGCCTGTTCCTCGAGGCGACGTCCCTCAATGAACGTGAGCGTCATCTCGCGCACTTTCTGTATCTGGAAGGCGTCGATGAGTTCATTCATCGACGTGCCCTGCCGAACCTGGTATGACCCTGCAAGCATGCGGTCCTCTGCGCCTCGCCAGATGACGGCCATGCGGAAGAGCCGTGCATTGGGGACTAGTCCAACCTCGGCCAGCCGCTCGGATATCACTGTTGCCGTGTCACCCGGTGCGATGACGAACGTCACCTGTGAGCCGGGAGCAACGGTTGGGGCCGGGGTCGACCGCCCGGCCGAAGTTGTTCGTGTTGTCACAGCCATGTCGCCGACCGCCACCGTTGCAGTCTGCGGGTCGTTCATGCCGGACCAGATGGCGTTGAAGACGAAGCCTCCCACTGCCACCAGAAACGCGAATGCGATGACAATCCGTCCACCACCGACCTCACCACCGCGTCGACGCGTAGTCTTACGCTGGGACTGGACTGTCTCGCCCGGAGGACGCTCGCGCGCTGCCCCTCGACCAATTTTGGATCGTGGTTCCGCATCGCTTTGTCTGGCCATCACCCGTCACCGTATGCCATCAATCTCGGGATCAGCCATCGAGAGAAAGTCGGCTTCATTGTCCACTGCCCGGACGTCAAGTGCATCCTTGAGGGCGTCTTCGAACCTACGTCTTTCGTCGAGGTACGCCTGGAGCAGGACTGTCGCCGCCAAGGCATCGATCCGTCGCCGACGCGCTTCCCTCTCGCGCACCGATGGTATTGGGCGAAGCCGTGCCCGTCGCCCTGTCGCAGACGCATCACCCAACGCGTCAACATGCCCGCCGGCCAGATCTACGGCATTCGCCAGTCGCGAAGCATCCAGGGAGGTGTTTCGCTCGTCCCGGAACACCATCGGTAATCCGGTATGCGCGGCGATTCGATCCGCAAGCGAGCGAATAGCCTCGGACCGCGACGTCGCCTCTCCCAGAAGACCTAGGGGAACACCAACAAGAATTGCGGTTGCACCGCGCTCGCGCACTACCGAACGGATCCCATCAAGGGTCGATCCGAGATCGTTTCGGATGATCGCACCGACTGGCGACGCCAACAGGCCGGTGGGGTCACTCGCGGCCACCCCGATCCGACGATCTCCCACATCCAGGGCGATCATGACGGTCATCACTGGTCCGTCCGGCATGCATGCCGTGTCACGTGCTGGGGCCAACTAAACAAAGGTCACGGCGCAGTACCGTTGGAAGACCGGGTAGTCACTGAAATCCGCCACCCGATACCTGGCAAGGTCGATTTCCATTCTGGCCACGCCTCAAGACGAGTGGACGCAGCACCTGTGAGTGATCGCAGGTACGTCCGGGCATCATCAGGGGTCAGGCCCGAAATTGCGGCCCGGATATCGGACGCATTGAAGACAGGAACGACCGACGCGGTGGCCCTGGCGCGAACCTGGACCTGACCAGTGACCGTCTCAAATGATCCAACTTCCGGGGTCTGTACCCGCGCCGTTCCGGTCACCGGAGCAAATCCCGGACGTTCCTGAGCGATGCGGTTGATCACGGCACCTTGGGCAAGTTCCTGCACATCTGCAAGTGTGAAGGTCGTCACGGCGTACCGGACCTTGACGGTTGCCTGAACCGATGTCGCCTCATCGTTCTCGTTCTTGCTGTAGGTAACCTCGGAAACAGACATCATTCCCCCGGGCCCAATAGGAGTCGCACCAGGGGTTGTCAGGGGCACCGCGACTTCCTTTTGAGGATCGATTGACACGGATTTGACCTGTGATGCCAACTTGTCAATAGCAGATTTCTGAGCATTCTCCTGGGCACGTCGACGATCGTCCGGATTGACAAAGGTGATGGCACGGTCGGTGCCGCCTCGGAGGGCCACGTCGTTCTGCACATCCAACTGGCCAGCAAGCGTGCCTTCGATGGCCACGATTTGCTGTTTCTCCACATTCCCCGCTACACCGCCAGCGATGGCCTGAATTGGGACACGACTAACGGCAAACCTTCGCGAAGCACCAGTGAACGTCGTCCCCGCCACCACCACATCCACTTGAGTTGCGAACCGCTGTGACCCTGCCAGGACAATCGTCCCCTTCGGCACGGTGATCGCCTTGTCGGACCTGTTGACGAAAACTGCATCGCCAGTGGCGCGCCCATCTGAAACGGTGCGCTTGCCAGATGCCGGCAGCTGTGCGGTCTCGGTCACTTCCTTGACGATCCACTTGCCCGGAACACGCCCGGTCACCGGATCAGCCTTTCGGGCACCCGGATCGATGGTGATCGGCATCGTGGTTGACCATGTCTCGACATCCGGAACGATCTCGACGGTCGCCGAAGGAACTACGTACCAGACAAACATTCCGACCAGGCCCGCGACGCCGGCGAAGGCGACAAGTCCACGCTGAACCGGGGCCGGCAACCGTACGAGGCCGACACCTAGCCAACCCAACAACCGGAATACCCATCGCAGCGTACCGACGACCGCGGTCCACACCAATGAGAGTGCCACGGTGGCTATCCTCGGGGCACTCCGTCGCGCGTTACGCACTTGGCTGGACCCGATGCCGGTCTCAATAGCTTGGCGAAGGCCGCTGACCACTTCACCGATCGCATCCGCACTTTTCCCGCCAATGGAGCCAAACGGTGCCGGAACGGTTGGACGCACCCGTCCCGTTTCCATGACCTCGGCTTGGTCACCTGCAAGTCGACGGATCTTCTCAAGGTGGCGTCGCTCACCCAATGTGGGTTCGAGCACGATCCGGCCACTCGTCCGGTGTCGCGCCATCCGGCTAGGCCTCGCCCGGAGAGGCAGGATGGGTCGTCGCACCCCGGTTCGTGCCTCACCGGCGCCACCGGTTGGACCATTGAGGACTGACGTCGCAATGACGTCCACCGGGTCATGCGAACCGTCTGGATTGCCAAGGAGTTCCTCGCCGGGTGTGCCGGTCTCGGGCCCACGCACGATCCGTAGCGAGTGCACCCGCCGGGCCGGGATGCGATCTTCCTCTGGATGGGTTGGCGTTGCGCCACTTGCGTCATGTGGCGCCCCAGACGCGGCACCTTGCGGCAATGCGTCGGAGGCGCGACCCGGGGTCACGTCGATATCAAGCCAAGCCTCGACCGTCGACATGCCGGCGCGTATCTCGATCGGTGACGATGGGGAGGTGTGTGGCGAATGCACGGCATCCAATCCACGCGCACGCTCACCGACGATCATCACTTCATCGATGACCCCGATGCGGGCATCCGGTGATCCCTGCCTCGCGAGAAAGGTCAACGGACGTGTGTCAGGCGTCGACCGAATCAAGTCGTCGTCACCGCGCCCCTCTGGAAAGGTTGGTAGAGGTGGAACGGCAACAGCAGGCACCGCACCCGCCGGGCCGAACCCAGAAGCCGAGCCGTGATCAGACCACGCAACAGATTCAAAGTCGGGAGATGCGATCGCATCAATGCCTTCGCGTGCCGCCATGCGTCGCAAGTCACGGTTCGCAGCGATCAGGCGCAGCAACTTGCCACGCCGGTCTGCGCGCCTCTTCAGAACGATCAGGCTGGTCCGTGTCCGCAGTGACGCAGGAACGTCACGCGCGTCAAGGATCACGCGCATTCCGTTCGCCGATTCAATCGCCGAGGCGAGCGAAAGGAGCGAGGCACCCGCAGGACACGGAAGCAGGGTGGGTTGCTGTTCAGCGTTCGCGTGGATAGCGGTAGCAGTCGCCATAACTCTGGTATTCGCAACGCCCCGGAACGGTTGCGGTTACGTTGCCGTTGGTGACTCCACGTCGCGGCCGCGATTCGCGCCGCAACAACAGCGATCGGTGGCCTAACAGGGAAGAATGGCAGATTCGCGCCTTGGACACGACCGGTTGCACTTGCTAGGACGACCGCAGGCGGCTTACCAGGGAGGACAAGTCGTCCGTTGGCGCGATCGCCTGCACCGCTGCAATGCCCAGTGCCAATGATGGTACGAGGACCGACCCATTCAGGCGCCCCAGGTGTTCGGGGTCACCGTGGAGTCCGACCAAATCCGTGGGTCCCAAGATTGAGACGACCGGGGTCTGATCAAAGTACGTATTTCGCCACGCTGGTCCGGTCAGGACACCCCGCAGGTCCGGCAGTCGCGCGCCACCACCGCACAGCCAGACCAGCGGTGGGAGCGGGTGTTCCCGCGTAAGATCGGTCAACCGGACTTCAACCGCATCACGCCAGACCGAAGCAAAGAACGCCCCAACCCGTTGGACGTGATCCCGGTTCGCACTCCGGGAAATCTTGCTGAGGTCTCCAGAAACATAGTGGCTCAGGGAATCCCGCGACTGGGACGCGGTCAACCCGGTCTCCGCCACCAGATGATCCTCGAGCGCATTCGTGCCAATCGGCACCGAAAGGGAGAGCTCCGTTCCCGCTTGCCCGATGCGTGCGATTGTCGTGGCACCGGCGCCGATATCGATCACTACGGCGCCAGACGGCGGGACAATGGTCCGCACCGCGCTACCCAAGGCGGCGGGCACCGCCACCACACCGACCAATTCCAGGTCGAGGCGTTCCGCCAACGTGCGGAGATTTTGGAAAACCGCCAGTTCGGTAGCAGCGACTGCGAGCGAAACCGTGACCTTCGCACCTGTCAAACCGACTGCCAGGGTGACGCTCTCGGCATCAACGATGATCGAGAACAGGGCCGCGCTCACGACGCGGAGATCGGTCACGTCGCCCCGGTCTTCCCTCATGTACTCGCGCGCCTTGGCCAACGCGGCTGACCGTGCCAAGCTCATTGCTTCGGCCAACTCGTCCCGGGTGATGGGAGCCGAGGGCAAGGGACGAATAACCGTTCCCTCTCCCAGCGCCACTACGGTCTGGGCACCGGGGACTGCCAGCATCGCGCGCCTCGGGATTGTTCCTGCGAGATCTTCCGCCTCCCGGAGGGCATGTTCAACCGAAGTCAACAGCTCTCCAGGGTCAACCTCCATCGCCGACGTCACTGGCGTGGGAGCCACACCAACCCCCAAAACACGCACGTGACCGGGCGCGGAATGGTCATCGCGACGCTGTTCGGGCTCGACAACCACGGCCTTGATCAGACCCGCACCACAATCGATGACCGAGAGGAAGGATGAATCTGGTGGCGCTATCCGGTTCGACTGGCCTGCTCCGTCCCGATTGCGGCCCGATCCTGCGACAACACGTCGCCGTATCGCAGCCAGACCACTCCCGCCAATCCTGCCCAGTAAATCCGCAATAGTCTGGCGAGGCATTCTGCTCGTTCCTTGTGTTTCGACCGGCACCCGATCCGGATGTTTCGGGTACGTAATGGCCGCTCGCGAGACAGCATCTTCCGTCAACCCACGAACGAAAGCAGAACGGTTTCCCGGGTCTGGCGGGCACCCCGGGCGAACAGGCGCACCGCGCTACGGAACGAGGGGCTCTGTGGTTCCGATCAGCAACGAGAATCGCAAACACGGGCAGGGGGACACCGCCCGCGGTCATGGAACTGCGCCCAAGCGTGAAAATAACCGGCTGGGAAGCATTCAACCTGTAAGTGACGTACGGGCCGTGCCAGTTCCTCGGGCAAGCGCAGCACCTAGCCGGGCAGGATCTCCGCCACCGCCCTGCGCCATCTCCGGACGGCCACCTCCGCGACCACCGAGTTCGGCTGTCACTTCTGACAACACCTTGTTGGCACCCAAGGTACGCGAGAGATCACGGTGCACCGTCGCGATCACTTGGACCCGACCGTCCACCACGGACGCGAGGACGATGACCGCCGGCACGCCAATCTTGTCTCGAAGCCAATCAGTCGCCTCTCGCAGACGGTCGAGCGTAGGCGCGACCATTGCGGATACCTCGGCACCAAGCACGGCGATTGTCTGTCCGCCGGCATCAGCAAAGGTCTGGACTTGAGCCAACGCGTCCGACAACGCATCCTGTGCCTCGCGGCGTTCGGATGCCTCGAGACGGCGACGCACGTCGGAAAGATCAGCTAACACCGCGTCGAACCGCGAACTAATATCTTCACGCGTCGAACCGAGCCGTGATGCAAGCCCATCGAGAAGCGCCGACTGATGATCGAGGTGCGCCATCGCGGCGGCGCCTGCAAGGGCCTCGATGCGACGGATCCCAGACCCGGTACTTCCTTCGGAAACGATCACGAACGGGCCGACGTCACCGGTATGGAATGCGTGGGTGCCGCCACACAATTCACGGCTCAACGGGGCCTCATTGGCTGCATCCTGACCAAACAAGGGTGTTGCAGAGTGAACCGTCACGACACGGGCAAGATCACCGTATTTCTCGTCAAAGAGCGCGAGTGCCCCCATCTTGACGGCTTCGGAAGTGGGCATCTCGACAACCGACACCGGAAGGTTTGCCCTGATGGCACGGTTCACGCGCTCCTGAACGGCGCGACGTTCGTCGGGCGTGAGTGACTGCCCGTGCGCAAAATCAAACCGCAACCGATCGGGGGTCACGAGTGACCCGGACTGGTGTACGTGTTCCCCGAGTTCGGCGCGGAGAGCGGCGTGGAGAAGGTGGGTCGCCGTGTGGTGCGCCATGGTGCCTCGGCGCGCATCCTCGTCAACCTGCGCAACAACCACATCTCCCTCGGCGATGGCGCCTTCGATAACACGCCCCACATGCACAATCGCCCCTTCCCCTTGGGGGGACTGGGTTGTCACGACGGCGATGCGTCCGTGAGGGCCGGTCAGCACGCCGGTATCGCCTGCCTGGCCACCACGCTCGGCATAGAACGGGGTCCGGTCGAGGACTACCCACACGTCTTCCGTGTGGGCCTCTACAGTGACGACCCGCTCACCGCCCGCACGCAGGGCGACGACTATCGCGCCATCGGCAGTTAATCGGTCGTAGCCGACGAACTCGGTGGTGACCGCGGGAAGGTCGAGTTCAGCCAACTTCGTAAAACGCTGCGACGCTCGACTGCGGACGCGGCTCGCCTCAAGTTCGACGTGGAACGCTGCCTCATCGATCGCGACCCCTCGCGATTCGGCGACCTCGCGCGTCAGTTCCAGCGGAAACCCACAGGTGTCATACAACCTGAAAGCCGTCAACCCGGCGAGTGATTCTCCCGGAGTGAGGCGACCAAGGGCCTCGTCAAGAAGCTCGGTCCCGGCGGCGAGGGTCTCGGAGAACCTGGCCTCTTCCTGATTGACGACACGCCGGATCGTCGACGCACGTTCCGCGAGGTTCGGGTAGAGGGTGCCGAAACGGGCAATGGTCGCGTCAACGAGCGCCCCAAGGAATGGCCCGCTCTGCCCCAGGAGACGTCCATACCGGACGGCACGGCGTAGGAGACGCCGGGCGACGTAACCGCGCGCCTCATTGGATGGGAAAACCCCATCCGAGACCATGAAGGTGACGCTTCGCACGTGATCCGCAACGATGCGGAGTGACCGGTCAATTTCGCACGAGGTCCCGTACTTGACTCCAAGCCTTTCCTCTGCGGCGGCTACGATCGGACGGAAAAGATCGGTCTCGTACGCCGACTGAGCGCCCTGGAGGATGGCAACAATCCGCTCAAGTCCCGCACCTGTGTCGATTCCCGTGTGGTCCAGGGGACGGAGTGACTTGTCGGTCTCCTGATAGAACTGATTGAATACAAGGTTCCAGATCTCGACGAAGCGCCCACATTCGTGACCCGGACCACAGTCGGCATCTGATGCACCGCGGGGACAACTGCCGAGCACATCGACGTGCAACTCACTGCATGGGCCGCACGGACCACTGTCACCAGTCGGTCCCCAGAAGTTCTCACGCGAACCGTCAGGCTTGCGGTTGAGTCCACGGATGCGCGCAATCGGCATGCCGGCAGCAACCCAAAGTTCCACCGCTTCCTCATCAGCCGGTATCCCAGGTTCGCCAGACCACGTCGTAGCCCAGACCTTCCCCACCGGCAATTCGAGTTCCTGCGTGACAAAGTCATACGCGAAGGCAATCGCTTCCTGCTTGAAGTAGCCCCCATGGTCAGCCGCCCCGAATGCAAAGTTGCCCAGCATCTCGAAGAAGGTGTGATGGGTGTCATCCCCCACTTCCTCGATATCACTAGTCCGCATGCACTTCTGGATCGTGACCGCCCGGCGCGTTGGCGCACGGGATGGGTCAAGATAGAAGGGCTTGAACTGTTGCATCCCCGCACTGGTCAGCAAGACGCTTGGATCGCCTTGCACGACCAATGACGCACTGGCTGAGGAAAGGTGTGCCCGGGATTCGAAGAAGCGCACGAAGCGCTCGCGGATGGTATTGCTGTCCATGCCGGTTGGTGCTCCGCGTTGACAAACTGCAATCAAACCTACCCTTTACAACCCTGCATCTCGCCACTATACTTCACTTGCGTGCAGGGCACTCAAGTCACCACACAAGTGAGGTAGCAACTGATCATGATCCCGATGGAGCGTTTCACCCGCCAAGCCCAAGAGGCCATGGCCCGCACCCAGGCCATCGTCACGCAGTTCGGGCACGCAACCGTCGAACCGGAACACCTTCTGCTTGCCCTTCTGGACAACACCGGTCCGGTCGTCGATGCCGTTGCCTCCCTCAAGGCCGATCCCCAGGCAATCGCAAGCCAGGTCCGCGCACACCTCGGACGCCAACCGCGCCAAGGTGCCTCCGGACAACTCTTCCTTGGCCGGCGCGGAAAGCGCATCCTTGACGCCGCCATCTTCGCTTCAAACCAGCAGCAGGACAAGTTCATCGGCGTCGAGCACCTCTTCCTCGCCACCTTGGCAGAAGGCGGTCCGGGTGCCGACATGCTCAACGCCGCCGGCGTGAACGCGCAGAACGCCACGCGAGCCTTCAGGGAACTCAGGGGCGAACGCCAGATTGACGACCAGAACCAAGAAGGCACATATCGCGCCCTCGAGAAGTACACCGTTGACCTGACCCGCCTGGCTCACGAGGGAAAACTCGATCCCGTCATCGGGCGCCACGACGAGATCCTTCGCGCCATGGAGATCCTCGCGAGGCGGACCAAGAACAATCCGGTCCTGATCGGGGAACCGGGTGTCGGCAAGACCGCCATTGTCGAGGGGCTCGCCCAACGCATCGCCAGCGGTGACGTCCCCGAGCCACTGCAAAACAAGAAGGTCCTTGCGCTCGACCTCACCGGGCTTCTCGCCGGGTCGAAGTTCCGCGGGGAGTTCGAGGAACGCATCAAGGCGGTGTTGGGCGAGATCGGCCAACGCAACGGCGAAGTCATCCTGTTCATCGACGAGCTCCACATGATTGTTGGAGCCGGCGGTGGCGAAGGCGCGATGGACGCCGCCAACATGCTCAAGCCGGCCCTTGCCCGAGGCGAATTGCGCGCCATTGGGGCTACAACCCTCGACGAGTTCCGGTCCCGCATCGAACGCGATCCCGCTCTCGAACGACGATTCCAACCGATCTACGTGAAACAGCCGGATGTTGCCACCACCATGGACATCCTTCGTGGCCTGAAGTCCCGGTACGAACAGCATCACAACCTGATCATCGGTGACGACGCCATCGTGGCCGCCGCCACACTTGCCGACCGCTACATCAGCGACCGGTTCATGCCCGACAAGGCCATCGACGTCATGGACGAAGCCGGCAGCAAGGTCCGTCTGCGAGGGTTCGCCAAGGATCCCGACGCACCCCGACGCGTTGCACGCATTCGGCAGTTGCATGACCTGGAAGACAAGGCAGCCCTTGAGCGGGATTACGAAGGCGCAATGCGTCTGCGCCAGGAACGCCTCAGCATTGAACAGGAATCGGGTTCGACCACCTCAGGCATCCCCGCGCCACAGTCAGTCGTGACGCCTCAGGATGTTGCCGAGGTAGTCGCCAAGTGGACGGGTGTGCCGGTGGCAAACATCTACTCCGAAGAGGCGACCAAGCTGCTCGATCTCGAGGCAAAACTCCACCGTCGTGTCGTAGGGCAGGACGAAGCGGTCATTGCAGTCGCGGATGCCCTGCGACGATCACGCTCCGGTCTTGGCGATGGCAAGCGCCCCATTGGAACCTTCCTGTTCCTTGGCCCGACAGGCGTCGGCAAGACAGAACTTGCCAAGGCACTCGCCGAGTTCGTTTTCGATGCCGACGATGCCCTTCTGCGCCTCGACATGTCCGAGTACATGGAACCCCACACCGCGTCACGCCTCTTCGGCTCACCTCCAGGCTATGTGGGCTTTGACCAGGGTGGCCAACTCACCGAGGCCGTCCGGCGCCGTCCCTACCAGGTAATCCTGTTTGACGAGGTCGAGAAGGCGCATCCTGAGATCTTCAATGCCCTTCTCCAGATCCTGGATGACGGGCGCCTGACCGATGGGCACGGGCGGACCGTGGATTTCCGCAACACGATCATCATCATGACCAGCAATGTCGGCACATCCGGGATCAGCCTGCAGGCAGGGCCTCTCGGTTTCCGGACAACGGGGACTGGCACCGACGATTCACGCTACGAGGAGATGAGGACCCGTGTCCTCGACTCACTCAAGAAGGCGTTCCGGCCAGAGTTCCTGAACCGGATCGACGAAATCCTCGTCTTCAACCGACTTACCCGTCCTCAGTTGCGCCACGTCGTCGACAAGATCGCCCGCGACCTCCACGCACGGCTTGAAGCCAAGCAGATTGGTCTGACGATCACCGACGCCGCATCGGACTGGCTTCTGGAACGTGGATACGACGAGACCTATGGCGCCCGGCCGCTCAAGCGCCTCGTGCAGCGCGAAATCGAAAACGCGCTGGCCCGCAAGGCTCTCGCCAACGAACTCGTGGCCGGCACTGCCGTCACCATAGACGTCGCCAGCGATGGCAAGTCCCTCACCTTTGCGATCGAACCCGGAAGTGGCAATGGTGCCACGATCACCACACCGGTGCCCCAACCGCAATCGGCCTGACCACGAACTGGCCCCTGCTAGCGAAGCGCATTTGAATCAGGCGGGGCGGTGGGGTTAGTCGGCACAGTGCCCCCGATCCGCAATGGCCGATGCGGGGGCACTGCCGTTCTGACGCCGATTCCTACCAGCATGGGCGCACGTCTGGTACGTTTCACGGGATGGCTGAATACGATTTCTTTGCAACCCTTCGGGAAGAACTGAACCAGATCGAACGGGAGGCCGATGCCCCGGGCGTGCACGATGCCGTGCGCGACTTCGCACAGGCAACCGGTACCACCGAAGCCCGTGCGTTGGCGGCATTCTGGCGCGCTAGCAAGCGGCATGGCGAATCCCTCGAGGCCTTCGCCACCGAGGTGCGTGAACAGCGCGAACGCGAACTCGCGACCCGCGGCGCTCACCCCTGACAAGAAGAGGTGTGAAGGTAGGCGAAACTGGGTGGGGAGGCATCACTACCCTGGTGATGCCCGCCACCCTGACGCGACCTCTCCCGTTCATCCGTTCCCCCGGATGTGGTTGACAGTCCAAGCGAAGCGTCTGTGAACCGGGCGGGGCGGTGGGGCAGCGTGGTTGCGCTCAACGGTCACTTCCTCGCCCATCCGGCGACCGGCAGTGGCCAGTATGTCTCGCACCTCATAGGTGCAACCGAGCGCCTAGGTGGCGAGGTTTCGTTGCGTCCCTTTCTCGCCGACCACACAACGCGACCACAGCCAGCGTCATTTCGCACGCAACCGATGCTCGCTCCGTTCCCCGCGGCAACCGCTACCCGACGGCTGCCGAACGACCTTCGCAAGGTCATTTGGGAACAGCTGATATTTCCCCTCGCAGCGCGCCGGAGTGGGGCTGACTGCATTCATGTCCCATATTTCGGGTCACCCGTGATGACCCGAGGCATCCCAACGGTCGTCACCATCCACGACCTGATCCCGTTGGTCATGCCCGCCTACGTCACCACACCACTGGTCGCCCTCTACAACCGCCTGGTCAGCGCCGGTGCCCGCACCGCGACACTTGTCCTGGCCGATTCCGAAGCGTCCCGCCGCGACATCATCAGACTGCTTGGCATCGTACCGGACCGCGTACGGACGGTCTATCTGGGGGTCGACCCACACCTTGGCATACCGGTGCCATCAAACGTACGCCAAGCGGTTCGAAGCAAATACGGCCTTCCCGAACGCTTCCTTCTCTACCTTGGAGGCTTTGACGTACGAAAGAACCTGACAGGTCTCGTGGATGCCATCGCATCAATGGACCGATCCACCAGCGTGCATCTTGTGATCGCGGGACGGGTTCCACAACCGGGGCGAAGGCCAACCCTCTTTCCAGACATCCGGCGCAGGGTCAATGAGGCAGGGATGCAAGCCACCATCCACTTTCCCGGCTTCATCGACGAAGAAGACAAGTCTGCCCTGATGCAACTGGCGACCGCATTCGTCTTCCCATCGACCTATGAAGGGTTTGGCCTCGACCCACTGGAAGCCCTGCAGGCCGGCACACCCGTTGTCTGCGCCAATCGCACATCCCTTCCTGAACTGATGGGTGACGCGGCCATCATGTTCGATCCGGATACGCCCGGTGAACTCGCAACCATCCTTGCCCGAATCTGGCGGGATGAGGGTCTACGGACTGACCTCTCGAGGCGTGGCCCACTGCAGGCAGCACGCTTCACATGGGAGGAGTGCGCGCGTCAGACCTCCGATGCGTACAAGTCGGCAATCGACGCGCGCACTCTACGAAGCGGCATCGGACGGGCGCAGTGACCATCATGCGACTTCCACGCACGTATACCGATCAACCAGCGATGCCCTGGGTCAGGAGAGATCCATGCGGGTCCTGATGATCTCAAAGGCATGCATCGCCGGGGCCTATCAGAAGAAACTCGAGGAGATTGCCTCACGCGGGGTTGATCTCACAGTCATCGTTCCGCCCTACTGGCGGGATGACGCCGGACGCCGCGTGCTAATGGAACGAAGGCACACCGATGGATATCGCCTGATCGAGACCCCCATGGCCCTTAACGGCCAGTTCCACTTCCACTTCTACCCAGGACTGGCAACGCTGATACGCGATACAAGGCCTGACCTGATCCACATCGACGAGGAACCCTACAACATCGCAACCGCGCACGCACTCTGGCTAGCGCGTCGAAGCGGTGCGCGTACGCTCTTCTTCACTTGGCAGAACCTGAACCGCGCGTACCCACTGCCCTTCCGCCTCATTGAACGGTATGTGTACCGGAACATCGGGGGAGCCTTGGCCGGCAATCGTGACGCCGTCGATGTCCTTCGCGCCAAAGGATATGCGGGACCCTCTTGGGTCATACCCCAGTTTGGCGTTGATCCGGCACTCTTCCGCCCCAAGCCCGAACGCAAGTCCGGTACACCGTTTACCGTCGGGTGGTTCTCCGGGCGACTGCACGCCTTCAAGGGGGTCCATCTCCTTGTGGAAGCCGTTGCGTCACTTGGCGACGATACCCGCCTGGACATTCTGGGATGGGGACCAGAGGAGAACCGCCTCCGTGCCCTCGCGGCGGAACGTGGACTTGGTGACCGGTTTCGCATCGTCCCGGGTGTACCGTCCCATGAGGTGCCGGCGTTCGCTTCCCGGCTCGATGTCGCCGTTCTACCATCCCTGTCTACCGCGAGATGGAAAGAGCAATTCGGGCGCATGCTGATCGAAGCAATGTCCTGCAATGTCGCCGTCGTCGGATCGGATTCGGGTGAAATCCCGCACCTGATCGCCGACTCAGGATTGGTCTTTCCCGAGGGTGACATCGCAGCATTGGCATCCTGTCTGCGTCGCCTGCGAGACGACCATGCCCTGAGACTGGATTTCGTCCGTCGCGGTCACGACCGTGTTCATGCCAACTTCACGCAGGCAAGGATTGCCGAAGCCACAGTGGACGCCTACCACGCTGTCATGGAAACCACGCGATAACCACACATGGCATTGTCAGTTTTGCCGCTAGCGACCGACCCACACCGGATTCGTGATCGCAAGCAACTCGGTGGTTCCCGCACGCACCAGATGCACCCGGAACCAGGTGCCTTCGGCCGGCCGGGACCGCAGCGTGTAGGCCACGACAACGTCATCGGTTGGTGCCGGACGCATGTCCACGACCTGTCCGTCACGCACAAGCCTCAATTCGCTTCCGGCGGTCACACCTCGCACCTCGACGGCAACCTCGGCTGCATTGCGTGGAACAGCCTCACCCGGACCGGGTGACTGCCACGCGAGATGTGGCCCACGGGAGAGGAATGATCGTCCGGCCTTCACCGAAGTCAGGATGCCGGTCACGTCCGGGATCGCGTGCACGTAGGTGAACCCAACGCGGTCGGCGTGAAGCGGGGCGGCGTGTGAGTCTGTTCCAGCCGTCGCGGGGACCTTCCACCCGAGGGCGAGCCACCGGTCCCAGAGAGTCATGGCCTCGTCATTCTGTCGACGAGGCCAATCGCCGTTCATGACCTCAATCACATTGGTGTACGACGGCGCGTCGTCAAAGTCCCAGTGGCAACCAGTGCACATCGGGTAGCCCGCCGACCGCGGATGATTCACGACAAACAGGCCTCCTCGTGACTGGACCGCGCTTGCTGTCTCGGCCATCGTGCGGGTTGGCCGATGCACGGTGTACGTCAGCGCACGGTCATCCTCGCCAACCTCAACCCCCTCAGCATCGCCAACCGGGACCACATCACTTCCAGGCGGGGTCGTACGCCAATCCACCCAGTCCTCGACTCCCAAGACGTTGGCATGACCAAAGAATGTCGTCAGTTCCATGCCCGGGATGACCACGGTTGCGAGACCCGCCGTGGCTAACGCCTCTCGCAGATGCCCCGTTCCACTGACAGTGTTGTGATCAGTCAGTGCCACGAAATCCAGACTGAACCGCCGCACGTGATCAACGATTGCTTTGACCGACCAGCGTCCATCCGAATGGTCCGAATGGATGTGTAGGTCTCCTTTCAGCCACCGGGGGCTTTCGTCACCCAGCTTGGAGGGTATTACCGGTTGGCCGGCAGGACGCACATGCTCATTGGGTCCGATAACCTCAAGCATGCTCGCGTCGACGATCACTTCCGCAGATCGAGAACCAGTGACGGCGAAGGTGTAGCGGACACCCCCGACATCCGATGGCACGACACAGTGGACATCAATCGCGACTGACCACTCACCGGCAACGACCGGACCGTCAACAAACCCGACCGTTGATCCCTGATCGGCAATGGTCACCATTTGTGCCGGTTCATGCCGATGGGCAGCTCCGCGGCAGGCGCCAGTGGGTTCAAAGACCGCCAAGGTGACCAGGTTCCGGATGCCGTTTACGCGTGACGGCTCAAAAGTGACCCGAAGGTCGAGGCGATCCACGCCGGCTGGAACCACTGCAGGGACGAGTAGGGTGTGCCGAGCAACCGACGGTCTCAGGAACCCGGATGCCTCAACGATCGAGACCGGTTCCATTCAGCACAACTCCACCGTCGGGGGATTGGCGAAATCGTGGTACCGATCTCGAACCGATCCGGCTGACGCATCTCCCCGGTGAACAAGAATGCGGTAGCGGAAGACCCGCGATTCGTACGGTGGAATGATGAAGTCACCCCGGTGGGCGTCGGTATCAGCGTAGAAGTCGTGCAGACCAAACGGGTTCGCCGTCATGAGACCGTAGTTACGCACGTGCCAGTGGGTCGGAAAGCGCGGGTTCGTGGGATGGTCCATGATCGCAACGCCAACCACATGGTCCGCAACTGGCCCGGAGTAGTCACACCAGGACGCACGGCGTCCCCACGCCTCAGCCTCACCGATCGCCCCGTCACTGGTCTCGATGCGCCCGGCCCCATCCGGGTTCGCCTTGGTCGGCCCGTCCATACTCGTTGCAACCCGGATGGCCACGATGCCTGCTTCCTTGGTGTCACCCATCGTGACCTGACCGTGGCTTGCACTGAACCTGACGCTGAACTCCACGAGACGCTCATCCGGTCCGATGTTGAATACAGTCACGCGCCGTGTATCGGTCATGGCAATGGATCCCCATCGGTCAATCCATTCGCTACCCGCGTCGAACGAACCGTAGACCGGCCCGGAGATGAGGCGAGAGAAGCCTGAATGCCTGATGGTTGCCTTGCCGTACCCCTCAAGCCAGTTGTCGTGACCGTTCAGGTCACCGTGCGCCGTCCACATGCCCCGGTGGTGGGGATGATCACTCGTCTCACCCTCGATCCCCAATGGCATCGGGAACGCACGGGTAACCGACAGCCCGGTGGGGCCAACCATGGGATGGAAGTACGGCCGCTGACCATCCGCACTGAACCGGTACGACGTGAAGTGGTCACCTTCGATATCGATGGCGAGTTCACCATCAGGCAGTTCCGTCAGCGCCACACCGGGAAGCCTCTCACGTGGAACCCGAGGCACCTCGACAACTTCCGGGGGTGCGTCCACGACAGCCTCATCAGTGCTGGCGTCTGCGTTCAGCACTGCCGAAGACGGCGGAGCGGCGGCGGATAGGAGTGACGCCTGAAGATCAGCAGGTGGAACCATCTCGACCACGGGAACGGCGTGCGGTGGGGCCGCAACAACCTCACCAATAATCGCTTCGGGTGACGCATCTTCATCCACTGGAGCGATTGGCGGTCCTGGCTCCAGCCGATAGCGTCGCGAAGCATGGGCCTCTAGGTCACGGACGATGAACGCGAGGAGTAACCGCTCATCCGCGCTGATCCCTGACGTCTCAGACTGACACGGGACATCATTGCCAACATCATCAAATAGGCGAATCGTTGGAGCGGGCGCCGGTGGCACCGGGAGCTGCACCCAGACCGGGCAGGCACGACGAGCGTGTGGACCCGCGCGGACGATGAACTCAAGCGGATCCATGAACTGCACCTTCCGACGCCTCGGCCGTATCCCAGGATTCTTTCAAGTACGCAATGCTCTCGCGGGCGATCGTCTCCGGGCCCGGACGGAAATCAAACGGTTCGATCGATACCCAACCGTCGTAGTCGATTGCCTTCAAGGCAGACATGATCGGCACGAAGTCGATCAAACCGGACCCTGGGTGCCCGCGGTTCTCATCGTTCGCCTGCACGTACGCAACCGATCGCCCAACGCGGCGGACAATGGATGGAATCGCCTCGCCACTGACGCGACCTTCGGCCGCAAGGCTCTTCACATCCAAGACCAAGCTGAGGTTGGCATGGTCAAGATCACGGATGATTGCAAGCGATTCACTGCAGGAGTTGATGACGTCCGTCTCGTCACCTGGAAGTGGTTCAAGGCACAGCGTCACACCAGCCGCCGCTACCGCGGGCATTGCCGCCGCTATTGACGACACGAGGAACCTGGTTGCATCTTCAACCGACAACCCAGCCGTGGTCGACCGCTGACGTGGTGAACCAAGAACAAGCACACCGCCACCGAGGTCAGCGCATAGTGACGCTAACTCACCGATGTACGCGACGGTCCTGGCTCGTACTCGCGCATCCGGGTGAGTCAGGTGCCAACCCTCAATCTCCGCAGCCGGGCCGGCAAGCAGCCAATGCAACCCGGTAACCGTCAATCCAAGCCGGGTAGCTTCACTGCGGACCTCACGCCGCCGGGAAGCCGAAATCTCACTGGCCTTTGCAGCCAGGGTAAACGGCGCAATCTCAACACCCTCGTATCCTAGGGAAGCGAGACAAGCGAACTGCGACTCGATGTCCCATCCCTCGAACATCTCATTGCAACTCGCCCAACGGACCATCTCACCCAACCCTTCACGAACACCTGCCCAAGATGGACCGAGGTGCGCCACCGCGCGAGTCTACCAACGCCCCCTACGGAAGCCGTGGAAGTGACAACCAATGCGTCCCAAAAAAAGACCGGTCAACCCTCACCATCAAGACTGGTCAGCCTTGACGGACGCGCTATCCGCATCCTGATCGCACGTCGAACCCTTGGCAGTCCCCGAACGCCCCCGCTGAGTGTCGAACCCCGAGATTGGAAAACCGTTCCACCTGCAATCCCTGTCGCACCCCGAGGCTCATCCACACCTGCCTCCATGAGAACCGAACGCGCCCAATCATGGGTGTCACCCAGGCTCTGGTCACTCAGGGCCATCCGGGCCATCCGGACCTCCAGTGCATGGTCATCCATTGTGATGAGGCGTTCGGCGACACCCCGCTGATGCAAATCAGACCACTCGCGCAGGAACGCACGATACCCAGTTGCGGACCCGGTGCGGATCATGACTGCTAAATCAAGCCTGTAGCGACTAAGATCCGGCGGCACCGCGGACCCACCCGGCATACCACGCATCACATCCCCCTTGTGCGAACCTGAAATAAACAGCTCGGATCACGAAACGCAAACACGGACGACCGCCGAAAACGTGCGAATATTGCGGAAACCCTCTGGAAGGCACTCACGATGTTTCGGGCCGGACTGCCACTATTTCCCCTGAACGTCGTGCTCTTCCCCGACGCGCCACTACCCCTCCACATCTTCGAAGCGCGGTACCGTGAGATGGTCAGGGAATGCCTCGAAAAAGATCGCAGCTTCGGAGTGCTCCTGGTCACTCCAGACGCGATAGCTGAAGGGACATCGCGCATCTACTCTATCGGGACAATTGCACACATCGTGGAAACCCATCTCTATCCAGACGGACGGTACGACATCATGTGCCTCGGAGGCGAACGCTTCCGGGTGGTCTCCCATCAAAACGATCGCCCGTACCACACCGCCTCCGTGACTATCCTGAGTGACACCGAACCACGCCCGTCCGACCCTCCAGCGGAAGATCAGGCAGCAATCGCTGCCGCCATCGCTACCCAGACAATCCTGGAGCTGCAACTGCTGCTCGCCACACTCACCAGGGCGAACGCCCAAGATCATGACCGCGCAGAACAGCTTGGGCTAATTGTGAAAGCAATACCGAGTGAGCCAAATGCCCTGTCGTACTTCGCCGCACGCATCCTGCCGACCGCGAACCTCGCCGAACGGCAAGACCTTCTCGAAATCCCGGGCGTATCAGGTCGGTTGTTGAAAATTCAAGAGCACCTCAAACGAGAAAGACGTGTGGCCAACCAACTTGAAGCGGCCAGCGCGGTTCCATTTTTCAGGGGTGAAGCTGGCGGAACTGTGTTCAACTGACGGAAACTAACCACAAACATGATCTTGGTGCGGAAGGCGGGAGTCGAACCCGCACGCCTTGGGAGGCACAAGTTCCTAAGACTTGCGTGTCTGCCATTCCACCACTTCCGCGAGCCGTCAGTCTACCCTGCCAGCACCTAGATGTTGTCTCTCACAAGGTTGTTGACAGGGCGGCGAGGCGGGAGAGGGGGGTGAGGCCTTTGATGCCGAGGTGCGGTCGGTCATTGTTGTAGTACTCCACGAACGTGTCCAGTGCACGTTGACGCTCGTCTTCGCTCGCCAGCGGGTGGAGGTACAGGCATTCGCGCAGGACGGTCTGGAACCAGCGCTCGATCTTCCCGTTCGTCTGGGGCCGGTACGGCCGGGTCCGGCGGGCACCCACACCCAGATCCGCGCACGCCGCCTTCCATACTCCAGAGACGTACTCGCTCCCGTTGTCCGTGAGCACCCGCTGCACCGGGAACCCGAGCCGACGGAAGTGCGCATCCATCCGGCGCAAGAACCCGGAGGCCGTCTCCCCGCACTCGTCGGGGAGCAGTTCCACGTACGCC
>CANFGH010000003.1 GCA_947446285.1 Chloroflexota bacterium
ACCATCCGGGCGGTCGCATCGGCGAACTCGGCGCGAATATCGGCTGCAACGACGGCCACACCCTCGCCGGCAAGCGACCGTGCCGTTGCCTGACCAATCCCGCCACCCGCACCGGTCACCAATGCCACGCGCCCGTGCAATCCAAGATCCATCTCTTGCCACCTTCGACGTGATTCGCCTCCCAGAGGGGGCCACGCAGGATAATCCCACCTGCCGCCCGACAAGCCCGATTCGCGCGTGTGGCGCCACACCACGTTCGCGGATATCCTCCGCACCATGCGATCAGGTGTAGTTGGACTTCTGCCGAGCGACCCCGCCCAAATCACGGCCGCGCACGCCGCCGTCATCCGAGACTTGGGCTTCACCGGCGCAAGTGTCATGCTTCCGGATCCCGATGGGGTCTCGAAGGATGTCCTCGCGCACGCACGGCAGGTCCTTGCGGACGCTGGCGTCCATGTGGCGCAGGCGAACGCAAGGTATCCATCACTCGTCCATGCGGACCCGGAACGGCGTGCCGAGGGGATCCGACTGGCCCAGCGCGCGTGCGTCGGGGCCCACGTCCTTAATCCAGACTTCCTGTTGATCCGCCCTGGCAGTCTCAACGTGACGGGGGACTGGCGCCCGCATCCGGGGAACCACACCGCCGAGACCGAGGCCCGTCTCGTGGCAAGCCTCGCTGCTGTATGTACGGTTGCGTCATCCGAAGGGGTCACGATCGGTCTTGAGTGTGGAAGCATCTCGCCCCTCGATACACCCGCGCGGGTCCGGCGCGTGATCGACGCGGTTGGATCACCCGCACTTCGCTACAACTGCGATCCGGTCAACTTCGCCTCGACATTCCCTTTGGCTTATGACACCTCGGCGCTGATCGCCGACATCTTCCATCACCTTTCGGACTACATCGTCTGTGCCCATGTGAAAGATCTGCGGGTCAGTGACGGCATGCCAATCAAGGTGGAGGAATGTGCCCCGTCCGAGGGCATCTTCGACTTCCCGGCGTTCTTCCGCGCCTACGAGGCAATCCGGCCGAATGGCTTCGCCCTCATCGAACACCTTCCGGACGAACGGATCCCGGCCGCCAAGCAGGCCGTCGACCGCATCGTCCACGAGATGGGACTGCACTGGGTCGCTTAAGACGATCCACCTGACTGAGAAACAACCAGAGATTGCGTACACCTCTCGGGATATGTGTCCGACAAGGGTGCGACAGGAGACGACAAGTGACCGGACGACTTTCAGGCAAGGTGGCCATCGTTACCGGTGGAGCCCGCGGAATTGGCGGGGCAACGGCGATCCAGTTCGCCGCCGACGGTGCCCGCGTCGTCATCGCTGACATTCGTGACGCAGATGCCACGGAGACACTTGCAACGATCCACGCACATGGGGGCGAAGCGGTATTCGTCCAGACCGATGTCACCGATGAGGCAGCTTGCGCCAACCTCGCCGAACGCGCAGTTGCGGCGTTCGGTCACGTCGACTGCCTCGTCACGTGTGCCGGCATCCTGCAAGGTGCGTTTGTCCCGCTTGACGACTTCCCGCTGGAAACATTTGAGCGGGTGCAGGACGTCAACGTGCGGGGAAGTTTCCTGACTGTCAAGCATTGCGCGCCGAAAATCGCCGCCACCGGTGGTGGGGTCGTCCTTTGCATCGCCTCGGGCGCGGGGGTCAAGGGTGGCAGTTCTTCAATCGCCTATGGAACCAGCAAGGCCGCCGTCCACGGCATGGTCATGGTCCTCGAGTCCCGGCTAGCACCGCAGAACATCCGCATCCACGCAATCTGTCCGGGTTCGATCGACACCCCCCTCAAGCGCGATAATGTGCGCGATGGCGCGATTGCATCCGGTCACGACCCCGAAGCGGCCTTGGCAAATGCCCACCTCGCCTCACCAGACGGCGTCGCCAAGGTGCTTGCATTCCTCGCCAGCGCCGATGCCGACTACGTGCGGGGAACCATCTTCACCCGCTGACGAGTCTGTCCCTGCATGGTCCAAAAAAATGTGGGTGGCGAACCGGCAACCGGTCCGCCACCCACACTAGGGTCTCTAGCTGGGTCTCAGACGCTACTTGGAGCAGTCACCGAGCGACTTGGCCATGTCGCGTTCGAGTTCCGGGAGCACATCCTTGGCCGTCCGCTGCTTCTCTGCGAGTTCCTTGTTGAAGTCGATCAGTTGCTGCCGGAAATCGGTCCACGCGCATGACGGGGTGAACGCACGTCCGTACTGACCGGCAATCTCGCCGAACCGACGGAACACCGGGTTGTCCTTCACGTATGCCTGCGACTGGAGCGACTTGCGCGGAGGGGGTGAACCACGCAATTCATGGAACTTCTGCATGTTCGCCGCACGCGTGTAGAACTCAACGAACTTCCACGACGCATCCGGCACCTTGGTCTGGGCGCCAACGCAGAGCCAGTTCGTGAACACGGCAGTCTGCTGAGCCTTGCGCTTGATCGGAGTGGCAATCCCGAGGTTCTCAAGACCGCCATTCTTCCGCATCGCGAGACCAACGCCCGGACCAGCCTCGGTCATGGCCTGCTGACCTGTCTCGAAGGCACCTTGCAGTCCCTTTGGATCGGCTAGCTTGAACTTGTTGAACACGTCCCAGATGAACTGGCCCCAATCCTGGGCCGCCGCCGTGTCCACCGTGACCTTGGCGCCATCGGCCGTCACGTAGTCGCCCCCGGCCTGGTACATGTACGCGCACCACGAAGACCAGTTAGTCGTCATGCCATATCCGGAGACGGCAATCTTGTCACCCTCGGTCTTGGTGAGACGGCGTCCCCAGTCAAGGAGCTCCTCCCACGAGGTCGGCTGCTTCTCGGGATCCAGACCGGCCGCTCGGAACAAGTCCTTCCGGTAGACCAGCACGCGCGCATCGGATGTGACCGGGACACCGAAGTTCTTGCCACCGGACGTCGTCGCGTTCACCGCAGATTCGGTGAAGTCGGACGACTCGCCCCAGACCTTCACGTACGGTGAGATGTCTAGGGCCATTTTCTTGCCGGCCATCGACCCAACCCACTCCGCACCACCAGTGAAGACATCCGGTAGCGAACCGGCAACCATCACCGCGTTGAGACGATCGGCAACACCAGTCCAGTTCTCCCACTTGACCACGACCTTGATGTTCGGCTGTTCCTTCTTGAACGCCGGCATTAACTCGTCGTCCCACCACTTCTGCACTTCCGGACCGTGGTCGTTGATCCAGACTTGCAATTCGGTTTGCGCACTGATCACGGTCGGAACCGTCTTCGCTGCGGGCGCAGCCGGGGCCACCGTTGGAGCCGGTGCGGTCGTTGGTGCAGCGGCTGCCGGTGCAGGTGCCTTGGTTGGTTCCGCCTTGGCGGCTGGTGCCGCCGGCGCCGTGTCGCCACCGCATGCCACGAGGGCCACACCCGCAACCGCACTCGCCAGGACACCCCGACGTGCACTCACCGAACCCAACACGTTGTCATCCCCATTGACAGCCTGACCTGCCTGTTCCTGATCTGCCATGTTCCACCCCCACAGATTGGCGTTACGTACCGCAAAACAGACTCCGACCGACGAACGCCATTGACGGTCGTAGCGCACTCCCAATTAGGTCAGTGAAAGACCTGCCTTGGCATATATTGGTCGCAGGCTGTCAAGGCCCGCGGTGGCGTATGCCTCCGGCGCGACTCCCGCCATGCGGGGACCAAGCACCTCGAGCGCGACAAAGCCATCGAACCCCGTGTGACTGATCGCCGACAACCAGTCGGCCAAGGGGAAGTTCCCCTGGCCCGGCATGATCCGGTCAAAGTCGTGGAGTTCGTGCCTTGCCACATCTGACTTTCCGTCATTGATGTGCAACAACGTGATCCATTCGCCCGGGGTTTCACGGATCTGGGCAATCGTTCCATTCGACCCGTACCAGTGGTAGGAGTCGAGTGTGATGCCGACATTTCGCGACTTCACCTCGTGAAGTAGTTCATTCGTTTCAGCGAGGGACTGGACGAACGGGTGCGTTTCCCCGCGAGAGGTCCAATGGGTGACCGTCTCCGGCTTATATACCGGGCACCCAAGGAACTCAAGCCCGATCCGGACACCCGTGCCATCGAGCGCGGCATCCATGCGCTTGATGCGTTCAACGGCAATCGGCCACGCTTCCGCCTTTGGCATCGTGGCAAAGCGGCTGATTGCGCCGCCAGTGGTAGTCCCACCAAGCGCCACGACATCCGCTGCGAGCGCATGGACATGTTCGAGCGCCTTCTCAAACTCTTCCTCTGGGGAAAAGACGCCGGCGCGCACAACACCACCAATGGTCCCGGGTACAACACCGTTCGCATCCAGGAGATGGCGAACCTTCGCGTTGTCACCGTAGGCATGCGCCTCGGCAAGGCTGAAATCGACGGCCGGATAGCCCGTCCGACCCGCAAGAACGACCTTTTCCTCAAACGTGAGATTGCCACCACCGAGTTGCGAGCCATGCAGTGTTGGACGGATACGTGCCATGACTGTCTTCCTTCCGTGCCTGCCGGGTTGACGACCCGTCGGCCAATCAGGTCCGAGACACCTAAATGAAACCTTGGACCCCGGTGAACAGGATACGACGTTTTCCTGCAATGTCCTATCCCAACAGGGGGGAGGCACGAGGAAACTGATGCTAGAACAGCACTCCGTGCCGATCAGGTAGATGAGGGCCCGGAACCAGACGGTGGGCGGTGACGTCGGCGAAGAAACTCCTCAAGTGCGTCGACCATGGCCGCGCCACTCGGCAACTCCTCGCCCGCGACCGCCGGGCCGTCATCATCGTCGTCGTCGTCGTCCTGACCTTCGCGGTATTGGCGTTCGAGGTCGCGGACATACTCCATTGCCTCAGGATCACGCGATACAGCTTCGCGCACCTGGTCACCGAAACGCGTCGCCGCGTCATCGATGGTCTGAAGATCCAGAGAGACTTCAACCATCCGGACAAGTTCCCGCAACATGCGGGATGCAACCACCGGGTTCGGACTGGCAGAGATGTAGTGCGGCGCATGCCCCCAGATCGAGAGGACCGGGTACTTCCGTTCCGCAAACCGCGACGTCAGGACCCCCACAATCCCGGTCGGGCCGCGGTACTTGCTCGCCACGAACTTGTGAGGTCGCAGCAGCGGGTGTCGTTCAGGGTTCGTTGCCGACTTCGACACATGCGGGGGCACAGTATGGGGAATGTCTGTATTGAGAGACCCGAGACCGACGACGAGTTCAACACCGATGCGCCTCGCGACGTCTAACACGATGTCCGCAAACTGACGCCAACGCAGGTCTGGTTCGGTTCCAAGCACGACGATGAGGTCGCGCGCCTCGGGCGCATCAGACGGGTCAACACACGTGAAGAAGTCGACGGTCGGCCAGATGATCTGTCGGCGGCGCCCCTTACGGGCCGGCTTGACCACGGGCCTCGTCTCGGTGAAGACGAAGTACTCCTCCGCATCCACCCACCCAAACCGGTCTCCATCTCGTTGGGAAACGATCAGGCGGGCCGCCGTCGAGGCTGCCTCACCCGCGTCATTCCAACCCTCGAAGGCAAAGACCAAAGTAGGGTGGCGAAGAACCGGTATGCCGGTCAGCGTGAGCGAAGCCGGCAATCTCTCGCCATCAATCGTGCGCCTACCCCGGCTGCGACTGCGGCTGGCGGCACGGGATTCATCCGGCAAGTCCACCAAATCTTCATCTAGGCCGGGGATTTCAAGCCGAAAGTTGAACCGCTCGTCGAAAACGTCGCCCGTCTCACCCATCTGACGCACCCATCATACCCGAGTGACCTGACGGACCGCTGCACCACGGAGACGTTGATCACGACTGACCTAAATAGCGAGAGGCACGCCCACTGGTGTGGACGTGCCTCGTATTCTGGTGCGGCTCCGCCTAGTTTCCCAGACGGTGCGCTCACTTGCGCTTGTGACGCTCGCGCTTGAGACGCTTGCGGTACTTGTGACGCGAGATTTTGCGCCGACGCTTCTTAATGACCGAACTCATGTGGCCTTGTTATGGCACATTCCGGCGCAACCTGTCAACTGATCACACAAACCAGCCACGCTTCAGGCCAGATCGCAACCCAGACGCACCCGGTCACCGCCAGTCGATGGCCCCGTGCCCACCAGCGGCATCGATGACCCGGAGGTCATTCGACGATGGGGTGAGTACGTACACACCACCGCCTGAGACGAGGGCAAGCCTGGTTCCATCGGGCGACCACGACGCTGATGGACTGTCCTCACCCAATGTCGTGAGGCGGCTGAACCCGGTGCCATCAAACGCAACGGAAAACAGGTCCATCGGCACCCCATGTGCCCTACCACGCGCCGAAGCAACCCGGGCATCCAGCCAGGCGCGTCGAGGCAGTGGGGTAACCGTCGGCACTGGCGTGAACGGAGACGCCGCCGAAAAGACCAGTTTGCTTCCGTCACGGGAAAACCGCGGCCACGATGCGTTGTCCGCCAGTGTGGGAGGGACGACCGTCCGGGTACCGAGCCCGTCATTTGTCCCCACCTCAATCGTGCGCCCGTCGATCGTTCGACGAACCCATGCCAGGTAGCGACCATCCGGGGAAAGCGCCGCGTCAAAGCCACCTCGCACGACAACCTCCGGCGACGCCTGTCCCGGTCCGACGGCGACGCGAACCACTTCCTCGATGGTGTCTCGCACGACCGCACCATCAATCACCGGCGCAACATGGTTCGCATACACCGTACGCCCATCAGGAGACCACGTTGGACGGTCATATGCGCCACCCTCGCGGTCATGCACCAAAAGCTGTCGGGTGGACCCGGTCGCGACATCCAGGAGAGAGAGATCGGTCCCAGGCAGAATCAGCGCCGGCGACGCACCGCGCGAGACGGTGAGGGGCGGCGTGTACGCGTAGACAACTTGCTTGCCATCGGGTGACCATGCCGGGTCCCGTGCGACTGCTCCCGAAGGGACCGCGAGAATGACCTTCCGGGACCGCCCATCAGCCGACAACTGGACGAGACTGCCTTCAGACCCAAAGATCAGTCGCGGTTCACCATCGGATCCCCCAAACCCGAATGAGCCGATCCCGCCGAACTCGCACGACGCGAGTGCAAAGACGCAGCTCACCCCGGCCTGCAGTCCCCGGCGCGACCAAGTTCCTGCTGTTGGGACCCGTTTCGGGCCAAGAAGAGGCGCACCATCGCTTGACGCCCGACCCATCAGCGACCTATAGTCGATGGCATGCCGATGGTGCGAACCATCGGGGACGGCGTCCGGTCCCACCGGCGCAGTGCGGGGAGTGGCGCAGCCTGGTAGCGCGCAGCGTTCGGGACGCTGAGGTCGGAGGTTCAAGTCCTCTCTCCCCGACCATCACCGATGACCGTAAACACACGGTCACCGATCAGGCCTTGGGTCACCAACTCGGTACCGGCACGGGATGTTCCAAGCAGGGGAAGACGGGTCACAGCATAACCCGCCCCGTGATCGTCATGCCTCTGGTTGGACCAGTGTCACCAAGCCAAGCCCGACGACCATCGCGAGACCACCTGCCCACCATAGGTCGAGTTCCATGTGCCCGAGGGTTGCGCCACCGACCGAGGCAACCACGAAGCAGCTGATGCTCACGACGACAAAGAGGGATGCAACCGGACTTGGTGATGCACCTCCCACGATCAATGAGTAGTCGTGGTGGTCACCCTTGGTGGAATCAGTCCCTGTCGCCTTGGGCGACGCGGTTGGTCGGGAACGGTTCTGGTCACTCATCGCGAATTCCCACGTCTCGGGCACGCCAAGCCACAACTCCAGATGGCCGACGGGTTCATTCGCCCGGCCTTGCGGGAGCCTTCGCGTCGCCGGACGTGCCACGGGCGACCAATCGCGACGGGGGTTTCGCCGTCATTGCATCCTCAAGGCCAGGAACGTCAATCCCGCAGAAGGCTTGAACGTCATAGCCGTATAGGAATACCCGGCCGTCTGGCACGTGTTCACCGCCCTGCGCACCAATCACGTCGCCGGTCTCGGCATCGATGTACACCATCTGCCGACGCAGGATGTACCCGGGGAAATACTTGGAAATCTGGAACCACTTGCGCTCGGGAACGTGTTCCCGCGCCCACGCGAACCGATCCCGTTCAAGCAGCCATCGCTGTACGTTTTGCGCCATGATCAAACTCACCGTAGCACCTTGTCGGACCAACAGTCAATCAATGGTTGACGCTTCTCCGAAGCCATGGCTACCATCTTTGGCCACCCGGCCGTTCTGCCGGTGTGCGTTTTCGCACCAGACGCCCCGGAGAACCGGAAACCGACGATGCCCGTACGAATCGTGCTTGCCGATGACGAGGCCATCATCCGGATGGATCTCAAGGAGATGCTGACATCTCTCGGCTATGTGGTTGTCGGTGAAGCAGGCGACGGCCGGAGCGCCGTGAACCTTGCCCGCGAACTGCGTCCAGACCTCGTCATCATGGACATCCAGATGCCTGATCTCGATGGCATCGACGCAGCCCAGGAACTATCGGCCGAATCGATTGCCCCGGTGCTTCTCTTGACCGCGTACTCACAGCAGGAACTGATCCAACGTGCCCGGACCGCCCCGGCGGTTGTCGGGTATCTGGTAAAGCCATACCGCGAGAGCGATCTGGCACCTGCCATCGAGGTAGCCCTGGCGAGGTACCGGGAGTTCCGCACTATCCAAGGCGAACTGCACGACATCCACGAATCCCTAGAGACGCGCAAGGTCGTCGAACGGGCCAAGGGTCTCCTGATGGACACGCAAGGTCTCAAGGAGGCCGAGGCGTTCCGCAAGATCCAGAAGCTCTCGATGAACGCCCGGAAGTCCATGCGCGAGGTCGCCGAGGCAATCCTGCTCGCCAACGAGCTGTGATCGAACACCTGACCGCCACTCGCCGACCGTCAGGTGCGCAGGCATGCCTGCCCGCATCGGAATGCGTGGAGGCACTCGACGGCAATCAGGTCCCCGGGCATCACTTCGGGCATCTGAATGCGCCGAGCCACGGTCTTTCCTCCTGCGCCAACCGCCACGCGCCATGCGCACAAGCGTTCAACTACTGGTGACGAACATGCGCCGACACGTCGCACCGGTGGCACTTGCACTCACCATCCTCACCGCCACGCTCCTCTTCGCCTGGAAGCTTATCTTTACCGGCCTCGTCGTGATCGGGTACGACACGATGGCCTACATGTACCCGTACCGGGCCTTCGCCGCCGAAGCATTGCGCGACGGTCGCATTCCCCTCTGGAACCCGTGGATCTACTTCGGAGTTCCCTTTCTCTCCAACCTCCAGAGTGCGGTCTTCTATCCCTTGCACCTCCTGTTCCTGGTGCTTCCCGCACCCTTCGCCATGAACGCATCGGTAGCGTTGCACTTTTTCCTCGCCGCATGGTTCGCCGCCCTTGCCGCCCGGGGAATGGCCGAACTCGATTGGTGGAGTGCCGGGGTCGCCGGTTGCATTTTTGGGTTTTCCGGGTTCATCGGCGCCCAAGTCGGGCACCTCAACCAACTCAATGCTGCCGCGTGGCTGCCACTTGCGTGCCTCACCCTGCACAACGCACTCGCCACCCATTCACTTCGGTGGGCCGTGGCGACCGGAGCCATCCTCGCCATCCAGCTGCTTGCCGGGCACGCCCAAGAGAGCTACATGACCGTCGTCGCGATCGGCGCCTACGCGATCTTCAGGATTGGCGTCACTGGGTGGACCCTCGCCATTCCCGGGCGCGCGCCAGCCCGAGATCCGCTCGGAACCTGGGTCAAGGCAACGCTTGCAGACCGGACCCGGCATGGCACGGATGGCGCGACAACGACCCAAGATGGACAACACGGCGGCTCCACCGAACAGGTCCGGCGCCGTGTTGCACTCCGGAATGCAGCATGGACAACCGGGCTTCTGGGGTTGGCCGGTGCCATCGCCGCCGGCCTCAGCGCCCTGCAGACGCTACCGACCACCGAACTGACCGCTGCCTCGATTCGCGCAACCGGTATGCCGTTGGGTGAGGCCGTCGCCTTCTCGCTCCCGCCACGTGAACTCTTCGTCGGGCTGCTGCCTACTTTCGGACTGGCCTCGCCCACCAGCAATGAATACATCGGGTGGCTCGGATTCATGGGGTTCATCCTGGCACTCTGCGGGGTAACCTTCCGCGCCCGCCACCCGGCAATCCTCTTCTTCACACTGCTCGCGCTCGTCTCACTCCTTCTCGCCCTCGGAAATCACACGCCCATCTATTCGCGCATCTTTGTTTTGCCGGGCATGAACCTTTTCCGCGTGCCCGCACGCTGGCTCTTCCTCACAACCTTTGCCGGATCGATCGTCGCTGGCGCCGGGTTCTCGTTCCTGAAATCGCCCGGACCTGACCACCACGGCACCCCCGCACCACGGCCGTGGTACCGCCTCATCGCCGCAAGCCGCCTGCTCATTGCGGTTCTCGTCGCGAGTGGGGCGGCGACCCTGTTGTGGCCAGCCCAACATGTCCGTTCCGAGGAAACCGCACCGCAACTCATCATGGTCTGGGCCACCTTGGGAACTGGCGCCGTCGTCCTGACATTCGTCGCCCTTGCAACCGCCCCATCACGCGTTGGGGCCATCCTGATCACCGTCGCCACCATCGCCGAACTCTGGGCATCGGCAACCAGCCTCGAATACAACAACCCGAACCCACCCGGCGTCTACACCGACAGCCGCCCCGTCATTGATGCCCTTCGTGTCAACCTGCCCCCTGGCCGCATCCTTGCGGTGGCCCGCACCGGATACCAGCCATACGACGCACCGCTCATCCAGGGCGATCACGGCGCGCTGCTTGGCCTGAGAGGGGTCGGCGCCGGCCTCATCAACACCAAGTACAAGGACACCCTCAACCCCAATCTGCCGATGGTCTTCAAGGTTCCCGTCGTGGATGGCTACGACGGTGGCGTGCTTCCGTTCCGACGCTACGTCGACTTCAAGTCGCTCATCGTTCCATCCGAGCGCAACCAGCCCGATGGCCTCCTGCGCGACCAACTCAGTCGGGACCTGGTTGCACCCCTGCCGTCCCTGAGCCGCCTGCGCCAATGGGGCGTCACCTACCTCCTGCGCGACACCATCGACGACCGACAGATTGACGGTGTCTACTTCGATGCCGACGCTGCACTCACCGTGCGCACGGGCACTCCGGTGAACATCCCGGCACCCGTCCTCGCCCTCCCGTCGGTCCTGGCACGCGCCGACCTTCCCCAAGGTTCGGCACCCGCATCCCTGACCGCCTCGCTCGTCGGACCGGACGCCCCCGGGCCGCGCATTCGCGACGTGCGGGCGGTCGGCCTGATCGTGTCCAGCGCGACCAACGGCCTCGGGATCGCGACCATGGTCATCACTGCACGCGACGGCAACGACGCACCACTCTGGACCGGACGCTTCAAGGTTGCACCGGAGGTCAGCGCCACCCTGGCCAGCGTTGCCTCGGTGACACCGTTGCCAAGCACAAACCCCGCCAAGCCCAGCGAGCACGTCGTCCGCCTTCCCGTGTCGGTTGACCGAAACGACGCCATCGCATCATTTACGTGCACCCTCGAGCCACTCGATACCGACACCGAATCGTCAAGTGTTCACGCATTCACCGTCATCGGTGACGGCCAGTCGTGGCCGACAAGCCTCATCCACGGCGGTGGCCTGCAGCTCGTCCACCGGTCAGATGTCAAGGTCTATCGTCTCCTTGAGCCTCCGCCAAGGGTCCGCCTTTCAACGAGGACAGTCACCCGGTCATCCGCCGCTGAGGCCCTCACCTACCTGCGCGATGCGCCAGAAGGCGATGACACCGTCGTGCTCGAGACGGCACCGGTGAGCGATCCCAATGAACCGGCCTGGCGAACCCGTCTCCGACCGTGGCGGGACGCAGTATGGCGCTTCCTTGGACGCAACGCCTATGCCGGCTACCTTTCTCCAACCGAGCAGGAAAGCCTTCCCGACTCTATTCAGCCTGGTCCGCGCGAAGCGTCCATAAATCAGATGGCGCGGGCCGAGCGTAGCGAATTTGAATCAGGTGGGGCGGGGTGGGGCGAAGCGAACCTCCTGCCGGCAACTGCCGTGGTAATAGAGGCCGAAGCCGCCGAGTATCTTCGCATCCGCGTCGACACATCCGTTCCGGCAATCATGATGGTTCGGGATACCTTCTTCGCCGGATGGACCGCTGCCATCGACGGACGTGACGCCCCGGTCTGGCGTGGCGACCTCCTCTTCCGTGCCATCCCGGTCCCTGCCGGACAACACGTCGTCGAAATGCGTTTCCGTCAAGCCAGCGCCGACGCCGGGTTCACCATTTCAGTCGTCACCGCACTCCTGGCAGTGGTGCTCATGGTGATCCCGTGGACGGCCACGTCGCGCCGACAGTGGCCTCCTTCACGTCCCTCGTCTGGTCCACGGGAATCCATGGCCACCATGACCGTGCCAAACGACCGGAACCCCGGGACCGTGGATCCCGATGCACTACCCCGGGACCGCCCACTACGCGGAGACGTCGCAACCACGCGCATCCTCGATGACGACACACGCCAGACCGCACTCTTCATTGCCTCGACCGACGATCCGGAAGTCGCACGCGAGATACCCAGTCGGGGCAGCGTCTTTCCACCATCTCCGCCACCACGCCCGGGCGGTGACGTGACATGACCCCCACCATGCCACGTCTGCGCGTCACGTTGGTCGCGCCGTTCGCCCGGCAACCCAAGGCGACGACCAGCGCCCGCACCATCCCGCTTGCGCGCGCCCTCGCGTCGCGTGGGCACACCGTCACCGTGATCATTCCCCCCTACGACAATCCCGCCGAGGGTGGGCGAGACGAAGTCATCGACGGCGTCCGCATCCAGTCGATGCGCGTTCCCAGGCGCGTCGCCGAGGCAAGTCCGCTCCAGGCGCTTGCCCAGCCGATACTGGCACTGCAAACCGCCCGCGCCACCATCGCAACGCGCCCCGACGTCGTCCATCTGTTCAAGCCAAAGGCAGTCACTGGCCTCACCCATCTCGAGTTGCGACGCCGTCATCTTGTTCACGGCCTCCCACGCCCACCGGCAATCGTGGTCGATACCGACGACTGGGAAGGCGACGGTGGGTGGAACGACTACGAAGCCTATCCGTGGTGGCAGCGACAAATCGTCAATGCGCAAGAACGATGGGGGATCGCGAATGCTGACGCCGTCACCGTCGCCAGCCAAACCCTCCAGGCACAGGCATGGGGTTACGGCCAACCGCCCGCCCGCGTCGAATACCTCCCAAACGGACTTGACGACCGCGACTACCCCAACTGGTGGACAGCTAGCGCGCCCGGCGATTCCGGGAAGCCAAGCAGCGAGCAGGTCCGGGCACGCCTCGGCATCGGGCCGGGGCCAATCATCCTGCTCTACACGCGCTTCTTCGAGTTCGCACCCCTACGCGCCCTCGAAACCTTCATCGGCATCCGGAAAGCCGTTCCCAACGCCATGCTCCTCGTCGTCGGCGCCGGCAAGTTCAACCAGGAACGGGACCTCGAAACCGAAGCACGATTGCGGGGATTGACCGGTGCGGTGCACCTGGCGGGATGGCAACGGCCTGACGCACTGCCGGAGATCCTGTCTCTTGCAGACGTCGCCATTGCCCTCGCCGACGACAACCTCGCCAACCGTGCCAAGTGTTCGGTCAAGCTGCTGCAACTCTTGCGACTCGGTATCCCGGTGATCGCCGACGCAACTGGCGAGCAATCGAACTACATCGTCCCGAATGTCTCCGGGATCCTCGTTGCCCCGGGAAACACCGAGGCTATGGCGTCAGCCGCGATCACATGTCTCACCGATCCCGGCCTCCGTCAGGCAATCAGTGCCCATGCCCGCACGCGCGCCAAAGATCACTTTGGTTGGGACATGCTCGCGCCAGCCGCCGAACGGGCATACCTCGCCGGTCTTGCCCGCCGCGACCGCTGACCTCACGGGTCACGCTGGGGACGCCCTCACCAAGACGGAATAGAAGCGAAGCGCATCCGATCAAGTGGGACGACTGGGAGGGGTGGTCGCAGGGGATACGTGTCCGCACCCGCAAGCCCATTCGGGAGGGCAACAGACCTACCCGCGAACGGCGTCGATCGCGTCGAGGATCGCCTCACCCGTCGCCGGCAGGGCCAACCCCACCCGTTCCGGATGCGAGCCACGGGGCGCGAAGGAAGCGACCGCGTCCCGGATTGCCTCGCGCACGCACAAGCCAAGCATGAGCGGAGGCTCGCCAACCGCCTTGCTTCCGTAGATCACACCGGGTTGCGCCGCCCGCGGGAGCAGTGTCACGCGCCAGTCTCCGGGCACATCGGTGGATGCGGGGATCTTGTAAGTGCTTGGGGCATGCGTCAGGAGGCGGCCATCGATACCCCACACCACCTCCTCCATCGTGACCCACCCCATCCCCTGGATGAAGCCTCCCTCAACCTGCCCGGTGTCAACCAATGGGTTCAAGCTTGACCCCACATCGTGGAGGATGTCCACCCGCAGGACACGCATCTGACCGGTAAACCCATCCACCTCGACTTCCGCAATCGCCGCGCCACAGGCGTAGTAGTGGAATGGCTTCCCACGTCCCGATGCCTTGTCGAACCAGATACCCGGTGTCCGGTAATACCCGGTGGACGACAGCCCGACACGCGCCAAATAGGCCGCCCGCACGACACTTGCAAAGGCGACGCGCTGATCCGGTCTCGACCGCACCGAGACCTGCCCATCACCGAAATCGACATCGTCGGCATGGACGGCCGGGGCGCCATGCGCCGTGAGGAGTTGGGCTGCAACCGGAGCCAGACGCCCCCGCAACGTCAGACAGGCATCACGAACCGCACCACCATTCAGGTCCGACCCGGATGATGCCGCTGTCGCCGACGTATTCGGCACCTTGTCCGTGCGCGTTGGCATCATCCTGATTGACGCGAGCGGCACACCCAGAACCTCGGCCGCCACCTGCGCCATCTTGACCTGCAGGCCCTGTCCCATCTCTGTGCCGCCATGATTGACTTGCACACTTCCATCACTGTAGATCAGCACGAGTGCACCCGCTTGGTTCAAGAACGTGGTGGTGAACGAGATGCCAAACTTGACTGGCGTAACCGCGATGCCCCGACGCATTCCACCACCGAGGTCATTCGCCGCCCTGATTGCCTCGCGTCGCGAAACGAACTCCCCAGAATCCTGTACACCCTCCCAGATGATCGCGAGCCGGTTGTCACCAATCTCCTGCCCATAGTGGGTCGTATTGGTCTCACCCGATCCGCGATATAAGTTGCGTGTCCTGACGTCATGGGGGTCCATGCCGATCGCCCGCGCCGCGCAATCGATGATCTCCTCAGCGACCGCCACCCCCTGAGGCCCACCGAACCCCCGGAATGCGGTCTGCGACGTCTTGTGAGTCTTCAGGACTTGCCCGCGGACGCGCATCACCGGGAAGAAGTAGCCATTGTCGGCATGGAACATTGCCCGGCCAAGCACCGCATCGGACAGGTCAAGCGACCAACCGCCGTCGGCATACAGCTCCAGGTCAAGTCCGCAAAGGTCACCCGACCGACTGACCACCACCCGGTAACGCGCTAGGAAGGGATGGCGCTTGCCGGTGAGGATCATGTGACGGTCCCGGTCCAGGCGCACTTTCACTGCGCGTCCGGTCTTCCACGCCCCGATCGCCGCCACGGCCGCCCAGGCATTGGCCTGCGTCTCCTTGCCTCCGAACCCGCCGCCCATCCGGACGCACTGCACAACCACATCATTGAGCGACAGCCCAAGGGCGTGCGCGACAATGGCCTGCGTCTCCGACGGATGCTGTGTCGAACTGTGGACCATCATCCGGCCGTCCTCATCTGCAAGGGCAACCGAGACGTGGGTCTCCAGCGGGAAGTGGTCCTGCGCACCCATCCGGAACTCACCGCTCACGATGGCGTGACCCGCCTCACCCGCCCCCACCAACTCCACATCCACATCCCCACGTCGGATCCACTGTGGATCGGTGTGGACACTGCCCAATCTGATTGCATCGGCGGGATCAAGGATTGCGTCGAGTTTCTCGTAGGTCACTACCACCCGGCCAGCGCCCTGTCGCGCCGCCTCAACCGACGTGCCAAGCACCCATGCGATGGCCTGCCCGTGATACGTCGCAACATCCCCAGCGCCGAGGAAGAGTGGTTCGTCGTGCCGCAACGGTCCCGAATTGTTCTCGCCAGGCACATCCTCACGGGTCAGGATCGTGACCACCCCGGGGATGGTGGTTGCCTCGGAAACAGCAATCGCCACTACCCGTGCGTGCGCGTGCGGCGACGTGACCGGCCACCCGTGCAATGCACCCGGAGGGAGTGGCAGGTCATCGGTATACCGGGCCTGTCCGGTGACATGTAGCCGGGCGCTCTCATGCGGGGTCGGCCGTCCGACCACCCGGGTCATCGTGTCCGGCATCTCACCGATCGCTTCCAGTTGCCGTCTCGGCAAGGCATGCGTCGAACAAGCCGGTGATCAGGCGTTGCCGGTAAGACGCCGATCCCCGGTGATCCGAGAGCGGCGCAAACGCGGATCCCAATCGGGCACGGGCATCCGCGACATGACTATCACCATTGCGCCATACCGCACCGATCAGCGCGTCCTCCGCACCAATCGCACGCAACGGGGTTGCCGCAACGCCTCCGTACGCGAAGCGCGCCGAGACCACCCTCTCATTGCCATCGAGAACCACCATGAACGCCGCCGCGACAGTCGAGATATCCACCCGGTTCCGGCGGGCAACCTTGCGCACAAACGCGACACGTCGCCCACCGCGAGGCACCACGTCGTCGTCAACCCGCAGCGCAATCAGGAGTTCGTCTGCGCCAACCGCCGTCTGTCGATAGCCCGTGAAGAAATCCGACACTCGGACCTCACGGATCCCCGATCTTCCACCGATCAATGCAACCGCGCCATGTGCGAGCCAGACCGGAGACATGTCGCCGATCGGCGACGCCGTCATCAGGTTGCCGCCGACTGTCGCGCGGTTCCTGATCTGGCGCGATGCGAACCATGGCAGCATGTGCCCGGCCAACGGCGCCCCGCCATCGCGCAAAAAATCTTCCAGGGCAGTCATGGTCACCCCGGCGCCAATCGTGATGCTCCCCTCGGCACGCGAGCAGTTTGAGAAGATCGGGTCGCGGATGGCATCCAGTGATAGGATGCCCTGATACCTTCGAAACCCGCGCGTGATTTCAACCCCCACGTCGGTGGCACCGGCAATCACGCGCAGTCCGGGTTCACTGGCACGGCGGGCAATCGATTCGGCAAGCGTGGACGGTCGATACGCCACGACCGCCGAACCCAGTCCGGCCGTCACCGCACCAACAACGGGATCTTGCAGGCACCTTGCGAAGCGGTCCGTGCCCTCCGAACGATCGACTGACCCGGCGCCAGACGTCAGTGTCGCGACCGCGCGCAATGCGCGATATCCTGTGCATCGACACAGGTTCCCTGCGAGAACCTCGCCACCCGGGTCGGGAGACTGTGCGTCCGCCACCAATGGCGAGTAATACGACGCAAACATCGTCATCACGAAGCCGGGCGTACAAAAACCGCACTGGGAGCCGCCGGTGCTAGCGATTGCCTCCTGGACCGGGTGGAGTTCAGTTTCCGCCCTGACTGCCCCATGTCCAGTGTCAACGACGCCTTCGACCGTCCAGACTTCCGCTCCCGGCAACTGCGCTGCCAGTGCCAAGCAGCCATTGATTGCCCGATAGGCGGAAGGGAGGGCCGAACCTTGGACCGGGTGAGTGGTCTCCCGGACAACGACCGTGCACGCACCGCAGTCACCCTCGGCACACCCCTCCTTGGTGCCGGTCAGTCCGCGTTCACGGACAAGGTCGAGCAGGGTGACGTGCGGATCGGTTCCCTCAAGTTCAACGCGAACGCCATTGAGCAGGAAAGAAGCCGAGGTCACCCCACACCTTCCGAACACTTTGGTCCAATACGACGACGTTCCGGTCGACGATTGCGCGCCGCACCGCCCGCACCGCCCGCACCGCTGGAAACGATTACTCGCCCGCCTCGTCCGGTTCGGATTCGAGCCACGCGTCAATCCCATTCAGGATGCGCTGCTTCACATGTTCCGACGCACCGGACGCCCGCGCGCTCACCCGTGCAAACTCGGCCAACTGTCCGTCGGTCAAGTTGAAGGCATCACGCACCAGACGGTATTCATCGCAGATCAGGGCGCCGAAGAACAGCTGGTCATCGGTGTTCAGCGTGATCGGCACGCCAGCATCCATCAGCTTTGGCAACTGATGCAACTCGATGTCCTGGGCAACACCCAAGAGCAGGTTCGATGTTGGGGCAACGTCACACGTGATCTGATGCTCGTGCAAGTAAGCCAAGAGGAACGGATCCTCGACCGCTCGCACTCCGTGCGCGATGCGGTGCGGGAATGTCGACTTGATTGCAGCCCACACACTCTCCGGTCCCATTGCCTCGCCAGCATGCGGAACGACCAGCAAACCCGCTTCGCGTGCAATGTGACACGCTGGTGCAAAGGGTTCCGGCGGGATCCGTTCGTCACCCGCAATCCCGAACGCAACGATCCCGTTGTCCTTGTTTCTCGCAGCGAACCGCGCCGCCTCAACCGTACCTTCGACCCCGAAACCACGATTGATGCCCATCATCAACCCCACCTCGGTGCCCGTTGCGCGGGTCCCCTCAGCAAACCCTTCCTGCATGATCGCCCACGCACCATCAGTGTCGTAATCCTTCAGGCGGATCTGGGCACCACGAAACGGATGTTGGTTGCCAAGATATTGCGGAACCCCCATGGGTTCCGTGTACCAAACACCTTGGGCAGCTTCATCCTCAACCAGTTCCCGGCAGATACGCTTCAGGGATTCAGGGCGCTTGATAACAGCCGCCGCCTTGGCATAGACCTGCACGAATTCAGGAAGGTTGCTGAACGTCTGGTTCGCCTCAGGCATGCCCTCGAGTTCGGCAAGTTCCTTGATGGTGGACGGCCTTGCGCTTCCCTCCAGATGGAGGTGCAAATGTGCCTTTGGCAGTCGGACGATTGATCGTCGCTTCATGTCTTCGTCACTCCTGAGGGCCACGATGCCGTCTACGCTACCTTTACGGTCAAGTGTACGGTTCGAGACCCTGTATGGGCACCATCTCAATCTGGCTTCAAACGGACAACCCTGTACTGGTGCCAATAATCAGGCTCGAGAGCAACCGTCAGTTCGTCGCAGGCACTATGACCCGGCCAACACCCCCTGCCATAAGGAGCCCTATTTCCTCGCGGGTGGCGGTAGCTGCCTCAACCTCACCGACGATCCTACCCCTGAACATCACCAGGATCCGGTCCGAGACCGCCAGGAGTTCGTCGAGTTCCGCGGATACGAGCAGCACGGCGGCACCGGCATCCCGTGCCGCAATCAGGGCACCGTGAATGAACACTACCGAACCAACATCAACGCCTCGGGTCGGTTGTGATGCCACCAAAGCACGGACATCGCGCGACAGTTCGCGGGCAATGATGACCTTCTGCTTGTTTCCACCCGAAAGCGATCCGACCCGTGCCTCCGGGTTCGCAGGTCTGACATCAAACCGTCCCACCAGATCGCGCGCCTGATCCCGCATTGCCTTCGCCTGCATGACCATCCAGCGGGAAAACGGCAACCGGTAATAGCGGTTCAGGATCATGTTCTGCGCAACCGTGAACGGAAGAACAAGTCCGTGGCGCTGCCGATCCTCCGGAATGTGGGCTAGCCCTGCATCTGTTCGTTCGCGCACGGTCGCACGGGTCAAGTCGCGTTCACCGAGGTGGAGAGACCCTGATTGGGTCGCCCGAAGTCCGGTTATCGCCTCGACGAGTTCGGTCTGGCCATTTCCCTGCACGCCAGCCACACCCACGATTTCGCCGGTTCGCACTGAAAGCGACACACCATCGACAGCCCGGACCCGGCGGTCATCGTTCACCACAAGCTCGCGCACAACAATCACCGGATTTCCCGGAACCGATGGCGCCTTCTCCACACGCAGGAGAACATCGCGCCCGACCATCAGAGATGCAAGCGACTCTGGCGTGGCGTCGCGTGGCAGGACCTCGCCAGCGACCGCTCCCCGCCGCATCACGACGATCCGGTGGGCCACGTCAAGCACCTCACGCAACTTGTGAGAGATGAAGACAATCCCGGTTCCCTCGTGGGCAAGTCCCCGCAGCACCTTGAAAAGGTCGTCCGCCTCCTGAGGGGTCAGGACCGCGGTCGGTTCGTCCAGGATCAGCACCCGCGCGCCACGGTACAGCGCCTTGATGATCTCGACCCTTTGCTGCTGTCCGACCGAGAGATCCTTCACCAAGGCCCGGGGGTCAATATCGATGCCGAAACGCCGCCCCAACGCCGTGATCTGCGCTTCGAGGTCACTCAAGTCCAGAATGCCACGTCGAGACGGTTCAACACCCAGGGCAATGTTCTCGGCAACCGTGAACGGCGGGACAAGCATGAAGTGCTGGTGCACCATGCCGATCCCGAGAGCAAGTGCATCCCGCGGCGACTGGAGACGCACGGGTCCTCCGTCGATCAGCACGCTTCCGGCATCCGGCGCGGTCATGCCGAAAAGCATGTTCATGAGCGTCGTCTTGCCGGCACCATTCTCACCGAGCAACGCGACGATCTCACCACGACGAACCCCGAACTGCACCTCCTTGTTCGCAATAACTGACCCGTATCGCTTGGTCAGTCCCCGCGCCTCAAGGACATACCCCTCAGAGGACGGGGGAATTCCCAGCACGCTGCCACCACCAACGGTCATGGCCGGTCCCACATCGCGGTCGCGATCACCGGATTACTCATCTCAGTCCGCCTCATAGGGTGTGCCGACGGCCGCGGGCGGACTGACACGGCCAATCACGCCGGCAAGGATGACGATCGTGAGCAGATACGGAAACATCCCCACAATCTGGGCTGGCACGGGAATTCCGAATTGTTGGGCATTGATGTGCAAGGCATTTGCCGCCCCGAACAGCAGCGACGCAGCCCACGCACCCGCAGGCGTCCATCCACCAAAGATCAGCGCCGCCAAGGCAATGAACCCACGGCCATTTGTCATCAGCGGTTCGAACGCCGGAACCGATTCCAGCGTGAAATACGCGCCACCAATCCCGGCAATCGCCCCACCGATCATCACGGCGGTGTACCGGGTTCGAATGACACTGATCCCAGCCGCGTGCGCGGCCCGAGGCAGTTCCCCGACTGATCGGAGGCGCAACCCCCACGGCGTGTGGAAGATCACCAGGTGCGTCAAAGGCACAAGCAGGAGCGCCATCCACGCGATCGGTTGCTGCTGGAAGACTGGCCCGACTACCGGCAAATCGGCAAGCACGGGTATCCGGAGCGCAGGCAACAACCCTGCCCCAACGAGTGCCTGGCGACGCACCACTTCTGTCGAGAGGAACCCAGTGATCCCGGCAGCCATGATGTTAATCACGGTGCCGCTGACAATCTGGTCCACCCGGAGTGAGACCGATAGCCAGGCGTGAAGCGTTGCCATCGCCACCCCGACCGCCATGCCTGCCAAGACACCGATGAGAAGGCTCTTGGTAACTGCGGCCCCAAGGAATGCCCCGAAGGCCGCCGAGAGCATCATGCCCTCAATGGCGATGTTCGCCACCCCACTCCGTTCGCAAAGCAAACCGGCAAGGGCACCAAGTGTCAGGGGTGTCGCGAACCGCAGCATCGTTGCCAGCATGCTTGCGGCGACAATCGATGCCGAGACATCCGGCGACCGCAATACCTCAGCGCCCCCGATGAGCAAACCGATGCACCCGATGATGAACGCGAAGCGGCCTCGCGTCACCGGCCACTCTCCGAATCTGCGACAGGTGCCGTTGACGCAGCGACTGGATCTGCTTCGGTTTGCGCCGGGCCAATCCGGTAGATCCACCGGATGATCTGATCAGCCGCGATCATCAGGAGGACCAGCGCCTGGATCACGGAAATGATGTCCGTGGAAATCTGGGTGCGGAATTGCAACTTCGTCGCACCAGTTCGAAGTGCGGCGAACAGGATTGACGACAGCACCACCCCGGATACCGTGTTCCTTCCAAGCAACGCTATGGCAATGCTGTCGAACCCGTACCCGACGTTGAACCCAAGCGTGCTTCGGTAGTTGACCCCGGCCACTTGCACGGCGCCAGCAAGGCCCGCAAGCATTCCCGAAACGCCCATGGCCCAGGTCATGCGCCGGACGACGTTGACCCCTGCATACGAGGCCGCATCCGGATTGATCCCCACCATCCGGAGTTCAAATCCCGTGGTCGTCTTCCACAGGACAAACCAGACCAAGACCGCGACACCGATCACAAGGATCACCCCACTGTGGAGGCCAGGAACGAGATCAGGCAGACGTGCCGTCTCCGCCACCTTCGGCGTCTGCGCGATCACATTCAACGGCGAACGGTCGCGCAACACCCCATTCAGCAGATACGCCGCGAGTTGCCCTCCGACGTAATTGAGCATGATGGTCGTGATGACCTCATGCGCACCGGTTCGCGCCTTCAGCAGTCCGGCGATTCCGCCCCAAATGGCACCTGCAAGGCATCCAGTGAGGAGCACGAGGGGCAAGTGGATGACCAACGGCAGTGAGGTGACCGTGAAACCGACCCATGCACTTGCAAGTGCGCCGACCGCCAACTGTCCCTCGGCACCAATGTTGAACATCCCTCCGCGAAACCCGACCATGACGGCCAATCCCGTGAAGACGTAGGGAACCATTCGGAGGACCGTATCGATGGTTGCAGCCCGCGACCCGAACGCGCCTTCAATCAGGGCCTGGTACGCCTCGACGACGAACCAGATCCCGAACCATGGACCGTCAATCCTCGGGCCTGAGGCCCAGATGATGACGCCTCCGATGAGCAACGCCGTCACGATGGCAAGCGACGGAATCAGCCCGCCGATCAATCGCGCCCTGACGGCCTGCGTCACCGTGCGTACACCTTCCCCGCCAATGAAACTGGCACGGCATCCCTCGGAAGGGACGCCGTGCCGGAAGTGTCAATATGGGCGCCCCGGCGATGCATGGACCCACCCATCGCCGGGAACGGTTCTTAGCCCTTGGCCGGCTTGACGTTGGTCTTGAGCGTGCCGGCATCGAGATCCTTGCGGATGGTCTCAAGCTTGGTCTTGATCTCGGCGCTGACCTTTGAGTCAAGATCATGGAACGGTGCGAGGCCAACCTTGCCGTTGACGTTCCCTCCCTTGAACTTGCCATCAGATACTGCCTTGATCAGATCAGAGACGCCCTGGTCGATGATCTTCATCCCGCTTGAAAGCAGGACGGCCTTCGCCTCTGGGACGGTGAGGTACTGATCGGTATCGACACCGATCGCCAGCACACCCTTGTCCTTGCGTTCCGCGACACCGTAGAGAGCCCCGTTTCCGGTCTTGCCGCCGGCACCGAAGATCACATCGACACCCTTGTCGGCCATGGAAAGCGCCGTGGCCTTGCCCCACTCGGGATCGTCGAAGGTCTTCTCCGGTCCCACGTCGCTGTGATAGACGATCTGGAGATCGGCATCAGCCTTGGCGAACTTCACTCCGGCACGGAAACCCTCGCCGAACCGCCACACGGGTGGCACGACATCGGTGGCAAGCACCGCGCCGACCTTGCCACTCTTGGAGACGAGCGCCGAAAGGACACCAACCATGAACCCGGCCTTGTCCTCCTCGAAGATCAGTCCGGCGAGGTTCTCGACCGGCTTCTCCTGGAACTGATCAACACCGATGAACTTGATCGTCGGATTGGCCTTCGCCGCCTCAATCGTCGCATCGCCGAGCAGGAAGCCGACCGTGACGATCACGTCGTACTTCTCGGATACGAACTGCTGGATGTTCTTCTTGTAGTCGTTGGGATCCCGGGTCTCGACGTACTTCGACTCACCCTTGATCGCCGCCGCGCCAGCCTTGGCGCCATTCCAAGCCGACTCGTTGAAGCTCTTGTCGTCGACCTTGCCGACGTCAGTCACGAGGCCGACCTTGAGCACCTTGGCCGCCACCGTCGGCTCGGGGGCCTTGGTTGGGGCAGCCGCCGCCGCGGGTGCGGTCGTTGGTGCTGCGGGCGCCGGAGCTGCCGGTGCCTTGGTTGGTTCAGCCTTCGCTGCAGGCGCGGCCGGAGCCGCCTCACCACCGCATGCTGCCAAAATAGGCAACGCTGCCAGCCCAAATAACAGATTACGCCGTGTTCTCATCACCACTCCTCCATTGGAACAACCACTGGGTGCGCCAGCTGACTGCTTCCCCGCCCCCTGCGCAGTCGACTTCCGCGAGTATAGCGAGGAAAGGCCACGCTACCGGCGACACACCCCTACCCAGACAACCTCGCCAAGGCATGGGCAAGCACGCGCACGCCATTCGCGATCTCTTCCGGGGCGGTGAACTCATCAGGCCGATGGCTTACCCCACCGCGGCACGGCACAAAAACCATCGCCGTGGGACAGATGCGAGGCATGAACAACGCATCGTGATAGGCGCGGCTCGGCAACTGGTGGGTTGCAAGTCCAGCATCGGCTGCACTGGCCTCCAAGACATCCCGCAGATCACGATGCATGGTTTCTGGCAGGTCGGTGGTTACCACCTCAAGGTCTATCCGAACTCCCCGTCGCGAGGCAATCCCGGCAGCGTCGTCGCCTAGCTGCCGAAGCACGCCATCCCGTCTCGCCCCCTCGACGTCGCGTACATCAATGGAGAGTCGAACCTCCGATGGAACCCCATTCACCGCCCCGGGAAAGACCGCTATCTGACCGACCGTTCCGACGGTGTCGATGCTTCCAGTTCCACGGGCGGCAGCTTCCACGCAGAGGATCAGTTCGGCAGACGCAGTCAACGCATCGTGTCGATCTGGCATCAGCAAGCCGCCGGCATGCCCGCCCTCGCCGGTGATCACTGCCCGGACCGTCGCCGGCGCCGCGATCGCGGTCACCACCCCAATTGGCAGGCCAAGCCGCTCAAGCACCGGACCTTGCTCAATGTGCAGTTCCAGAAAGGCATGGTAGGTTCCTTCCGGAACCCTGACGTTCTCCAAGGGCCCGGACCAGCCTGCCTGACGGCGTGCCTCCTCGACACCGTGACCTTCGCCATCTCGCAGGGAACGAGCCTGGTCTGGTGACATTGCACCGGACATCAGTCGGCTGCCAAGGCACCCAACGCCAAACCGCGTCGGTTCCTCACTGGCGAACACGATGATCTCGAGAGACCGCGTCGGGACGAAACCGGCGTGCTGGAGTGCCCTCACCGCCTCGATTGCCCCGACGACACCCACGCACCCGTCATACAGCCCGGCATTCGGAATGGCGTCCACGTGCGACCCGGTTGCCACGGGAGGCAGTGACGGGTCCGACCCGGACCACCGGGCATAGATCGTCCCGATCTCATCGGTGCGCAGTTCCAGTCCAACTTCTTCAAGGAGACTCGATACATACGCGCGCCCAGCTACGTCAGTCGGTGTCCAGAGAACCCTAGTCACGGCGGGTGGGGGCGCATCGGTAAACGTGGCCAAGTGCGCCAACTGTGCCTGTATCCGACCCGCGTCAACGCTAATGCGACTGGTCTCAACCGCAGGCTGGTTCCGCCGCGCAGTCGCAAAATCTGAAGAACCGTCCTCAGATCTGCGACCTTGGGATGGAGCGGCACGATCAGTCATCATGCGTCTCCGGGTGCGATGGTCAAATCAAGCAGCGGATTGCGGTTTCCGTTCTTGTAATACAGGTACCGTGCTGGCTCATTCCCGATCGCTGCGAACCACTGCGGGCAGAACGGTCCCATCCACATCTGATCCTCGCGCTGCACCGGGTACCACTGGTCCTCCAGACGATAGATGCCACCACCCTGCAGGAAGATCACCCCGTGCTCCATGTAATGGCTTTCCACCAGGGGCAGACATGCGCCCGGTTCAAACGTGAACACATTCATGGCAATGTCGAACCCCGGCAGATCGGGCAAGAGGGACTGAAGCCGGGCACGGGGATCCCCAAGAAACGGCACCTTCTCAATCTCATCCAAACGTGAAACAACCACAAATGCCGGTTCCGCACCGTGCGGCGCGGTGATTGCGCGACGGTCAAGCACGAACACCCGACTCGCGGTTACCGCGTCCATGCCGGTGACTGTCCCCGACGGGGCGAACGCAAATCCCTCCTCATGCAGTTCGTGCACATCGTGTCCTGCTCGGAACTTCACGCTTCCTTCAAGGACGAAGACAAATCGCTCGACCCCCACCGGCGGAGGTGCAGCGTGCCCGCCCACCGCCATCTCGGCGATGTACTGGACGAAGCCCGCCCCGACCTGCGGCGAGATTGTCACGATCGTTCGCGTGCCGGTCCACCCGGGAAAGGACGTCTTGACATGACTTTCTGGGGTGATTACTGCATGCCTCGCGCCAATGAATGTACGTGTGGTCGGTGGCAGGGCCATGGCTTCTATTCCTCGAGTGTGGTTCCCGAAGGTTCGGGTGCGGACCATCTGTGGTCAGGCGTGCGTGGCGGGACGCACGAGCCGTCCCTGGGGTTCGCCAACCGGCTTGCCATCGATCGCAACCGTTATCCCCCGCAGGATTGTTCGATGCGCTCGTCCGGTGAAGGATCTTCCTACGTAGGGGCTCTGCAAGTGCCGGTAATGAAGGTCCGAGCGCGCCAGAACGGTGTGTTCATCGGTAGCCACGAACGTGAGATCGGCATCGGCCCCAACGGCAATCCGTCCCTTGCGAGGCGCAAGGCCGAAGCGGCTCGCAGGACCGGCAGCGACCAGCGCCGCAATCTGTGCAAGAGATAACCCGTGTGCCGGACCCTCGGTCAGGAGCGCACCAAGCGTCGATTGCACTCCCGAGATACCTCCCCAGACTGCGAAGAAATCATCGCCGTCCTTCATGGACGGAGGGGCAGGGGAGTGATCCGATACCACCATGCCGACCCCGCCACCAACGACAACTTCCCAGAGACGCGCCCGTTCTTCAGCATTGCGAACCGGTGGGGCACACTTCGCAATCGCTCCGAGCACATCAATGTCCTCGTCCGTGAAGGTGAGGTAGTGCGGACAGGTCTCGCAAGAAACGTCGATCCCGCGCGCCCGGGCAGCGGCCACGATTGCCGCTCCACGGCCACTACTGACATGCACGATATGCAGGCGAGCACCCGTCGCCTCGGCGAGATGAATCGCCCGCACGATGGCCTCGGTTTCGGCAACAACCGGGCGCGACGCCAGGTATGACCGGACGTCCCTTCCTCCGGATGCCCGCAACCGTGCCGTCAAACCTCGGGTGATCGCGTCGTTTTCGGCATGGACGGCCATGACCATGCCCAGTTCCGCCGCAATGGTCATCCCGTCCATGAGGGTCAGATCATCGGACGCGGCAAACTCCGGCAAGCCACTGTCGGACATGAACGCCTTGACCCCGATCACTCCCCGGGCATGCAGTTCACGTAGGCGGTCGACGTTTCCCGGCACCAATCCGCCCCAGAGGGCGAAATCGACGTGCGCGATGCGTGAGGCAATTGCCAGTTTCTCGTCGAAGCTTGCTCCGTCCAAGGTCAATGGCAGGTTATTGAGGGGCATGTCGCCGAATGTCGTGCCCCCGCCGACGGCAAAGGCACGGCTACCCGTAGAAAGCCCCTCCCAGTTGGTGCGCCCCGGTTCATTGAAGTGGACGTGGGTATCCACGGCGCCCGGAAAGACATGAAGCCCTGAGGCATCGATCGCCGTGGCGGATCCGGCGTGCAGATCCGGCCCGATGGCGGAAATGATTCCGTCTTGAATTTCGATGTCTTCCCGCCAGACAGACCCGTCACGGACGACCAAGCCACCCCGAACAACCTGCCTGCCGGTCATCACTCCCTGCCTCCCGCATTCGCCATTCCATGCCAATCACCGGAACGGACGCGTTCCGCCACGACCTGAACGGTCTGGACAAGCAGGCCCAGGGCAACCGCAACATCGGCCTCGATGACCGATTCATCTGGATGATGACTGATTCCACCCGGTGACCGGACGAAAAACATCCCGACCGGCGCGATGGTCGCCATCACCATTGCATCGTGGCCCGCACCGCTGACTACCTCGCGCAACTCGCTACCGAACGTTCGTCGGGAGGCCTCCTGGATTGCATCGATCACCCTGGGGTCGCACGCCACCGGCGCAACATCCATGATTCCATCCACGTCAACACCAAGGCCCCGCGACCCCGCGATTGACCCGATGGCATCGATGATTATCCCGACCGCCTCCTGAAGCGTCGTCCCGACCGCGTGGCGAATATCCAGCGAGAACGTCACCTCGCCCGGGATCACATTCGCCGATCCCGGATTCACCTTCAGTGCGCCAACCGTCGCGACCAATCCCGGTGTCTGCCTCGCCACACGTTCGACCGCCAGCACCGCCTCGGCGGCACCGGCCAATGCATCCGCCCGCAAACGCATCGGTGTGGTCCCTGCGTGATTGGCGCATCCGGTCAAGGTGACGCGTCGGCGGGTCTGCCCAGCAATCGCTGATACCACCCCAATCGCCTCACCCGCGGCATCAAGGACCGGTCCCTGTTCGATGTGGGGCTCCAGATACAGAAGAACCTCATGCGGCGCATACGCAGGCCGTTGACCGGCCACGTTTTCCGGGTCAAGCCCGGCGTCTCGCAACGCCTGCCCAAATGAGACCGCGTCATCATCGAGGCGCGCCAGAAGTTCAACAGGCAGGTCTCCAACCATCATCCGGCTGCCGAGGAACGGCAGTGAAAACCGCGCACCCTCCTCGCCTGCAAACGCCACGACATCGATCCCGAACGGCTGGGACGGAAAGAGCGAACTACTCGGTGTGACAAGCGTCTCCATCAGGGCAATGCCAAGCAGTACGCCAAGCGGACCGTCAAATCGTCCGGCATTCCGAACGGTGTCGATATGTGACCCGATGACAATGACCGGGACATTCGCGGCACCCGATGGTCGCCACCGACCGGTGACATTTCCGACCGGATCAATCGTGACCTGTCCACCGGCATCCCGCATCCACGACGCGACCAATCGCTCGGCTTCGCGTGCAGCAGTTGTGAGCGGCCTCCGCGTCAGATTGCCAGGTTGCTCACTGACCAGTCCAAGCTCGGCGCACCGTTCCAGCACCACCGACGCGCGCGCAGCCTGGCCGGGATCACGCTCGCCGCCACCGGGCCCAGGCCGAAGTGTCACGGTCAGCTGCCACGGTAGGTGCTGTACGCCCACGGGGACAACAGCAACGGTACGTGATAGTGCGCGTCGCCATCGGCAATCCCGAACCGGACCGGCACCGTCTCCAGAAAGGACGGATCAGGCAACGTCACGCCACACTGTCGGAAGTACTCACCAGCGTGGAAGACCAATTCGTACCTTCCGGACAGCAGGTCTCCCGGTTGCACCACGGGACCGTCGACACGGCCGTCACCATTGGTTACGACCTCACGGACGCGCACACGCTCACCACTGACGGAATCAAACCGGAAGAGCTCAATACGCATGCCGGCCGCCGGGCATCCATGCATGGTGTCCAGCACGTGCGTCGTCAGTCGACCACCAGTTACCGACACGTCTTGCAAACCTCAGGCATCGCGGTGCACCACGAGGCTGATGCTGCCGTACGGCGGTCGCGGGTCACAATAGGACACCACCTTGCTGCCATCGTCGGCCCGTACAACCACGTCCCAAAGGCGGTTCTGGGCCTCGAAACTCACGGTCGCGAGTTGCGGAAACCGCGCGAGTATGCGCTGGCCCATCTCCCAGACAAGGTGCTGGATTGACATGCTCACGAACTCATGGAAGGTCGCGGCGCACAGGTCGCGTACCTGCTCTGCCGGTACGTAGGTCACATGGGTCGGATCCAGAAGCGCACTGGTGTCCGAGTAGGTCCACCCTACATCGAGGAAGATGTACAGCGGCCGGTCAACCCGTTCCTCGAGGGTCGTGAAACCGTCCCGCACAAACCGTGCGAACGCTGACCCTGTGACCTTGATCAGTTGCAACCCTGCGATCCCGCACTCATGGTGGGTCACGTGGGTTCCAGAACCGTCGCGTTTGACGTCCAGCGAAGCCGTCCCTGTCTCGTCACGCCCGTGGCTGAACAGCACGTTGCTCGGCCCAAAACCATCGTCCGTCGGCACCACCGAAGCGCGATACGGCAACTCACGCCCGCGAACGCGCACCCAACCCATCTGGGGGTACGTCACAAGGAACTGCGTCCCAAGAAACTCCAGGAACCCTTCAAGTGTCGCCCCGGTGTACGCGATCGCCATCTGATGCACAAAGTTCTTCATCGAGTCGGTCGCGACCACCTGGGAATTGTCCCCCTCGGTGTACGACGCCAGGAAACTGTCGCCGTAGACCTCGACATCCACGTCATAGGCAAACAGGGTGTTCGCCCGACCCGTGAACGAGGATTCGGGGATGGCCTTGACCCCGGAGAGGGGAGACGCGTAGAAGCGGTACAAGGAGACACTCGACTTGCCGTATCGGATTTCAGGGCTCATGGTCATCGTCCTTGGTGGAGCGTAACCGAATCAGTAGCTAATGAACCGGCCTTGAGGATCACGCCACATCAACGTCAGGCACCAATTGATCCAGCCTGATTTCGGCAATGCGCTCAATCTGTGCCAAAGCCGTGCGTATCTCTTGGTCGCGGTTGTTTCCCAGGCGCCGCTCGAATGCCTCAAGGATGCCTGCGCGCGTGGTATCGCGTACCGCAATGATGAACGGGAACCCAAACCGGTCGCGATATCGGGAATTCAGGTCGTGAAACCGTCGGAATGCCGCTTCAGGCATCTGGTCAAGCCCCGCACTCGCCTGATCGGCAGTCGACGACGTACTCAGGCGAACCCGTGCACCGAGATCAGGATGCGCGCAGATAAGCGTTAGGTGCGCTTCGGGATCAGCACGGCGAACCACTGCAACCATCGCACCGTGCAGCTCGGTACGCGTCGCGAACGGACGGGCATCGACAACACCCTCGGCGACCCACGGCGAATGTTCGAAGATCTCCCCGAGAAGCCGCACGAATTCAGACCGGTCGCATGCGTTCAGCGTCTGCACGTCCATCGTTAGATTCAACGGTACGACGGAACCGGCCACCAGTGCCACCCAGTGGTTTCGATCCCGTAGCATCCCGAAATTGAGAACATCTGACGGATTGAAAAAATGGACCGGCAGTCGTACCGTCCAACTCAGAGGGAACGTTCATGACCGCGACTACACCCAAGCTGGCCACTGAAATCCTGGCGAACCACCAATCCGCCCCACGTCGGGCTATTTCACGACGGCGGTCACTCGTCATCGGCGCCGCGTCAGTCACCACCGTTCTCGCCGCGTGCCAGGTGCCCGGCACACCAGGGACACCCAGCGCCGATACCGCGGGCGCCAACAAGCCTGCGGGTTCCACTGCCATCGAGGTACGCATCCAGACGGTGACCCAGTCCGACAACGGGGGGTGGATCACCGAGGCGCTCAATCAGGACATCGACGGACGCAAGGCCAAGCAGCCAAACGTCACCGTGAAAGTGGAGACCTTTGGGGCCTGGACAAACACCTACCTGCCAGACATTGACAAGGTATTCGCGTCGGGCACCGTCGGCGACCTTGTCTGGTACCCGCCTCGCCACCGGTCGCACCTCCTGTGGGGAAGCCGTCGCAACCTCGTGCGCGACCTCACTTCCCAATTGCGAAGCATGAAGTTCGACCTCGCCCAGTTCTTCAAGGCATCGATTGACCAGAACTCGGACGGGGGCAAACTCTACTTCCTGCCGTTCATCTCCGAACCAGTCTGCCCGATCATCGCGATCAACCGTACGGCTGCCGAATCCGCCGGTCTCACCATCCCCACGGACGACTGGACATTTGACGACCTCGCCGAATGGGGGCAGAAAGCCGCTGGACGAGGGCTCTTCGGCTATTTCCGCGCCGACTCCGGTGTCGATGCTTTCACGAGCGCACCATTTCTCCGCCAGTGGGGGGTCGAGCCTGTCGACCCAACCGGCAAGAAGGCAACCTTTGCCGATACCAAGGACGCATTCATCCAGGCACTGACCTACCGCGCGAACATGGTGAACAAGTGGAATGTGTCGCCACCAGTCAAGCCCCAGGGTCCGAACTACATGGAATTGTTCGGAACCCAGCAGAAACTCCTTGCGATGGACGGATGGCCGGTCCGCATTGGAGGACTACCGAAGCAATTCAAGTCCATCAACATTGAGTTCGTCTTGACTCCGACCGTTCGCAAGGGTGACAAGCGCCGCACCCTCCTGAATGAACACGCATACGCGCTGACCAAGGGAAGCAAGAACCCGGATGAGGCGCTCTCGGTACTCACATGGATGTGCGGGAAGGAGATGGGCGTCCAAGGTGTGATCCAGGGCTTCAAGGGCCCGGTGTCGCGCCCGGATGTCTGGACGGACCCACGAATCCTAGACCGGGCGCCAATCTACAAGCGCCTCCGACCCCTGATGGAGAACGTGGAATCCGATTACTTCGTGGCGAATTACCGTGGCGAAGAGTTTGATGCCGCGACCAACTGGGCCGCTGCGGAGGCTGGTGATGTGACCCCGGCACAGATGGCAGACACCATCCAGCGACAGGCGCAAGAAGTCTTGGACAAGCAGGCAACGGCCTGATCGGACAAGGATCCAGCCACTAGAGAACGAATAGCGAAGGGCGGACAGTCAATGGACTGTCCGCCCTTTGCATTTCATCCCACCAAGCTAGGACTTCGGTTCGGAAGGGGTGTCGGGCCTCCGAGGTGGCGCCCCCGAGGATGCACCAGCATCCGGCGTACGTGGGCCTCTCGGTCCTTGGCCGGGCCCACCTATCCGGTACCCGCCCGTTGGCCGCGGTCGCGGGGCACCGCCCCCCGGGGGTGCGGACCGAGGGGGATAGGGACTACGAACCGAGGGGCGAGCTGGGGTCGGCGACTGCGGCGTCGCGGCATTCCCGGGAGCGCCTGCCTGGGCAGGTTCCGCTGGAGACGCCTGCCGACCAATGCCACCTAGGAGTGACCCAAGACCCGCCATTGCAGACGCCGGAATTGCGCCACCGGACGACGCAGCAGACGCTGCCCGCCGGTTCTCATCGGTCACGTCCTGCACCAGTTCGTAGCGCAGGACGGTGATGTGCCGTGGCGCCTGAATGCCGATCTTTACGTGGTCACCCTCGATCGCGAGAACGATGATCTCGATCTCGTCGCCGATCCGGATGCGCTGCTCAGTTTTCCGGCTCAGTACGAGCATTCGTCGTTCCTAAACGGTCGTGGTTTTTCGCGGCCGATGGACGGCGGTTCAGGAACCGGTGCTGAGCAACGGGTGGCGCAATGAGTAACGCGCATCACTCAGGATGACCTGCTTGCCAACCCCGCGCTTGCGGTTCACGATAACCGGAGCAAGCAAGTTGACCGTGGAGAGGCGCGGATCGCCGACGATGGTCACAATCGACCAGATATCGGCATCATCCGGGTCCTCGAGCTCGAGTTGGTAGGCATCATCGCCACCGATCTCGGCCGCGTAATCCGGCTGGATCATCGTCGGGGCAATCACGACGAACGCAAGCGACGGATCCTCGAGTGACTGCAACCAGGCACACGGTGCGAGGCGCTGGTCCGCAACGATCGTGAACTGTCGGAGATGCTCCATCCCGACCAGACCTTGCTCAAACGTGACGACATCCGAGTTCGCGACGTCAAGACCCTCGGTCTGGCCGAACCGCACTACCTGAAGGTGCCTGCTTGCCCGCGCAGTTGCCTCGCGCGCCTCTGAACGACCCTTCATCGCGACTGCTGCCGTTGCCATGAGCGGTTCCACCCCTTGCCGTAGTGTGCGCGCCCATCAGGACGCGTATCAGAACTTGCTGCCAGTCCAGTGAGCGCGTTGCGGGACCCAATACCCATTCGGATCACCGGAGAAAGTCAAGCAGACTGTTCTGCATGACCCGTGATCCAACCTCAAGCGATGCCTTGTAGATCGTCTGTTGCGCGGTGAGCCTGGTCAACGCCTCAGTGAGGTCGATGTCCTCGTTCACCGAGAGAAGGCGGTTGCCCTCAATCTGCATTGCCTCACGGCGTGCCTGCGCGAACTCGATGTGGTTGGTCTTGGCACCCACCTGCGCACGCATTGAAAGGACCCGATCCGCAGCCACATCGATTGCACCAATCGCGGTGTTCGCGGCGCTGTTCGCTCCGGTGCCGTTCACGAGGGCGGTGTGGAGCGTCTTCAACTGCGCAAGGATCGGCATGAGCGATCCAGCCGAAACGTTCACGTCAAGGGTGGAACCAGGCGCAATGTCATGCGCGAGACCCACACCATCCACTTCAAAGGTATTCATCGAGTTGATAGTAGTGACGTTGTCATTCACGACTATATTCAGACCAAGATTCGCAAATTCAACCGGCACCGGAGCGGCGCCAGGTGCCGGCTTAGCAACGGTCTGGGTCTCGGTCTTGCCGTCTGCAGCCCGGGTGGCAGTAATTGTTGCCTGCGAACCGCTGATCGAGACCTCGATGGTGTAACTGCCCTTGGAAGTTAACGGACCAGTGGCAAGAACCTGATCTACCCCTCCCGCCGACGTCAGGTCTGTCGGGTTCGGGAGCGATACCCCCGTATCTCCGACATACGTTGCGACGCCCGTCGTGGGATCTACAGAAATCGGGACGGTATCGGTCATCTGACCCGAAAACATGTGCTGATCAACATCTACCGTCCGGTTCAGCGAACTGATGATCTGGTTCCGGATCGCGTTGATCTCCTCGGCAACCTGAGCGGTGTCACCCGCGCCAAGAGTTCCGGTCGATGCCTGCACGGACAGTTCACGAGCCCGGCCCAACAGGTCACCAATGTCCCCAAGGACACTATCGGTCGTGTCGAGCCAGGTGCGGGATTGTTCGATATTACGAAGGTACTGCTCATCACGGAGGTTCTGCGAGCGCAAACGCACCCCAGCCGCTGCACCCGCCGGATCGTCACCGGGCCGAAGAATGCGCTTTCCGGTAGTCAGCTGACGCTGCGTCTGCTGCATCGCATCGGCGTTCGCCATGATGTTGGCTGCCGTGTGCTGGGTCAGCATTCGGGTGGTTACACGCATGTTCCTCGTCCTCGTCTGCCCGCTGGTTGCGTAGCGTCCAGCCCCGCTGGAGTTGTGCGAGCCTACGCTGTCCTGTTCCCAGTATCGGCAGACCCGCCGGAATCTTGAGCGAGCGGCGCGGATTGCCCGGAAATCCGAAACCACATCCTTCGAGCACCCGTTCGTGTGGTCCGCGCCATTCGCGTCGCACAAAGATGCGGCCGACCCGTGCGGGCCAAACCCGTGAAAACAAAACACCGATCCCGAAGCTCCGGGACCGGTGTGAATGGCTGGCTAGGATCAAAGAACCCAGGCACGCCATACGCAATGACTAGTTGAGGACTACAGGCCAACGCGACCCATCCGGTCAATGACCGTCACGAGCAGGTCGTCGAGCGCGGTTATGCCACGGGCTGCCGCTTGGTATGCACGCTGGAACCGAATCAGTTGCGCCGCTTCCTCGTCGAGATTCACGCCCGAGTTGGACTCGCGACGGGTCGTAAGGTGATCGACAAGTGCCTTCTGGGTCGTTGCCATGTCGAGCGACTGCCTCGACTGCACGCCAAGTTCGCCAATCAGCGACGCGTAATAGTCGTCAAAAGTCGAAGAGCCAAGCGACGACATCTGGGTCGTCGACAACGCGTTGATTGCCAACGAATTCGAATTGTCACCCGTACCAGCGGAGACATAAACACCCGCGGCGCTGAGAGTCCGCCCGGATGCCCGTATTGCCTGTGTGTCAGACGCAACGGTCGGGCTGAGCGACATCGACGAAGCCCGGACAAGGGGCACCGCAACTGCACCCGTCGTGGTCAGCGTGACGGTGCCCGTCGTGGAACCGCCTCGCAGGCCAACGACTTGCAAGAAGTTGCTCGTATCGCCGTCCGAGCCGATAGTCCGTCCAGGCGCATATGTAAGGACGATTTTTCCCGTCGCGTCGTCAATCGATGCCGTGGCGCCAAGACCAAGGGCCGCCGCGATCTCGGTCAGGACGTCATTCAGCGACTTCGTTGATGGGCTGATATTGATCTGGGTCGATCCGATGGTAATTGAACCAGCGGTGAGCACATCACCCAGCCCGGTGGCCTGCAAGGTGGTGATCGAACGTTGGGTCTCAAAGAAGTCCGTGCCCGTCGTCATCGTGGCATAGACCCCAAGGCCCATGCCCCTTGCGTGTTGCGCATTCACTTGCGTGACGATTGTCGACGCAAGCAGGTTGATCTTCGTCAACTTTTCCGGAATGATCGTGTCGCGCATCTGGAGGAGACCGCCTAGGGTCCCTCCGCTGCCCTCAACATTCCCTGAACCAGGCCACCAGGTCAGCGTATGCGAGGCCTTCCCGCTTGCGAGCGGCGTCAGTTCCGCCGTGATCGAATTGGCCCGTGCACCGCTTACCAGGATCCGTCCACCGAGGCTTACCGTCGTCGCCCCATCTGTGTCCTCACGGGTCGTTGCACCCGAAAGTTTGGTGATCTGATCAACAAGACGATCCCTGGCGTCCATCAGGTCATTTGGCCTGTCACCATTGCCTACCGACTTGCGAATCTGGAGGTTCAGGTCGGCAATCCTGAGCGCGACGTCATTGACCTCCGCAACCACGGACATGATCTGCGAGTCCTGATCAGACCGGTACTGATCCAACTGCTGAGCGACATCGCGGAACCCCGAAGCCAGCGCCTGCCCTTGCGCCTGCAACTGTGTGCGCGCTGTTGCGCTTCCCGGGTTGTTGCTAAGTTCGCTCCACGCGTTGAAAAAACGCGCCATTTGCGAGCTCAACCCATAATTCGAGGGCTCGTTGAAGATGACCTCAACCTGCTGCACACCATCAGTCAGGATCTGCGCCTTCTGTTGAGACGCAATCTGGGTCCGAAGTTGCTGGTCGACGTACGCGTCGCGCTGACGCGTAATTTCCTGAACCATGACGCCGGTGCCCAACATGAGCCCGCCGCCAGATGGCCGGTTGTTGCCGGTGCCCGCGAATGGCGCCGTCTGCACCAGTTTCGCTTCCTGACGCGTGTACCCATCGGTATTCGCGTTGGCGATGTTCTGGTTGGTGACGTCCAAGGCCGTCTGCTGCGCCTGCAATGCCCGCAGCAAGGTGGTAAGACCCATGAATGACGACCGCATCGGTGGCTTCCTTTTCTTTCGGTGCAGTAACCGGACGAAGGGACTGCTGTGCTTCTTACGTGAGGGTACGTCAGGCTCGGAGGTCAGCGAGCCGGGGCGGGTCAGCAGTACCCGCCTGATGCGCTGCGCCCCCAAGCGCGCCGTACTGCGGGTTCATCTCGATCGCCTGAAGCAGGCTTTGGGCAAGGTCGTTGACCGAATCCAGACAGCCTTCGAGGAGGACCCGATTTTGCTCATTCGCCTGCTGAACACGATCAGCAACCGCAACCAATCGGTCACGCGCTCCTGCAAGTGCTTTCGACTCTTCCGGAGAAACGTGCTTGCAGAGTTCCGTCACCGTGAGGCGTTCCGCACCCAGTCCGAGCCGAGCCGCCAATGGTCGCAGCAGCATCGTGCGCGCCGACTCTAGGCGACGAAGATGCGCAATCATCGGCTGTTCACGCCCGACGAGTTCTGTCAGGGTGTCGAAATCGACGGCCGCAAGGGCCAGAAACCGCGACCTCACGACCTCGTACATCTGTGTGTACGTGTCGGACTGTGCATTCAAGACCGAAATCAAGTCCTGGATGACATCATCGCCGGTTATCGGAAGAGGGGCTGCTATCGGGTTCAGGGGGTTCATTCTTTCAACGTACCGGTTGCGGGCGTTCCGGTGTCGGTAGCCTCGATGTGCAGGGCACGGCGGCCTCTGAGACTTTTCCGGTGCCTGCACGGAGAGTTCCCACGGGTAAGGGACACCGTCATGCACCGGCAGCAATTGCTAGAGGCTTAGTCTGAAAGGTTGCCTTGGGCAATCATCTTCCCGGCAAGCGCATATTCATCCACGACGTACGAGCCGTCCTTGATTGCCCGCTTGAGTTCGGCAACCAATTCGGTGCGCACTTCGGGTGCCTCACTTGCTGCGTGACGTCCCTTGATCAGGGCTTGCGCTGCTGGCGACAGGGTTGTCGCATCGGCATCGCGGCCGCCAATCTTCTTGGACTTTGTATCCGGGCTTGCACCCGTCTTCTGTACGCCGTACCCCTGCGCAATCTGTGCGGTACGGAAGTCGCTGATCTTCATGACCGTATCACCTGGAGCCTTTTGCCCGTGTTACCCGTTTGGTGCCGCTGCCCGCGACCCCCTGCCGGCCCGACTGTCGCGGAGGATCCGCGTTCAGCACATAACCTGCACTGGGAGTATCGGCAGAATGGTCCCCGTTCTTGAGTTACATCAAGAAACTCGTTCCGTGGACCCCACTCAGCGCGCCGGATTTACCGGCTACGGATATTGTTCGCAAGTCCGATCATTTCGTCGAGCGTTCGCAACGCCTGAACTGACAGGCTGTACGCGCGTTGCGCGGTCACCATGTTCGTCATCTCGTCGGCCGTATTGACGTTCGATCCTTCGAGCGCACCACCGACCAGTTGCCCAAACCCTGCCGTCGCTCCCGGCGTGCCAAGTTCTACCGCACCTGATGTCGCGGATTCCCTCACTAGGGTCTGGCCGATCTGCTCCAATCCCTCGGGGTTGACGAACTTCGCCAGCGCAACCTGCCCGACCGAGTTGATGACATCGTGGCCAACAAGCTCGTCAAAGCGGGAGAAGAGAACCTCTCCGGTCGAGCTGATGGTCAGCGACTGCGCGGACGCCCCGGGACCGATTACTACCGGTCCTCCGTTCGGCCCCATGACTGGCAGCCCATCGGTGTTCACCATGACCCTCTGGCCGTCAACAATGTCAAGCCGGAAGTTTCCGTTTCGGGTGTATGCAAACGTTCCGTCGTTCTGGCGAACCTGGAAGAATCCTTCACCATAGATCGCAACGTCCGTGGGAATGTCCGTCTGTTCGAGTGCGCCTTGGGTGTAGGTCGGCGAAATCGCCGAAGGCCGAACACCAGCCCCGACCCTGACCTCCTCGGCATTCGTCGCATACGTGTAGTTCTCGTACAGCACGTCCTGGAAATGGACACGCCCCGCTTTGAACCCAGTCGTGTTCACGTTGGCGAGGTTGTTCGCAATCGTGTCGAGGTTCAGCTTGTGCGACAGCATTCCCGCAACCGCCGACCGGACAATGTTCGAGATTGGCATCGTTCGCGTCCTCTCCTGCACCGATTGGTGCGATGATCCGCCGGGATCAGCCGGCGGCGTTCGTCAAAATGTGCAGTGTTGCCTAGATCCGGCCGAGATCATTCGCTGCGCGCTGGGTCATCTCATCTTGCAACTGCACCATGCGCGCGGCTGCTTCGTATGTTCGTTGCGCGACCATGAGGTCCGTCATCGCCCGTGCCGGGTCGACGTTCGACTGCTCAAGGTAACCCTGTCGCACCGACGTGCCAACCGCCGCCAATGGCTGCGCCAGCTGTCGAGCATCCTCGAACTGCGTATTGCCTACCTTCACCAGCTGCTGGGGCTCAACGAAGTCAAACAACCCTACCTGCCCGACCACCTGGTCATTGACAAGGATCTCACCGTTCGCACGCATGGTGGTCCCGCCGGCCGGCAGGGTGATCGGCTGCAAATTTGCATCAAGCACCAGATCGCCACGTGTTGTCACCAGCTGGTTCAATCCATCGCGCCGGAACCCGCCGTCACGCGTGTACCGGACCCCCTGCGGGGTCTGGACCGCGAACATCCCGGATCCCTGGATAGCCATGTCCAATGGGTTGTCCGTCGCACGCAACGGTGCCTGCGCATACCGTATCCACGTGCTCTCAGTCACCGTGCCATTGACCAGTGAACCGATGTTCGGCGACGACGACCCACCAAAGACCCGGCTCATCAGTTGCTGCGGGAAGGAGGTGACCCGAACGGTGTCCTCGCGGTAGCCGACCGTGTTGACATTCGCGATGTTATTGCTGATCTGTTGCGCACGGGTCAGCATGGTGACCATCCCAGCCGTCGCCGCGTACATTCCCTTGATCATGTCAATCCAATCCTTCTGTGCCTGGATGGCACGTAAGTCAATCAATGCGAAGCCAGTGCGGTCCCTGAACTACCTGCGACCCGCCCGGCCGCCTGCGGCGCCCCCTGCCCCGAACTGGAGCAAGAGCCTGACTTCCTCACGTCCGCGGTTCGTCCGCCGTGCAATCGTGGCGAAATCCAATCCCTCAAGGGCGAGGCGCCTCACCTCGGCAGGGCTAGCCGGCGCGCCGTCTGCCTCACTCACCAAGTCCGGAACCTGTGCCGGCATGTCGATGGCACCCGTATCGTAGGCATCCGCATCGGCAACCGTGACGGGATACGTCGAGTCCTGACGTGGTGCCACGGTTGTCCAGTCCGCGCGACGGTCATGGGGCGCGCCGTTGCCTGCACCATTCTTGTGACCGTTCCCAACCAACACCGGCGATGGGAACGCGTCAAACCACCCCTGCACACTGCCTACTTGTGCGCGAAGTGCAGCAACATCACTCGCAACCCGCTGTGCCATCGCCTGCGCAACCTCGATCGCCTCGCCGAGCGTGGACGCCTGCGTATCGGCCTGGGACAGCAACTCGTGCAGGCGACCAGTCCGAGTGGCAAGCGCCTCGGCCAGGTCATCGGCGGCCATCTGCAACTGTCCCAGCGTCCGACCGACACTCCCCTGCAATTCCGTGTGCTCAACCCGGTCTCGCGCAAGTTCGTCAATCTCGGTCGACAGGCGGCGATGACCCCTCCACCCGACAATCCATGTCAGGCCGAGAGCGACCACCAGAAGCCCAATGATGATGTCTTGCGTCACAACCGAATATCCACCCGGCGCCCGCTCACGCCGTCATCCACCACTGTACGCGCCATGGGCATCGCCTCGGCCGCCGCGGCACCATCGGCCGGGCGGCGCCCACGTCGGCGCCCGGGCTGATCCTGGGCCCCACTCTCGCCATCAACCAGGTTCACCGGGACGCCGACACCCGTCCGCCGGGTGGCCGCACCGTGCTCCATTGCACGTGTCTGTTCCAGACGACGTTCCGCCACAATGCGCACCGTCTCACGCGCCTGCATGTCAACCAGCTGAACAGCCCGCATGGCCGCTGCCTGAGTCTCTTGCACGTCAAGTACCGCCCGGGAGAGTGACATTGCCAACGCGTCAATCCGTGCCGCCATCATTCGGCTCCCATCAATGACGACAATTGCGACCTCAGCCGGTGAACTGCACGACCATGCAACTGGCAGACCCTCGACTCGGACACGTCTAGGACCAGACTGATTTCTTTCATGGTCAGTTCCTGTTCGTAGTACAACGACAGGAGGATCCGCTCACGCTCGGTCAGTGACCGGATCGCCCCCGCCAGGGCCTCCAGCAACTCACCCTCCTCGGTGTGCTGCAGAGGGTCACGGGCGCTCGCTGACTCAATGGTGTCGACAAGTGCCGACCCTTCACCTTCGCCATCGCCTGACGACATCGGTGTCTCGAGCGAAACGACAATAGCCGACGCACTGATGCTTGCCTGGTGGTACTGGTGCATGTCGAGGCCGAGTGTGCGTGCGACCTCCTCATCTGTAGGAGGGCGCCCATACTCAACTTCAAGTCTCGTGAATGCCTTTGCAATCTCCTGGCTTCGCTGACGCGCCGACCTGGGGATCCAGTCGAGCGATCGCAATTCGTCAAGGATTGCCCCTCGGATGCGCGAGATGGCGTACGTCTCGAACTTGACGCCTGTCGTTGGATCGAACCGATCAATCGCTTCGATGAGGCCAAGCACACCCGAAGACAGGACATCGTCGGAGTCCATGACGCGCGGCAGCATGATGGCCAGACGCCCGGCGACGTACTTGACGAGCGGCGCATATTGCAGGACCAGTTGTTCACGGAGCGCGGGATCACGCTCCGCGGTGAACCGCACCCAGCGATCCGCCACCGCCTCCACCGACTTGAGCGTTCCAGTCGTCATTTCTCGCCGTCCACCCGGTCACACGCGCCAGACATCTGCAGTCCGAACCCTATCGCCCGCCACGCGTACCGGAGTTGGAACCTTCGCGAAGGAGCGAGGCCAGATCCTGGAAGTCACCATCACCGCCAGCACCACCGGCCGCACGACCAACTCGGCCAGCACCATTGGGTGCCAGCATCGACGGGTCAACCCCACCCATGAGCCCACGTGAAGAAGGGATCGCCCCCTGCGTGGGGAATGCACTGACGGAAGAAACGTACTGAATGGTCCGGTGCTTGGCCGCCTCGTCGAGGGCAGGTCCCAAGGTGAGAGCCATGAACCATGAAACGACACCGATCGCGAAAAACGTGAAAAACGCCCACACCGCCGCGGTGAATGCATCCACGCCATTCAGCAATTGGTAGCCGAATGCCAGGAATGACGCCCCGAACGCCAAGGACATGCCCCCACCGTAGACACGCATCCGCGTCGTTGTGGGTGCCTTTAGCTTCACGGCCTTGGCCGCCTTGGCAGGCTTTGTCTTTACGGCTTCTTCAGCGGTCATAGTCCACTTGCCTTCCGCGCCTTCTCGAGTTCGTACTTGAAGATCGATCGCACAACCCGGTCTTGGTCGCTGCGCTCAAGCTTCGTGTACTGGATTCCCACAATGTATGTGCGGTTCTTGCCTTCAACAGATCGCCGACGCATCGAACGCACTTGACCCGTCACGGTGATCGGACCCATGTCCACTGGCAGGGGGTACGTTGCCGACATCCATGTCGACAGCGGCAGCGGCCGGTGGGTAACAAATGCGATGCCACCACCGCTGTAGTCGCACATCTCAACGTCGTCGAGCTGGACCCAGATGCCTTCCACGGCGTTCTCATCTAGCTTCGGCTTTTCCGGTTCCTTGACCTCTGCTACCGGCTGCGCCTTGGGCGCAGGTGGCGGCGTCACCCCCGCACCTGGAGCGGGCGGGCGAGGGCCAAGCGTCAGGAACGCGGAAGCCGCTGGAGTTGGCGCGGGAGCCACCACGTGAGCAGGCACGTGGGCCGGCTTGTCATGATGGCCATCATCGGGATCCGTCTCGTCAAAATCGACATCATGAGCGTTCACGGTTGCGGGAGAGCCAACTTGGATACCGGCCGCAACAGGATTGCCACGCCCCTTCCAGTACCAGGCGCTCGTCACTTCGATCCGGATGGGAAGACGATGGAACGCACGGCGCTGTTCGGTCTCGACCCCAAGAACCTTGATGAGGATCATGACCAGATCGTCGTCAGTCTCGGTCTTGACGAACTCACCCTGGATGGTGACCTTGACACCTTCGGTCTGCACCATCATCACCACCGGCTCAGACCGTGTGAAGGCAACTGGCTTCCCACCCTGCGTCGGTTGCCCGACCGAGATCACCTCGTCGACAGTAATGTCCTCGATCCGCACCCGAAAGGTTGCGCTGTTTGACCCACGGCGTGTCGACAATGTCGCGATACCGCCCGGGCGAACATTCTGCGGCAACTTGGCCATTTCTTACTCCCTGCCTCGTCCAAATCCGAATAAGCGCTGTACAAACCCGCCGACCCCGCCACGTGCAGGTCCGGGCGGTGATGTTGAACGTCCTGCACCATTCGTTGCGATGGCCCGGAGTTCGTCTTCGGTCGGCACACTCCGCGCCGTCACCGCGGAGCGCTCTGCCTGATTGGCGCCACGTTCAGTGGGAAGGCGGCCTCCGGCAGCACCAGTGCCGGTCGCTTGACGCCCACGATCGGCAGGGGCCACCGCTGCAGTGGCCAGTTCATTGGGATCGACATCGTTGAGGATCCGTAAGGCAAGGCGTTCGATCGCTTGGGATGCCGGTGAGCGGGGTGTCAACAGCGTGAACGGTCCTTGCGTGCGCACTGCCCTGAGTACAGCCGGGTCAGCCGGAATGCCCCCGACAGGTTCCACCGTCACGTTCAGGAATTTCCTCGCGACTGTCACGATGTTCGTTGAGGTCTCACGTGCCTCTGAGTCATTTGTCGCCTGGTTCACGACCAACCGGATACGAACCGGCACGCCATTCGCGCCACCCGAATACCGGTTCGCAACAACCTTGATCAATGCGTAGGCATCGGTAATCGCCGGTGGTTCCGGGGTCGTCACAACAAGGACGTCACCCGCCGCAACGATGAACTGAAGGACATTCGCTGAGATTCCTGCGCCCGTATCGAGGATCACGAAATCCGCAATCCCGTCAATGCCATCCAAGCGACCAAGAAGGTCATCACGCTGGGCGTCGTTCAGGTCCGCAAGCTCCGTCAGTCCTGACGCACCTGGGATGATCTTGATCCCGGCGGGCCCGTCAATCAGGACTTCGTCAAGACGCCTCTGACGCGCCAGGACGTGCTGGAGGGTGTACTTCGGATGCAGGCCCAGAAGTGCATCCACGTTCGCAAGACCAAGGTCGCAATCCAGCACGCACACCTTGTAGCCCAGCTGGGAAATCGAAACTGCAAGATTCACCGCGACGTTCGTCTTGCCAACGCCACCCTTGCCACTCGCGATCGCGAGGACGCGCGTCGCCATCCCGAGCCGCTTGGTCGTATCGCCACTCCGACGGCGCGCGGCCATCACCCGGAGCGCCTGCGCCTGGTCCTGGCTTGACGACGAAGCCCGGTTTGCTTCGCCGGGAAGTATGCGTGCACTCCCGCGACTGTCCGGCATCACCGGTACCCGAGCACCTGTCATCGTCCGTCTCCGATGCCGACCAATTCGCGCCCAGCTTCGGACGCTGCCGATCGACGACCAGGCGGCGGCTCAAGCGCCTGGACAATCATCTGACCAGTCAACAGGTCCGAGAGCCGATCGAGCGTCGCCTCTTCCAAGTCGTTCGGCACATTCTGGCCAGATGTCACGTAATAGACCGGCATTGCCTTCGTCGCACTCCGCACCACCAAACTCATCACCGGCCCGAATACTGTCGTCTCGTCGAGCTTTGTCAGCACCAGACCGGAAAGGGGCATGGCGCCAAATCCCGACTGGATGTCGATAAGGTCACGCAGCTTCACCGTCGCCGCCACCGTCAGCAGGATCGTCGCACCCGGGACCGCATCGACAAACGCACTCAACTCACGGATCTGCGCGTCGTTTCGTTGGGCACATCCAGGACTGTCGATAAGGATGTACTCGGCGTCTGACTGCCTTTCGACAGCGACACGCAACTCTTCTGGTGTGTACGCCACCTCGAGCGGTACCTGGATCAAGTCCGCGTAGGTTCCAAGCTGAGTCGCCGCCGCAATCCTGAAGGTGTCGGTCGTGACAAGAGCGACGCGTCGGTCTTCGGCAATCGCCAAGTGCGCCGCCAACTTGGCAAGCGTGGTGGTCTTGCCAACACCGGTCGGTCCAACAAGAACGATGATCACTGGCCGATCCGTCGGTTCGGGTATCCGACTCACCGCCATGCGGTCATTCAAGAGATCGCTGACCCTGCCTGTAACCGAGAACAGGTCGGTAGGGTGCCCCTCGTTGATATCGTCCGAAACCTGCCCGACTACTTCGAGCGCCAGTGTCGGATCAAGTTCCTGCGCCATCATGTGCTGATAGATTGTCCGCACAACCGGCAGGTCGCGGGGCCACAACTGGGTTTGCTGTTGGCGCATCAGTCGGTCGACCGAAGCCCGCAAGTCCGACAACGTGTGCTGCATGTCGCTCAGCGCCGTAGGTGGCGCTGACGGCAGTGACCCAATCGCGTCGACCGGTGTGGTGACCTTCCCGTTCAGGTCCTGAACAACTACCGGCTCAACCGGCACTGGAACCTCAGCAACAGCACCCGATGGTGTAGCGCCGCCAAGGACGCCACCGGAGCGAGGCGTGTCCCCATCGCCTGCGGACGCAAGGATCGGTGACGAAACCTGAACCTCGACCGGATCCGGGGAAACTGGCCGAGCCGGCATCTCAGGGACGGCTGGCAATGGTTCCGGTCCAGTCTCCGATGCCAATGGAACTTCAGGGACGGTCGCTTCGGGACTTGCAGCTGACTGCCGACCTGGCGAAGCGGTGGAACCGATCACGCCACCGCGGGCTGCGCCCCCTGGACGTGTTTCCGAGTCAGTCGACGGTGCAGATCGTTCGGAGCGAGGCATCGCGCCACCGGTCGACGGCCCAGTTCCATCGCCGTTTGCCACAAGGTCGGCAAGCCTCGACGTAAGTTCCGGCGTCAGAGCACCGCCAGTACGGGGCATCTGTTCGAGAATCGCAGCCAAGCGACCCGCTCCATCCATCGGCGCGGACTGAGGTGCGGTATTCGAAGCGGATGCAACACGCCGCCCAGCTGCGGAAATGGTCGCCTCCACATCACCGGCGCGGCTGGCAACCTGCGTGGGCCCGGCCGGCTTCGCCGCCAGTCCACCCGGCGTCGTGGCCGGTGGTCGTGCAGCAGCCGGTCGTTCTTCAACCGCAGCAAGAATCTCGACCTCGACGCGCCCGAACATGCCAAATACGCCACCTGTCCGGACGCGGTGCTCGTGCACGATCACCGCGTCTGACCCGAGGTCAGCGCGTATCTGCTTCAGGGCCGTCGCGCGATCCTCCGCGCGATATCGCTTTACCTTCATGATTGCTCTTCGTGACGACGTGGTTCATCAACGTCCCAGGACGACCGCGCTACCGGGCGCGATCAATCCAGGTCAGTCGACGATGACCATTCCTTCTGCCTGAACGTCGACACCCGTCGCGATTTCACTGAACGAAAGGACCACAAGATTCGGGAGGACACGCTCGGTCAACCGGCGAACCGCAAGTCGAAGGCGCGCTGAGCAAAGGAGCACCGGCGCATGACCAAGGCCAGCCACGCGCTCCATCTCACCCGCCAGACGCTGCAGCAACTGCTGCGCCCTGACCGGCTCCATCGCGATCATCGTGCCCTGATCTGTCTGCTTCAACGCCTCCGTCAACTGTTGCTCAACGCGGGGGCTCAAGGTGATCACATGGACCAACCCATCTGCCCCCCGGTATTGGGCAGAGATTGCCCGCGCCAGACGCTGGCGCACGTACTCGGTCAGGGCCTCGGTATCACGGGTCTGACGGGCGTAATCAGCCAGCGTCTCCACGATGGTGACCAAGTCGCGGATCGTGATGCGCTCGCGAAGCAGGTTCTGAAGCACCTTCTGGGTCTCGCCGATCGACAACACCCCGGGGATCAGCTCATCAACAACCGCAGGATGCTCCGCCTTGAGGTTCGTGATGAGCGTCTGAACATCCTGCCGTGACAGGATGTTCGCGGCATTGCCCTTGATGACCTCCGTGAGATGAGTCGTCAGGACACTCGGCGGATCGACGACCGTGTAGCCAAGCAATTCCGCTCGGTCCTTAAGCGAAGCCTGGATCCACAGTGCCGGCAATCCGAATGCCGGTTCGGTAGTCGGGATGCCCTCGATCTGCTCGTCGGCAAGGCCGGCGTTCATCGCGAGGTACTGGTTGATCAGAAGGTCGCCACGCGCCACCTCAACCCCGCGCAACTTCACCACATACTGGTTTGGCTGCAACTGCAGGTTGTCACGCACCCGGACCGTCGGAAGCACAATCCCCAGGTCAAGCGCCATCTGCCGACGGATGCGGGTGATGCGGTCAAGCAGGTTTCCCGCTTCCTGCGGATCAACCAACGGGATCAACCCGTACCCGATTTCGAGTTCCATTGGATCGAGCGCGAGAAGCGGAGTTACCGCCTCGGGTCCGGTCGGCGCTGGTTCGCCGGTTGCTGTCGTCTCGACCACCGTGGCACCACCTGAGATTGCGGTCCGTTCGCCTGAAGCCTCAAACTGCCAAGCCAGATACGCGCCACCACCGGTCAGGCACGCAATGATGAAGAAGGGCAACTTCGGGATGCCGGGCACAAATGCCAGGACGATCAAGGCTCCGGTCACGATCCCGAGGACCCGGGGATTGGACGTGATCTGCCGGATGGTGTCTGACCCAAGGTCACCGCTTGTTGCCGCCCGGGTAACCACGATACCCGTGGCTGTCGAGATCATCAGCGCAGGAATCTGGCTGACGAGCCCGTCACCTACCGTCAGGAGGGCATACGTCTGGAGGGCACCCATCAGGGTCATGCCTTGCTGGAAGACCCCAATGACGAACCCCGCAAGGATATTGACAAGGATGATGATGATGCCCGCGATGGCATCGCCTCGAACGAACTTCGAGGCACCATCCATGGCACCGTAGAAGTCAGCTTCCTGCTCGATCTTCTGCCTGCGACGCTTCGCCTCCGCCTCGGTAATCAAGCCGGCATTCAGGTCAGCGTCGATGCTCATCTGCTTGCCGGGCATCGCGTCAAGGGTGAACCTCGCAGCGACTTCAGCAACACGTCCCGCACCGTTCGTGATGACCACGAACTGGATGACAACGAGAATGATGAATACCACGATACCGACAACGTAGCTGCCCCCGATCACGACCGACCCGAAGGCCTCGATCACGTGCCCGGCAAATGCATTCAGGAGGATTAGTCGGCTCGCGGAAATGTTCAGCGCCAAGCGGAACAACGTCGTGATCAGCAGCAACGTGGGCAAGACCGAGAATGCAAGCGGCTCGGTCGTGTACATCGATACGAGAAGGATCAGGAGAGCGATCGACAGGTTGACGATTAACAGAAGATCCAGCAACACCGTCGGCAGCGGCACGATCATGATCGCGATGACCGCAACGACTGCGACCGGCAAGAGCACGTCACGCTGTTGGAGCAGGCGCTGCCAACCAGAAGCCTGGGTGGCACCTCCATTACCGTTTGTCAGCGTCGTTGTTGCGGTGGCCATCTCTGTCGACGTCCTCTAATGCTTGCGGATGCGGCTAGCCAATGGCGTTCGATGAGCCCGGTTGGAGTGCGCCTGGCAGGTCAACCCACGGACCAGACGTTGCTGAAGGCGCCGGCCGTGCTGCCGGTGGATTGCTGAAACCGGCCGGTGCACGACCCGGATACATCCGGTACACCCACGCAAGCACTTCGGCAACAGCCTTGTACATTTCCTGTGGAACGGCCTGTCCCACCTCACACGCCTTGAACAGGGCTTGCGCCAAAGGACGGTTCTCAACCATCGGCACGTGATGTTCGCGAGCAACCTTCTTGATCTGCTGGGCAACCAGGCGCTCACCTTTGGCGAGCACCATCGGTGCCTCCATGCCGTTCCCGTACTTCAGCGCAATCGCAAAGTGGGTCGGGTTTGTCACCACCACATCCGCCTTGGGAACTGCCTTCATCATCCGCTGCCGTGACAAGGCGCGTGCGCGCTGACGGAGCCGTGCCCGGATCTGCGGATCGCCTTCGGACTGCTTGTATTCCTCTTTGATGTCTTCCTTGGACATCTTGAGGCTCTTGTCAAAGACCCAACGCTGATAGAAGTAGTCCGCGAACGCCATCACGGCGAACACGCCTACGACACGCCAGACCACCTGGTAGACCGCTGCACCAATCATGACCGCTGCGTCCCGAGGTGACACATTCGAGAGCATCGGTAGCGTGTCAACCTGTCCTTGAAGAGCCGACCACGCAACGGAGCCGACCAGCGCTACCTTCAGGATGGACTTCACCAAGTCAACTAGAGAATTGGAGGAGAACAGCCTCTGGAACCCCGCAAGCGGGTTCATCCGCGAGAACTGCGGTTGGAGTGGCTTCAGTGTGAACAACGGCCCAACCTGGACAAGGCAACTCAGCACCGCAACTGCCACCAATCCAAGGCAGAACGGCGCCATCGCCTTCATCACCGTCAGAGCCAATCCCATGGCACTCATGTGGACACTGGCGACGGTGTAATCGGGATGGGTGATGTGCGTGAACGTGTATCGGGTCATGTCAATCAGCATGACGCTGATCGACTCGAAGTTCGACTGCAACATCCATGCGCCAGCGAGCAGCACGACCGCTGTGTTCACCTCAACGCTCTTGAGGACCTGTCCACGATCACGGGCCTCTGAACGCCTCCGGGGCGTCGCCTGTTCTGTGCGTTCACCAGGCATGGAAAACCTCCGCAGCACCCGACCGCAACCATGCGATCACTGCCAGATCGCACCGCTGAACTCGCATCAAGGAACTCATCGCGCACCAAGCCCGGCAGCGAAGGGGGTTAGGGTTGAAATCAACTCACCAAAGGCCCGGGCCATGATGTAGGCAACCGTTGGCACTGTCACCACCAACATGAGGAACCCGACGGCAATCTTTGCCGGCATCCCTACAACGAACACGTTCAACTGCGGAACGCTCCGGGCCACCATTGCCAGTGCCACATCAGTAAGCAGCAAGGCAGTGAGAACCGGAAGCGCGATCCGGGTAGCCGTCAGGAAAATCTGCCGGCCCATTCCAAGCACCAATTCCACTGGGGGCAGGTACGAACCAACGCGATCAATGGGCGCAAGCTGGAAAGTCCGCTCAACCCCTAGCAGGACCATGTGATGTCCATCAATGGTCAGAAACACCAGGGTCGCGACAAGCGTGTAGAACTGGTCGATAAGGCTGGCGTTGGTCGAAGTCAATGGATTGATGATGTTGGCAAGTGAGAACCCCATCTGGAGGCCAATCACATGCCCGGCACCCTCGAGCGAGGTGAAGATCAGCAAGACAACAAACCCGACCAGCGCGCCAATCATGATCTCCCGCGCGGCCCGGCCAAGAAATCCGCTTACATCCTGCGGAATGACCACTCCGGCCGGTGCAACCACCGGCAACATCACCAAAGCCACCGTCAGCCCAAAAAACACGCGTAGTTGGGGAGATGTGCCTCTGGACCCAAACACTGGAGCCACAATCATCATCGTTCCGACGCGGCAGAACACCAGGAAGAAGGCCTCCCACATCGCTGGTGTCTGCGAAAGCAAATCCACGTCAGTCGTCTCGTCGTCGTCCTACCGAGCGAATGTCGGCAGCGAAATGAACAGGTTTGCGATGTATGTGATCAGACTGTTGAGCATCCACGGCCCGAAGATTGCGCCGGCTACGAACACCGCGAGGATCTTCGGGACAAACGTCAATGTCATCTCATTGATCTGGGTAACCGCTTGAAAGATTGAGATCACCAATCCAGTCACAAGACTGAAAAGAAGAAAGGGAAGCGAGACCTCAAGCGCGATCATCATCGCGTTCCGCGCCAGATCGAAGACCATTCCCTCAGTCATTGCATCCCATCAAAGCAAAAGCAGACGTTACTCTGCCCCGCCTGTTGAGGATACGCCGGTAGGTCTGTCCGAGGGATCAGCCACGTGGCTGATTTTTCCGGTAACTCGACCGAAGATCGAGGGCGGGCAGCCGCCCGTTCCGTGTCCGCGCATGTGCAGCGCGTCAGTTGAAACTCAGAACCAGAGCCCGCATGAGCAGGTACCAGCCATCAACCATCACGAACAGCAGGATCTTGAAGGGCAGCGAAATCAGTACCGGCGGCAGCATCATCATGCCCATCGACATCAGGACCGTCGACACCACTAGGTCAATCACTAGGAATGGGATGAAGATCACGAACCCCATCTGGAAAGCCGTCTTCAATTCACTGATGATGAATGATGGGATGACCACATAGGTTGGTACATCCTCGATTGACTTCGGCTGATCCAATCTCGCAAGGTAGACAAAGAGCGCGAGGTCTTTCTCGCGCACCTGACGCAGCATGAAAGCCCGCAGCGGGGCCTCGGTCTTGGCAAACGCCTCAGACTGGGTGACTTTCCCATCCACAAAGGGTGAGTACGCCTCACGCTCAACCTGCTGCACCACCGGCGCCATGACAAAGAACGTGAGGAAAAGTGCAAGGCCAATAAGCACCTGGTTCGGCGGCAACTGAGGCACACCGATCGCATTTCTAATGAGAGACAGAACAATGATGATGCGCGTGAATGCCGTGACCATGATCAGGATTGCCGGTGCCAGAGACAGGACGGTCAACAGAACAATGATCTGGATTGACTGCACGGTGTCCTGCGGACCCTGAGCCTGATCGACCCCGAGTGTCACCTTCGGAATCGATTGCCCGCCAACGGAATCCGCTGCCCCACATCCTGAGAGTGCGAACAGCATTGAAATTGCAAGGAAAAGGGGCAGGTAGGGGATGCCAACGCTTCGACGTGACGACGAAACTGCCGGGCAATCACGGTCGGTAAGCGTCGGGGCGAACGCCCGACCCAAAATACCCGGATCCCACGCGTTCATCATTTGCCTTTCACTCGTCGCCACGGAGGCGTCGCTTGCTTTCGTGAAGCCGACGAAGGACAGCTGCCATCACAGCGGCATCGGCGCCCTGATCACCAACGGGTTCCGCCGGACCCGAACTTGCGACATCTGCCTCCCCATCACCGTGTCCGGTCATCCGTGTCATCGCGCCCGGCCCTCTTGGCGTACCTGCACCCGGAAGTGCCTCGATCTCATCCAGTTCGAACTCGGATACCAGCGTCACGCTTCCATCGCTAGCTCCGATAAGAAGCAGCCTCTCACCAACTTCCACCAAGTGTAGTGAAGCCGAACCCTTCGACCCAACCGACGGAAGCTTGACCGTCTCCCGAACCCTTATCGACACGCCCCTGCCGGTAGTGACTCCACCCAACCCCATTGAGCGCAGCGCCTGCGCTCCAACCACGATCAGTACGAGCACCACTGCCACACTGATGATGGCCCGTAGTGCGCCATACCACGTGACCGTCGGATCCGTTCGCTCAGGCTCCTGGTAGGGCGCAAGGAATCCTGCTGACGCCGTTCCAGACGGCGCTGCTGCGGACCCACCTGCGGCATCTCGAGGGAGAACCGGCCTATCTCCCGGGGCTATAGCCGCAGTAGCCCTCGGGGATACCTGAGTCGATCTCGAAACTGCGCTATCGTCCGGGATACTGACCCAGACAAGACCGAGGAGGAGAACCGCAAGCAGTGCTCCCAGCCGAACAAGAAGCGACTGTCGCGCAAACCAATCCCTGACTGGATCAAGCATCAGTCAGCTACCAGCGTCCCATCGGGGGTCCGACAACCGCGCAACGCCGGTTGGTCGGCCACTGGTCACCGCGCCTTGCCGAGCCGATGATCCGGATGGACGATTTCAGTTACCCGAACACCAAAGTTCTCATCCACCACGACAACCTCGCCTCGGGCGATCAGCCGGTCATTCACCAGAATGTCCACCGGATCCGTCGCAAGCTTGTCTAGCTCGATCACGGAACCGCTACCCAAGGACAAGACGTCCTTGATCGCAAGCTCCTGCTTGCCGAGTTGGACCGTGATGCGGAGGTTAACATCGAGAAGCAGGTCAAGGTTGCCACCACCGGCCGACGTACCAGCACCATCGATTGCCTCGAACTGTGCAGGATGCACACCTGCGCTACCCGCCTCGGCCGTCATTGTCTCTTCCATAGCAACTGTATTCCTCTCCATGACGGCACGCGATTCGGTCAAACCGATTCGCGCACCCGGCACCGTTCAGGCCAGGGGCTCAGCCCTCGCTCGACCCGCCGTCTTCATCGTCACCTTCGCTGATGATTGACGTTATCCGGATCGCAAGACGCCTGCTGCGAAGGCCGGGTCTTGCATGGTACTTGCGCTCGCCGTTCACCAGGACAGAAATGTCACCAGCCACCCGGGTACCCAGCGGGATCACATCGCCGACCTGCAACTCAAGCACATCATTGAGTGTCACGTCTGCATTGCCAAGCTCGACAATGATCGGAACCTGGATATTTCCAAGTCCACGGCGTACTTTCTCGTCATCGTCTGGCGACCGGCGCACAATCGAGGAGGGTGGAACGTTCGCGTCAGCCAGCTTTCCAACCAGCGACTCGATCATCGCGAATGGATAGCAGACACGGATCATTCCCTCAGCATCGCCGACGTGGATCCGGATATCGGCTGTCAGGCAAGCGTCGGACGGCAGCGCAATTCGCATGTAGGTGGCACTGGTGTCGGACATCACAACTTTGGGGTTGAGGCGATCAACTTCCACCCAACCGGTCCGCACACGATCCATCACCAAGGGCAGCAAGTGCCTCTGGATCAGGCCGTTCTCGATGTCTGTCGCCTCACGGTCGTCACGCAGCCGCTTCGGAAGACCACCCTGCAGCCGGTCCAGCGAGGCGAACATCACGTCGCGGCTGATCGCGATCATGAAATGCGAAGGAAGAGGCTCGGACTCCAGGGCGTACACGAAGTACCCCTCGTTGACCCCGTCCACGAACTCTGCATACGCCTGCTGATGGAGCTCCGCGAGGGTCGAATCAACGGGTGACCGGAGAATTCCTGAGAGATCGACTCCGAAGCCAACCCCGAGTGCATCATGCAATGAAGACAGGAGACGAAGGTTTTCACGGGTGAACTTGAGTGGTCGGCGGAAGTCATAGTCACGTACTAGTGGCTCCTGCCCCTCGTTGCGGACGGTGTGCCCGAAAATGTGCCCAGACCCATCACCACCAGACGCACGCGCACCGTCCATGAGCGCCTCATGTTCGGCCTCGGAGAGTAGACGCTCCTCAGTTACCACGATCACCCGCTCCCAAACTCACGTACTTGCATGTCAAGCGAAACGTTCACCGGCTTCCGGGAACTCCGGTCCTGTGTTCCCGACGGAATACAAAGCCTCTCCCCGCGCCATCCGGCGCGGAGCCTTCGTCATGCTAGCGCCCTGCAGGCCTCGGCGTCGGAACGGTTGTTGGTCCCTGCGTTGCAGGAGGAAGGATCCAGATCTCGACGCGTCGGTTCTTCGACCGGCCCTCGGGGCTCAAGTTGTCAGCAATGCTCCTCGTCTCCGCCAAACCGACCGCCTGCAACCGCTTCCGATCTACGCCGACTTCCGCAAGCAAGTTCGCCGCAGTCGCGGCGCGCGCCGAAGAGAGGAACCAGTTTGTTGGAAATCGCTCGGTATTCGGGGAAACGTCGTCGGTGTGACCTTCAACGCGGATTGGGTTGCTGTCCGGGAGCGCCATGAGGCGATCGGATATGAATTCCAAGGTCTGCCGACCCTCAGGGCGCAGCTCGGAGCTTCCAGAGCTGAACACCATGCCCCCGGCAAGCGTAATGACAACCGCATCCTTGCTGGACGTGACGCTGATCTGGTCGCCCAACTCTTCCTTGAGGGCATAGGACGTGAGCTCTTCGCCTACCGTCTCGCCAACGCTGGTCATGCCAGCAAACGCGTTAGTGACTGGCCCGAGCATGATCATCTGCTTGTTCACGTTTCCACGAACGCCACCGGTGTTAAACGCCTTCGACAGTGACGACGCGACGATCTCGTACTTGATCGGATCCTGAATGCTCATCGCATAGAGCACAATGAACAGCGCCAGAAGCAAAGTGATCATGTCAGCGTACGTCAGGAGATACCGCTCAGCGTTCTCATGCTCTGGACAGACATGCTTCTTTGGCAGTCCCATTTGATTACCCTCCAGGATCTGACTGGGCTACACAGGATAGTGCCCCGGTGTACACGCAGTCCCCCACCCGGCGCCCGGGTGGGGGTAGTGGCTCATCGCAATATCAGGTTGTTCCTGTCGCCCGATGAGCTGATGTGTGACAGCCTAGGCTGTGGCTGTGGCAGCCGCGCCACCCTCGGCGGCCTTGGCAAGGCGCTTCATCTCAGCCGGGGTCAGGTAGGAGTTGAGCTTCGCACGCACCAGCCGTGGCGAGTCGCCCGCTTGGATTGACAGGATGCCGGCGATGAGCATGTTCATGTACTCGACTTCATGCTCACTCTTGATCTGGCATCGCTTGCCACACGGGAGGAGGAGAACGTTTGCGAGTGCAACACCGAAAAGGGTTGCGATGAATGCAGTCGCGATGCTGTGTCCAAGCGCAGCTGCATCAGCCCCACCGAGGCTGCCAAGCACAACGGTCAGACCAAGCACGGTGCCGATGATCCCCATGCAGGGCGCAAATGCACCACCCTGCCCGTAGAACTCCTTGCCGACGTGGTGGCGCTTGGCCATTTGGTCGATGCGTACCATGAAGATGTCCGTGATCTGCTCGGCCGGAGTACCGTCAACAACTTCCTGAACGCCCTCTTTCATGAAGGGGTCGTGTATGTTGCCCATCTCACTCTCAAGTGACAGCAAGCCCTCACGACGGGCCTTCTCCGCAAGTCTCACAAAGGTCTGAATTGTCGCAACCGCATCATGGTGCACATCGGTGAACCCCGCCCTGAAGAAACCACCCCATGTGAGCGGGCTATGGCCAGGGATACACATCCAGAGGGTTGCTGCAGTGCCGCCAAAGATGATGATGATCGGGGAAGGGAGCAGAAGCGCCCCGAAGTCGCCGCCCTCAAGAAAGAACCCATACCCAAGTGCTCCGAAGCCTAGAACGAGCCCGCCATACATACCTAAGTCTGGCGCCCGCTTCGCCTCATGTCCAGCTTCTGCCATGTCCACTCCTACCCTAACGACACACCCTGCGCCACACCGTTGTGCTTAGGATAGCAACGATATGCGACGCCTACAAACAAGGAGCCAGATGGTTGCCGCAACCAACTCGCCTCAGTGATAGTTTATCGCCCCTGCGGGTAACGTCAAATCACACGTGACTGACCGCATGGGGCATTGCCCAATGACGTCGTCGCGCCCCCTACGACCCATCGACAAGCACGATGCGTCTCCGGTACTCAACAATGCGCTTCACCACGTCGGCCACCTGCTCAATCACGATCACCCGCTTGCCACTCGTCATGACGATGATGGTGTCTGGAGTGGCTTCCATGAACTCGATCAGGTCGGAGTTCAAGTACAGGGCTTGGCCGCCCAGCCGTGTCAGTCGGATCATCCTGCACCTTCCCAGCGGGCCTCAGTCAACCGCCCCGGGATGACGCTACAGGACGGAGGTCTGCGGTGCCAGTGGGAATGAACCGACGCCCCATTGCTCACGTGTGGCGAACCGCACCAGGTCAACCGCGCCTCGAAGCCCGAGTTTGGTTGCAATATGCGCCTTGTGCGCTTCGACAGTCTTGACACTGATGCTCAGGTGAGATGCAATCTCGCGGTTCGCCATGCCCGCACCAATGCATGTCAGCATTTCACGCTCACGGTTCGAGAGTTGCGCAACACTGGGTTGCGACCAGGAACCGGGCCTCGCCGGGGTCCTGTGCCAGCGGTCAATGACTTTCCGGGAGATGTCCGGTGCGACGAAGAACGATGTGCGGTGAACGTCCCGAAGGCCCCCGACAACTGTTGCCGCGCCGCCTTCCTTGAGGATCATCCCGCAGGCACTTGCAGCAAGCAGGGGGAGCAACTGGGGTTCCGCGGCTCGCGTACCTGCGACAAGAACCTTGACCGCAGACTTCAGACGGGTCCGGTGCTTCAATACCTCAAACACACCACCACCCGGCAAGTCCATTTCAACCAGCGCAACATCAACTTGAACGTTGGTCAGATTCTGGGTCACCTCATTGACGTTGCCAGCCTCGGCAACAACCTCGAAACCGCCTGAAAGGTCGAGGATTGCGCGGATACCATGGCGCATCAACGCTTGGCCATCGGCAATCAGGATCCTTATTGGCCCATTGGCCGATGATGTCTCTTGAGAGACTGAAGACCCGCCTGTCGCAATCACGCCGACACCATCCCGCGGTTCCCCACCGTCAAGCAGCCAACTGGGGCATCCGTTCCGACAAGTCGGCCAGACCGGACCTGCTTGGGCATGATTCGCATTGCCCGGCCAATCGCATCATCGCCGTGTGCCCTCGACGCCGCCACACGAGCATCCTCTGCCGCAATGGCAACACCGACCGCCTCAAACACCTGGCGTAGCCGGAAAGGCCAAACAAGCTCAACCGATGACCCATCGTGACCGGCCGTCGCAACGGGGTATGAGGGTGTCGCTTTCGCCAGAATTACCGAACTCGGCACAGCCGCTGCCTGCACGAACAGCACCGGAGCGAACTCGGTCTCGTCGTGCACGGCCAGCAGTTCGCTGACCTCCGTCCGCGCAGCGCCTGGTGGAAGCACCAGCACCACAATCGCGATTGGGCCGGAACTAGGGGTTGCCACTCGAATTGCCGATGCAGTGCCAAGTTCCCTGAATGCCTCGACCGCACGGCGCACGCCTGCTGGGGACGCCACCGAGACGTTCAACCCCTCGCGGTCCAGGTACGTCTGGAGAATCCGCACAACCGTGCTGTTGGAACCTACCAGTAGTGCGTGTCGTCGCCGCCGGATTGGTGGGCCTGCAAGCGCCACGTGCCACCCTCCTGCCCGTCAGCCCTCGACCGCCCCATGCAGTCTTCAAGCGAACCCCAATCGCACCGACCCGGCCGTTACGAAGTAGCGGGATCGGTTCGAAGTCAAGGTCTCCGGGTGTTGGCAGAAGTGTGGCCGTCACCAGCTACGGGAAACATCGGGCGGAGGACTGAATGTTCATCAGTCAGGCGACGGATTTCGGGTCGCCGGACACGGTCCCGGTCCAGAAAATCCAGATCAATCGCGATCAAGCAAGCAGTCCGTGGGTCACCGCGTAGACCGCAGCCTGGGTGCGGTCGCTAACCTGCAACTTCTGGAGAATGTGTTCCAGATGGGTCTTGACCGTGGCAACCGTCACGGAGAGCCGAACGGCAATCTCCTTGTTGCTCATGCCGGCCGCGATCAGCCTGAGGACATCGAGTTCCCGCGGGGTCAGCCGATCCGGCCCAGGCGAAGCAACGGGTTCCGATGACCGCTGATCCACTTCAGCGGCCAACCGGCGCAAGAACCGCCCCACCACTTCCTGGTTCAGCAGGGATCCGCCGCCAGCCACGGTGTGGATAGCCTCTAGCAAGTCCGTGCCGGCGACGTCCTTGAGGACATACCCACTTGCACCTGCCTTCACCGCCTCGAAGAGGTAATCAGGGTTTTCGTACATCGTCAGCATGATCACGCTCGTCCTTGGAGCGATCTGCTTGACCTGTCGCGTGGCGGCAATCCCGTCCATGTCCGGCATCCGGATGTCCATCAGGACAATGTCGGGTTGAAGATCAGGAATGATGGCCACGGCAGCGCGCCCAGACCGTGCCTCACCGATTACCTCAAGGCGATCGTCAGTCGCAAGAACTGCACGCAACCCCTCAATGACAAGGTGATGGTCATCAACCAACATGACCCGAACCCGGCGAACAGGTTCATGGTTCTCAGACCCTGGCTCTGATCGGGTGATGCCCGCAATCCGGTTCGCATCTGCCGGCGTCGTCTCAACCATGCTTATCCACCATCCTCCAGGATTACCGGTGAACCCATCGCGCTCACGTCCGGATCGGACGTACCTGACCAGTTCCCGATACTCCCACCACCGCCCTTGCGCTGACCAGGCCAGCTCAGTACGCCACCGCCACCTGACCGCGCGCCAGTCACCACTGCCCCACCCGCCGAAGACGGCGCCTCACCAACACGCACCAGACCTCCGAACGCGTCGACCCCTCCCAGCATCACGCCGTCCGTCGATCGATCAACCGGGATCACCACAGTCACTGTGGTACCGTCATCGGGAACACTGTCAATATTGAATGTCCCACCAAGCAAGTGGGCACGTTCACGCATGCCGTGGACACCTACCCGATGCCCGGCGTCTGAACCAGAACCCGCTCTCTCGCTCAACGACCGGACATCGAAACCCCGGCCCCAGTCCCGAACCTGAAGCTCAACCTCACCATTCCGCCGAAGCACCGCCACCTTCGCACGCCGTGCTTCGCCGTGCCGGCGGGCGTTGTTCAGGGCCTCCTGGATGATCCGGTACGCAGTCACCTCAACCGCCGCCGGCAGCCGTCCACTATCAAGCCCGTCAACGATCTCAACCTGCCACCCATATTCGTCTCGCAGGTTCTGGACCGTAAGTTGGAGTGCAGCCATCAGCCCGAAATCATCAAGTTCGGAGGGACGCAGGCCCGCGATGACCTTGCGCACTTCCTCGATTGACTTCTGAAGCATGAACAGTCCCTTTTGAAGAGACGGTCCTGAACGCTCATCGCCTTGCTGATAATAGATGCCGAAGGTCTGCAGATGTTGATGCGCACTGACCATCAACTGTGCCAGTCCGTCATGGATATCGTACGCAACGCGTCGCCGATCATCCTCCTGCGCGCCGATCATCCTCTCGACCAAGCGCTGCAAATGGGCTTCCTTCTCGCGAACAGCCTGGTAGAGCTTCGCGTTCTCGAGGGCGATCGCCGCCTGCATGGCCAGTCCCGAAAGAAGGTGCGGCTCCACTGCCCATCCATGCCCGTCGGGCACAGCCTGCGCCTCCCGTCCAGATGGTTCAGGCAAGGCATACACCTCGAGCAATCCGATCACCTGGCCCCGGACTTTCAAACCGATGCACCAGCCACCCGCGCCCAGCGCGCGGAACGGCCGCGCCAATCCATCATCGCGGACCTGATCGTGCACCTCCACGACCGTCTGGGACGCACGCACCCGTTCCCAGTACTCTGACCCACCCTGCGAGGCAAGGACAACTCCCGCCGCCCCGACCGGGTTCTCGGTGATGTAACACGCATCGGCCTGAGTGAGACGACGCGAAATGTCCAGGATGCCCGACAGCACATTGTCCAGATCAAGACTCGATGAAATCACCTCACCCGCGCCGTACAGGGTCAGGACCTCATCGAGCGCACGTACAAGTTCGTCGTGCAGTTGGCCGTTCTCAAGGTGTACCGCCAAGTGCGACGCAAGCGCTTCAAGCAGGAGCACTTCGTCAGCCAGCCAGTCGCCGTGCCCGACGTTCCGGGTAACGCACAACGCCCCAAGTTCGCTTCCCCGCGTGCCGGCAAGTGGGATCAGAACCCAGATATCTGATGAAGCCTCGCGCCCCGTCGCACCGGGCACCGGCTTGGCGCGGATAACCGTCCGTGATTCCGTGCACGCCAGACCGATCCCCCGAGTTGGCACACGCCGAGCGCCGAGGCTCCCGTGGCTTGCCTGCAGACGGGGCACCTCTCCGGGCGACCCGACGACCCAAATCGAGGCGTGGAACGCCCCCGTGCCCGCACAGACATGAGACAAAACCGCCTCGGCGCCACCGGTTGGCCCCATCAGACGCACTTCCGGTCCGGCCAGGACCGAGTGCGCCAGGAGAAGGGATTGCATCCGCGATACCTGGACGCTGGGACCCGGTGAGGCAACCGCGAGAGCATCAAGCGGCGCCGTCACTTCCACACCTCATCGGACTGTCCCGCAATTGCTGCCCGGTACGCCGGCGATGCCCAAAGCGTCGCACGCACCATCACCGCGGTCCCATCCCCTGCAACCAGTCGCCTTGTCATTCTCGTCTCTGTCGGCAAACAGCGGAGGTCCCTGAGCACCGTGCACACCAATCCGGTGATTTCCCCGCAGCGGTCCGGCACCCAGTAAGGGCCTGCCCAATCGGCAATCAGGCCTGGAACTTCACACGCCGCACCCGCGGGGATCACCCAGACCGTTCTTCCCGAGGCATCCGATCGGACAGTCACACCGTCGGGGACCACACCTCCCGCGTCGAAATCGGCGTCCCGCCGGCCAAGCATCCGAGCGACCCCTGACAGCCAGTGCGCCAAATCTACCGTTACATGCAGATCTGACCCATCTTCTCCGTACACCGCACCAGGGCACATGATCGACAGTCTACCCGAGCATCCTCGCATCCACTGGATCCTGCGCCCCTTTGAAGGGCTTGCCACGGCGATAAAGCGTTGGGCCAATTCCACGCGCATCTCCATTGGGGTTTCGGGAATCCTGTTCGGCCCGGATCGTCGGGTTCTCCTCCTGCGACATACGGTCCGGCACCGCCATCCGTGGGGGGTCTTTTCCGGTTGGGTCTCAACCGGCGAAGAACCCGCCGATGCACTGCGCCGCGAAATCAGGGAGGAGACATCCATCGAGGCAACGGTAGGACTGATTGTCAGCATTCGCAGCGATCCCCGTGGTCCGAGCCTCGAGGTGGTCTTCATCGCGAGGCTCGTCTCTGGATCGTTTCGCCCGAGTGCAGAGACCAGCGAGGGAAGTGGATTGACACGGCAACAGACCCGTTGCCCGAAGGCCTGCACCCAGCGCACGTGCCTCTGATCCGTGCCGCGGTCGAGGCATTCCCAACATGCCACGTGAACACCCATGCAAGGCGCGAGAACACCGGACCAATCTGACGGGTCCTTGCCAAAACGGATGCCCGGTCAGGCAACGGTCACGGAGGTTGGGACGCGGCGAGGCGGGGTGCCTCGCCGGACTCAGCTTCTTCAAGCCTCGCCATGAAATAGAGAACCAGCGATAGCCGGTTCAGGTAGGAAGACAGGAACGGGTTCGTCGGGTACCCAAGATCACGATCTTCGGCACCGGCTTCAAGAACCCGCACAACGGATCGCTCGGCACGCCGGACTACCGTGCGAGCGACATCTAGGTGCCCGCCTCCAACCGTGGAACCCGGCAGCACGAACTCGTTGGGGACGTTGATGCGCCCCCTGAGATCAACAAGCGTCTGATCCAACCATTCCAAGTGGTCCGCAGCCACCCGTTGCGCCAGTGAATGGTTCGGAGGCATCGCCAATTCGGACATCACCGAGTACAGGTCGCGCTGCACCTTTTCCAGCGTGGCCGCGCCCCATGCACCGTGCCGTGACACCACTGCACGCGCCAGACCAACGTGCGATGTGGCTTCGTCGACATCCCCGAGCGCCTCAATGATCGCGTCGGACTTCGAAACCCTTCGCCTTCCAAGAAGGTCGGTCATGCCTCGATCACCCGAACCTGTTCGCGACGTCACCATAGCCGTAAAGGTACCGCGCGACCCGTCCAAATCCGGCTAGGATGCGATGCCCTGTACGGGGTTGTGCGCCCGAAATTGGCTGACGAACATCGAGAATTCACCCCAATCGGATGAAAGTTCCACGTCGTGCTTGTCGCGCATCGCGCAACAGTGCAGAATTGGGATGACATCGCGACCAGGGGCATCGTCGCACCCGGGTTAGTCACAAGCCTTCGACCGCAATCGCATCGCCCGGTCACCGCATCGCCCGCGGTTCCAGGCGGAGTGGTTGCTCTGCGTCCGGCGCCAGTTGTGCCCAAACTGCATTGGCGTCGTTGAAAAGACGAGAACTATCTGTAATGAGTACGATCGCGCCATCTCGCACCACCCCGGACCTGCATGTGTCCGATGAGGAACTCCGTCGACTGTACCGAATGATGGTCCAGATCCGTCGGTTCGAGGAACGTACCGAGGAGCAATACACGCGCGACCGGATCGGCGGCTACTGCCACTTAAACATCGGTGAAGAGGCCACGGTCGCGGGGACCGTGGGTAGCCTCACGTCCGACGATTACTTGTTCGGCGGGTATCGCGACCATGGCCTCAGCCTGGCCGTTGGCGGATCGCCGCGTGCCGTCATGGCAGAACTCTTTGGCAAGGAAACGGGACAGGCGCACGGGCGTGGCGGGTCGATGCATCTTCTTGACGTGAAACGCCATTTCCTGGGCGGATGGGGAATCGTCGGTGCCCAGATCCCGCTTGCCGTTGGTGCCGCCTTCGCCCTCGATTATGAAGGCCGCCCAGGTGCCGTCATGTGCCTCTTCGGGGATGCAGCCGTCAACATCGGTGCCTTCCATGAGGGCCTGAACCTCGCGGCAATCTGGAACCTTCCCTGCGTCTTCGTCATCACCAATAACCTCTATGGCATGGGAACGTCCGTTGAAATGGCCTCGGCCGAACCTGACCTCTGGAAACGTGGGCAGGCGTACCGGATGCCGTCCGAACGGGTTGACGGACAGGATGTCCTCGCGGTTCGCGAGGCAACCCAACGGCTCCTTCGCCTGGCCCGGGAAGAGCGCCAACCGGCCCTGCTGGAGTGCCTGACCTACCGCTACCGCGGACACTCGGTGGCCGACCCCGGCAAGTCGTATCGTCCTCAGGAAGAGATTGACCGGTGGCGCGACCGCGATCCGATCGTCCTGTTCGAACAGACCCTTCGCACGCGTGGCATCCTTGATGATGCCGCCGTCGAGGCTGTCCGTGCGGAGGTCGAGGCCGAAGTCCAGGACGCCATCGACTACGCCCTTGCGTCTCCAGATCCCGATCCCAAGGATCTGTACCTTCATATCTATGATCCGAAGGGTGCATCCGACTTCGACCGGATGGGCGAGGGTGCGCCGTTCGGCGAGCTCAGCATCCGCGGTACCAACTGGGCAAACGGGGAAGCCTGAACAGACGGGCATGGTGCCGGGAATGCCAGCCTGCATCTGAGACGTATCCATTCAGGCCCCGGGGCGTCATAGACTGACAACCATTCGGTGCGCGTCCGCGAAACACGGTTTCCCCGACGCAGGAGTGTTCAAGACAATGCCAGAGTTGACTTATCGTGAGGCGTTGCGCCAGGCGCTGCGCGAAGAGATGCTTCGCGACCCAAGCGTATACGTCATCGGTGAAGAAGTCGGCCGCTTCGAGGGGCCCTACAAGGTCACCCAAGGCCTCTTCAAGGAGTTCGGGCCCCGGCGCGTCAAGGAAGCACCGATTGCCGAGGAAGGGTTCATGGGCATCGGCGTCGGTTCGGCAATGCTTGGCCTCCGTCCCGTTGTCGAGATCATGACCTTGAACTTCATCCTTGTCGCCATTGACATGGTCATCAATCATGCCGCCAAGGTGCGGTACATGTTCGGTGGGCAACTCAAGGTGCCGATGGTCATCCGGACGCCCGGCGGTTCCGGCAAGCAGTTGACCGCCCAGCATTCACAAAGCTTTGAGGGATGGTTTGCAAACACTCCCGGCCTGAAGGTGGTTGCACCCTCAAACCCCGCTGATGCCAAAGGCTTGCTCAAGAGTGCCATCCGCGATGATGACCCGGTCCTCTTCCTGGAAAACCTCACCATCTACAACCAGCGCGGTGAAGTTCCCGATGGTGACTACGTCGTACCGATCGGGCTGGCAGCCGTCCCGCGCGTCGGCACCGATCTCACGATCGTATCCCATTCCTATGCGACCGTCCGCGCCCTGCAGGTGGCTGAACGGTTCGCCGAAGAAGGGATCAGCGTCGAGGTCGTCGACCTGCGCAGCCTACGCCCCCTTGACATGGAGACAGTCGTCAAATCGGTCCGCAAGACCCACCGGGTCCTGTGCGTCGAGGAGGGTTGGCCCACATACGGCGTCTCGGCCGAAATCGCAGCACGCGTCTCGAAAGCCTGCTTCGCCGAACTTGACGCGCCGGTAGAGCGGGTTGGCGGTGCCGAAGTGTCGATGCCCTATGCCCGTCCGCTTGAAAACGCCGCGCAAGTCAACAACGAAAAGATCTATGCCGCCGCGCGCAGTGTTCTCGCAGAAAGCGGCATGCTCAAGCGAGGCATCCTGACCGCCAATCGATAGCCCGGATCGGACGGGCCATACTCTGGCCACGTCGCACCGGGTGAATTGCCTGCCGGTCGCGAATGATCCGGCAGGTTCACCATCCCTCGTGACGACAAAATTCACACCTGATTGACGAAACGACGCCCATGCCAGAAGAAATCGTGATGCCCCGCCTTTCAGACACCATGCAGGTGGGCACCATTGCCCGCTGGGTCAAGCATGAGGGCGACGCCGTAAAGACCGGTGATGTCCTCATGGAGGTGGAAACCGACAAGGCGACCCTCGAACTGCCGTCGTATCACGACGGCACGCTCGCGCAGATCGTGATCGGCGACGGAGGCACCGCCCCGGTGGGAACGATTGTCGGCATCCTGGCGCGTGTCGGCGAATCGGTGGAGTCCGTCCGTATCGCAACCTCACCGACACAGGCACCGCCCGCCGTCGCTGCGCAACCTCCTAGGGAAGCGTCCAACTCAGTCCCAGCCCCTGTTGCCGTGGCGACGGTAGCCACCAGTCCCGTGGTACACGATGTGCCTGTTGGGGCAGTCAAGGCATCACCCCTTGCCCGCATCCTGGCCGAACAGTCCGGCGTTGACCTGCGAACCCTCGCAGGACACGGCAGTGGCCCGGGAGGACGCATCGTCCGCGCCGACGTCGAGGCCGCAGCCCACGCCCCGGCTCCCGTCCAGCCTGCAGGTATGCCCGTTGTGTCAGCACCGTCCGGGGACGCGTTCACCGACGAACCCCTCAACCGCATGCGTCAGGCGATTACCCGGGGCATGGGCATTGCCAAACCGGGCATCCCGCACATCTACCTCACGGTCGAAGCCGAGATGGATGAGGCCCTCTCGCTCCGTCAGCAAATCAACGACCTGTCAAGTGCAGACCCGCGCGCGAAAGTGTCGGTGAACGATCTTGTCATCAAGGCCTCTTCACTGGCGTTGCACACCTGGCCGGCAGTAAATGCCTGGTTTCTCGATGAGGCACCTGCTCGCATCCGTACCTGGCACCACGTGAACATCGGCGTGGCCGTCTCCGTCGATGGTGGGTTGATCGTTCCGGTTATCCGCGACGTACCAGGCAAGTCCCTCGGTCAGATTGCACGCGAAACCAAGGACGTCTACGACCGCGTTCGATCAGGAAAGCCTGCAGCCAATGATCTGCAGGGGGCAACCTTCACTGTCAGCAACCTCGGTGCCTACGGCACCGATGAGTTCGCCGCCGTGATCGCCTCCCCACAGGCTGCGATCCTCGCGGTTGGCGCCGCTTCGCCACGCGCCGTCGTGCACGATGGCCAGATTGTCGTCCGCACCACGATGCGCATCACGCTTTCGGCCGACCACCGTGTCGTCGACGGGGCCTACGCCGCCCAATTCCTCAAGGAACTCAAGCGGTTGCTCGAACACCCGATTTCCCTGGTGCTCTGATCTCACCAGAAGCTACGAACCGACACGAGAGGAATCGCACAATGACGGCAGCCGTCAATCCGGGCGCAGGTCAGAACTCCGAGGATTCATACGACTTGATCGTCATCGGTGCCGGTCCCGGCGGATACATTGCCGCCATCCGCGCCGCGCAGTTGGGCCAGCGTACTGCGATCATCGAACGCGAGTGGGTTGGTGGCGTCTGCCTGAATGTCGGATGCATCCCGTCAAAGGCACTGCTCAAGAACGCTGAGGTCGTTCGGCATCTTTCTCACGCCGACCGCTGGGGCATCAAGATCGATGGCTTCAAGGCCGATTACGGCCTCGCCGTCGATCGCAGCCGGCAGGTGGTCGGACGTCTGGTCAAGGGCGTCGAGTTCCTCATGCGCAAGAACAAGATCCAGCTCATCCGTGGCCTCGCCACCATTCCATCGGCCGGGCGCGTAACGGTCGGCGACAAGACCTACGCCGCACGAAACATTCTGATCGCAACCGGTGCCCGACCGCGTGCGCTGCCGACCATGCCGTTCGATGGCGAGCGCATTCTGAATTCCTGGCAGAGTGTGGAGAACCGCACCCAGCCTGGAACAATGGTCATCGTCGGTGGTGGGGCAATCGGATGCGAAATGGCCACCGTCCTCACTGCCTATGGCACCAAGGTGACCATCCTCGAGGCAATGCCGCACCTCCTTCCTCGCGAGGATGAGAAGATCAGCCAGACCCTCGAGCGCTCATTCCAGAAGCAGGGCATCGCCTTCCACACCGGCGTTCAGGTTGAACGAGCCACGAACACCGGGTCAGCCGTGGAAGTGGCCTACAAGAGCGGCGACGCCAGTCACACACTCGTCGTCGACCGGTGTCTCGTCGCCGTCAGTGTCCAACCAAACACCGAAGGTCTTGGTCTCGAAGCCTTGGGCGTTGCAACCGAACGCGGATACATCAAGGTTGACGAGCGCATGGCAACGTCCGTGGCAGGAATCTGGGCAATCGGTGATGTGACGAACACGCCATACGCCCTCGCCCACGTGGCATCCGCCGAAGGCGTCCTCGCTGCCGAAGCCATTGCCGGACACGAAACCCGTCCCATCAAGTACGCCGATGTGCCACGTCCCACATTCTGCTTCCCGCAGGTTGCAAGCATCGGTTTGACCGAGAAGCAGGCACGCGATGCCGGGTACGACGTCAAGATTGGCGAAGTTCCCTATGCCGCGAGCGGGAAGTCGCTTGCCAACGACGAGACCGAGGGACTTGTGAAACTCGTCGTCGACGGCAAGTACGGTGAGATCCTCGGTGCCCACCTCATCGGTGCCGAGGCAACCGAACTCCTGGCACAGGTCACACCGTTCCGCACCCTTGAAGGTACCACCCACGAACTGGGTGACATCATGGTCGCGCATCCGACCCTGAGCGAACTCGTCAAGGAAGCAGCCCTCGCTGCCCAAGGACACGCCATCGGCATCTAGTGCCCACCCGGCGCCAACACAACCGATACCCATGGTCGCGTTGGCGTCCCTACTCCGAAACCCCGGTTGCACGGTTGCACCATGCACCCCCTACCACCCATCAGGACGTAAGCGATGCGAGGTTTCATCGGTGGAATCCTGATCCTCGGCGCCGCCATCGCAATGATGGTCTACACCCTCGGACCTGACTGGAGCCTGGGCAAAGCCCTCGACACCCTCTCACAGGCGCGCGGCCTGCCGGCATCGACCCCCTCACCCCCTGCAGCGTCGCAAACCCGACCTCCGGCAGATCGACCCGCGATGGCGCCGACCATGACCGTTGCCATCGCGCCGACTGCACTACCCGCGCAAACGGGTACGCAGGCAGGAATCCAGACCCTCACATTCGAGGAAAAGGAAATCAACGACTACCTATCCACCGCATCAATTGGGCAGGAATTGGCAAACACCCCGTTTGGGACCGTGACCATCAATGACCTCGGCGTGAAGTTCCGCAGCGGGGAAATCAGCGTTACGGGCAGCGCGCAAGGCGGACCAGGGCGACTCGCCTTCTCCATGACCGGGACACTTGCAGTAAGCGACGGTGGCGTGCGAGTCCTCGTCAAGGAAGCCCGCGTCAACGACCTGCCGCTTCCAGCGGCGATGCGTACACCAATCGAACAAGCCATCACATCGCAATTGACCGCCGCCCTGAATACCCAAGGCGTCCGGGTCACGGAAGTCGAACTGCGTGATGGCAGCCTTACGCTGAAGGGCACGCGCAACGCACGCAGTTGATGATCAGTCGCGGGCCGTCAGCGACCGTCGACGCGGACCGGTATCCGGACAGGCACAAGTTTCTCCCGCGGGCCGAACAGGGCATTCGCGATGGCATTCACCACTTCCAGGATTCTTTGCATGCCCAACCTCGGTTCAGTCGCGCCTGACGGTGCGTCGTTCTAGCGTAACTTGTCGAGTACCCATGCGCACACGCCGGGGCATGTAGTACCGACCAAAGTCGTTCGCACGGTTGACGAACCGATTGCGAGCCCCTGGACAATGCCGGACGCACACCTGTTCCGGCCGTCCCGCCCCGTACAATCTGGATGGCAAGCTTGGGCTGTTCCATCCAGCGCATCATCCCCGAACAGGCTCCAAGTACTCTAGTGACGCCACTCACCTCGAGTGGTTGGAAGTGAGCAGCAAATATGGCACGAACCCTTAGCGACGGCCTCATCATTGCGATGATCGAAGCTTCAACACGCCTCACCGCCGCGCGGGGATCCTCCAGCCGCGGTGGAAGTTCCGCACCAGCCGCCAAGCCAGCGGCTCATGCCGAGGAAAGCGCAGTGGTGACACCAGCGACCACTCCTGAAGCCGCTCCAACCGACGCGACGGCCGTCAAGCCAGAGGCATCCCACGACCACGAAAAGTCAGACGACGGCGACCATCGCTCCGCGGACGAGATCGGAAGCGACTTCGCGACCATCTACCGTCACATCGAGGAAATGGTTCGCGCCTCCGCCGAGCAGGAAACCAAGACGGTCGGTTTTACCGTTCGCTAACCAGCGTCAACTGCTCAGGCAATCAAGCGGGGTGTGGGTCCGGCTGTCGGATCCACACCCCGCTTGCGTTTCTTGAACCTGCCACGTGGTTTCCGGACGGATGTCGTCAGGGGGTCTCGATCCGAAGGACGCTCCCTAGGTCGCGAACCGCCGACAGCGTTTCAAACTGGTGCAGGGCATCTCGCATCCCCGCCTCCCGCGCACCGTGGGTCACGATCACCAGTTCCGCGGTTCCAGCCTTGGCATCGGTCTCCTTCTGGATGCACGAGGCAATGCTGATCCCATGATCGCCGAACACCTGCGCAATCTGCGCGAGGACACCCGGTTGATCGGCTACCCAAAGGTGAACGTAATACCGGGATTGGACGTCATCAATCGCCAGAAGAGGCAGGTTGTCAGTCACCCGAAATGGCACGCGGTTCGAGACCCCAGCATTGACGTTGTGGGCGATGTCGATGATGTCGGAAACCACCGAACTGGATGTAGGTCCCGAACCCGCACCCCGGCCATAGAGCAGTACGTCACCCACGAGGTCACCTTGGACATGAACCGCGTTGTAGACGCCGTTGACCCCCGCTAGCAACACGTGCTTTGGCAACAAGGTGGGATGCACCCTGAGTTCGATCGAATCGGCGGTGCCATCCGCGCCCTTGTGCCTTCGACCGATCGCCACCAACTTAATGACATATCCGAGTTCCCGTGCCATCCTGAAGTCGATTGCCCGAAGCTTGGTGATGCCTTCACGGAAAATCTGCGGTGGTGGGACGTGCGTCCGGAACGCCAGTGATGCAAGGATTGCCAACTTGTAGGTCGCGTCAATCGCCTCGACGTCGTTCGTCGGATCGGCCTCGGCATAGCCGAGTGCCTGTGCCTCTGCCAACGCCGGCAAGTAGTCGGCACCGTCCTGCGCCATGCGTGTCAGGATGTAGTTCGTGGTCCCATTGATGATGGCGTGAACCGACTGCACCTCGTTGGCGACCAGATCCTGCCGGAAGACCCCGATGAGCGGGATGCCACCACCGACACTCGCTTCGTACGAGATGTCCACGCCGTGTTCGGCCGCCAGCCGGAGCAACTCCACCCCCTCGGTCGCCATGAGGTCCTTGTTGGCGGTGACAATGTGCTTGCCCGCCCGGATTGCCCGGCGCAACCATTCACCCGCCGGCCTGATACCGCCCATCACCTCGACCACGATGTCGATCGTCGGGTCCTCGAGGATTGCATCGGGATCGGTCGAAAGGAGTTCAGCCGGTACCTCAACCTCACGTGTACGGTGGAGATCCCGCACGACGACCTTGGTCAACTCGATCGGCCGGCCAATCTCTCGCGAAATGATGTCACGGCGCGAAAGCAGCAACTTCGCGACTCCGCCGCCAACGGTTCCAAGGCCGAACATGCCAATCCGAACCGGTTTGACCCCGGAAGCGGCATCGTGTGAAGTAGTAGCCACATTCATAGACATCACTCCCGATAGTACGGGTCGCTGTGCCCGGCAGGCGAGTGGAGTTGACGCCTCGTGCAGCCCTCAGCGCAAGGACAGCGACAGGAAAAGTGCGACCTCGCCATCCGGGTAGAGGCGGTCGTTGTACCCGCAGAACCGGAACCCGACCCGCTGCAGGCAGCGAAGCGCCGGTGTGTTTCGCGCCGAGACATCGGCTAGGATCTCGGTAGCACTCCCCAAAGAGGCCCACCGGCGGGCCTGTTCGAGTAAGCGCACTGCCAGTCGCTGGCGACGGTGGGTGGAGGCGACCGCAAGAGAGGTCAGATACACGATCTCACCGCCATGCGGTCGCGTCGCTACGAGGTATCCGGTCACCTGCCCAACCGATGCCGGCATATTGGCAGCGTCTCCCGCCACGGTCTCGATGTCCTCGGCGACCAGCCAGAGAACTCCCGGGCGCACCATCTTGGGTACTGACTGGCGTGCCGTCAACGCGACCGGCTTGGGCAACTCGATCTGGCGAAGAAGGATCCGGATCTCACGATCTTCCTGCCGCGTATCTAATTGCCAGACATCCTTGGTGATGTATTTCGTATCAACTTCGCCACACTGGGCGGCATCCGAATCCATGGCCATACGGACCCGAACCTCGGTACGACGTTCCCGCCGGTCCACCGGTGCGGTAGGGTGAGCCACCATCGCAGAACCCCGACTGGGCAACGCGGATCTCGCAGCCGAGATCAACGGAACGTCGCCACGCCAATCACCGGACGTTCCCGCCGTTTCGCCGGCGAATCCGGCGCCACTCCGGTACAAGGCCTGCGCCGAACGCACGTCCCGCGGTGGCGGCTGCCATGGATCCCTCACCTGACGGACATCGGGCACCTCTTGCGGAGTTACCGAACGGACAGATGCCGCACGGGCAGCACCGGCGATCACCTCGCGCACCGTCCGCGACCGCGACCTTCCTGGCTCCGGCGGTGCTTCCGGACGGGATGGCGCTCCGCCACTCGTCGACCGTGCTGGCCTTTCAGGCGCAGGTAATTCGCGTGTGGGTCGTGGGGTTGGACTTGGCAACACTGTGCGATACCCCAATAGTCGGCGTTCGGTGGTCGGGGAACTGCCCAGGCGCACACCTCGAGGGTCACGACTAATGTCGGGCGCGACACCACGATCACGAGGCCGCACGGTTGACGAACCTTGAGGCCCTGGTGGAGGCAGGACCGGACGTCGTACGTCCAACCGCGCTACTCTAGTCGGCGACTCATCGGTTCGTGCCAAGGGGTGGCGGGTCGTCGGAGGTGCATCAGACAATCCAGGGCGCGCCCCGGAAGCGTGATCCTGTCTGGTGCGCAACGCCTGGGTCGCATCCAAGCGGCGCTGACCAGGAGTGGATGGCCTTTCAATTGCACGGTCAAGGCCCCCGCGGATGTCGCGTTCGATTTCCGGAGTGATCGAACGCAATCCGCCCTCGGCATCACGTTCAAGGTCACTCAGGACACGCCGTTCAAGATCACTCAACGTGGCTATCTCGACCGCTTCAGGAGCCTCGACAGAGCCATCCTCGTACTCGGCATTCGCTCGCGCCGCACGTTCCGCCGGGTGCACACGCTCGTCCACGGCAGTTACGTCCGGAGTACTTGTCCGCGTACGACGACCGAGGATGATCGAGGTGTCGATCAGAAACGGACCAACGCGCACGCCACCTGGCGGAGGGGCCGGAAACGTCGGTCGCTCGGTCGTCATACGATCCTCGTGGACCCAATCCTCGCCGACACTACATGGCACCGTACCTGAGTCATTAGTTACGTAAACGCATTCTGTCACGTGGCGGCAGTGTGACGGATTTTACATAATCCGCACCTTGCGCGCGAGGAGATGGATGCCCGGCACGTGGCAACCGACTACCGGTTGCCACGTGCCGGGATCCGTGACCGGTCAGCCCGTGGTTTCCAGGTCCGAAGCCGGTAGGGACGCCTGCAACAGCGCCTCTTCACCATTGGGCACTGTCATCGGTTCGGTCAACTTGCCATAGATGTACCCGATGATGATCCGGAGAGCCGCCGCCGTCGGCACCCCGAGGAACATGCCTAGGACGCCACCAAGCACAGCGCCGGAGAGCACGCTGAACATCGCGACCAGCGCGTGGATATGCACCGCCCTCCCCATCACGAAGGGGATCACGAAGTAGTCCTCGGCGTGCCGGAGAATGAAGTAGGCCAGACCAACGATCCCGGCACTCACCAGGGGTGACCAGCCGTGGGGCGACGGTGTCGCCATGGCTACAACGACGGCAGGGATCGCCGCCATCCATGTCCCTACAAACGGGATCAGTTCCAGGATTCCTGCAATCAATCCAAGGATGAGCGCGTACCGGATGCCAAGTGCGGAAAGCGTCGCCCAGGTTGCAATGGTCATGATCACGATCAGGACCACCTCACCACGAAGGAACCTTCCAAGAATCCGGTCAATGTCCTTGACAATCGGTGAGAGTTCATCCCGGTACGGTTGCGGTGTGTGATGGCCAACCCACCACTTGAACCGTTCGGCGCCCATGAGTAGGTAGAACGTGATCACCAGGGTCAGCATCCCCTTGAAGAATGTCTCGACCGTGGCCACCGCGGTATCAAGCAGGCCTCGTGAGACTGCACTCACCACGGTCCCGACCGACCTCGTCACCTCATCGACAAGCGGCGCAATCGACACGTCATACCCGAGGACCGAGAGGTGCGGATCCTGGTCGATGATGTCGCGCGCCCGCGCCACGATCCGGGGCAGCGTGAGCGACAGTTCGCGCGCCTCTTTGGACACCACCGGCACCAGGACGATGACGCCCCACGTGATCAATCCGGCGACGGCCAGATAGACCACCGCCACTGATCCCGCCCTCGGCAACCGCGTGTATCGCGATGTCAACCGGACCAATGGATGGATCAGGTACGAGAGGATCGCACCGATCACGAACGGTGCCAGCACACTCCGCACGGTCCAGAGAAGCAGCACTGACAGGGCGATCAGCACCCAGAAGACGGTACCCCGTGTCCGCGCGTTCCAGTTCCACACCCTCGTGAAGCGCGTCCCTGATGCATACACCCGATCAGGAAGTGACGATGCCCCAGAGTATCCTAATTCGGTCACATGATCGGGTTCACGACGCTGAACCGGTTCACCGGACTTGGTTCCAGACATCAGCGTCCCGGCCCTTCCGACCGCACCCACTGGTTGCAAACGCCTCGTACACGGTCGTCCAAGACCGTGGAATGTCGATCACACCGACCGGGCACGCGTTGACCGCCCAATCCCACCACGTCGTCGCCTGCGCGATCCATCATCTCCACCAGATCCACCAGAGCCTTCATCATCGCTTGCCGCAATGGCTTGTTCCTCTGGCATAGCGATCGGCAATCCCCGAGGTGCAGTCCCGTCCGCCTCGGCGACACGCGCCATGTCAGCAAGGCGTGTGATATCTGCCGGACGTTCGGCGACAAACTCCGGCGGTGTCGGCCGGAATTCGAACGGCGTATCCGGAGTGGGAACCCGTGTCGTCGCCGATCGCATGCGTCGCACGGCCGGACGTGCCGGTGGCGTTGCGGTGGCGGGGTCCTGCAGGTCCCCAACACTGACAGGCACTGATGCCGCGACAGTCGGCGTCGGACGCGGACGCGAGGGTGTTCGCATGACCGGCCGCGTACCGTCATCATTGCGACCGCGTGTCAGGACGCGCACCGGCGAAAGGCCCTGGACCACCATGACCCGCACATCCTGATTGCAGTCGAAGACAATCCGCCCTTCCTGCCAGAGTTGGCCAACCATCGCAGCCGCCTCCGGCGGGAGACCGATGTAGTAGGTTCCCTCGGTGGTGGTCATCGGTGCAACGTCCTCGGTGGGGAGGTTGAACATCCGTCGCAGGTCACTGATGGGCACGTAGAGACGACTCTGCACCACCCCCCAGATGTTTCCCTTGGTAACCCGCTTCGTGATCATGGCCAGCGCATTCCTTGCCCCAACGGCAGGGGCATCACCCCACCGTCGCGCGTCTGTCCGGATTAGGTTCGCAAGTCGCGCCCCATCCGGGCCGCCGAAATGGCGTCGTCCGGATCGCCCAGCAGGAAGTCGAAGTCACATCCATCCGGCGCCTGCATGACATGCTCCACAAATAGTTTCCCGTATCCACGCCGGAATGGAGCAGGCGCAACCACCCGTTCGGCAAGTCGTCTCGCAATTTCGGCCGGTTCGACCATCAGGTCCAACCTCCTCGCCTCGACATCAAGCTCGATGATGTCACCGGTCCGCACCGCCGCAAGCGGCCCGCCAACCGCACTCTCCGGGGCGACGTGAAGGATGATCGTGCCGAAGGCAGTCCCACTCATCCTCGCGTCCGAGATACGAACCATGTCGCGTACCCCCTGCCTCAGCAGTTTGCGCGGGATGGGTAGGTTGCCGATCTCAGGCATCCCCGGGGCGCCAACCGGCCCGGCATTCTGCAACACCAGAATGTCATCTGGAGTGACGTCAAGGTCAAGGTCGTCGGCTGCCGCCTGCAGTTCCTCCGGGGACGAGAACACCAGTGCCCGTCCACGGTGCTTCTGAAGGTGCGCCGACGCCGCGACCGTCTTGATGACTGCACCGTCAGGCGCGAGGGTCCCCCGCACAATCGCCAATCCACCCTCGGCGTCAAGAGGTTCCTCACGCGATGAGATCACTTCACGCACCCGTCGCTGCGACGCTGCCTCCCGGTTGCCAACCGGTTCCACCATCGACAGGTTCTCGCTGACCGTCAAGCCTGTCACCGTCAAGGCATCGCCGTGCAGCAAACCCTCCAGCTCCTTCATGAGAACTGGCACGCCTCCTGCCTCGAAGAACTGCTCCATCTGATAGCGTCCGGATGGGCGCAGGTTCGCCAGCCACGGGGTCGTGCGCGACAGCGAATCAAACAGGTCGAGTGGCAACTTGATCCCAAGGCGTCCGGCAATCGCCGGCAAGTGCACGACGGCGTTGGTGGACCCACCAAGGGCATGGAGAACCCGGATCGCGTTCTCGAACGCGGCCGGCGTCATGATCTGCGACGGTCGGATCCCTTCCCTGGCCAGGCGGACCGCTTGTCGCCCCGAGGCCGCTGCAAAACGCAACCGACGGCTATCCGGGGCCGGGATCGACGCACCGCCAGGCAGCATCATCCCCAAGGCCTCGGCACACGCTGCCATGGTCGATGCCGTTCCCATCACCATGCAGTGACCCTCGGAACGGGCCAGGTTGTCCTCCAGTTGGGACATCGTCTCCTTGGTCACGGTCCCGGCGCGGTATTCCGTCCAGTAGCGCCGACAGTCGGTGCACGCACCTAGGTCCTGACCTTCGTACCGGCCGTTGAGCATCGGTCCGCTGGTCACCATGATCGCCGGCACGTCGGCGGATGCCGCCCCCATGAGTTGGGCAGGTGTCGTCTTGTCGCATCCGGCTAGGAGCACCACGCCATCCAGCGGCTGTCCCCGGATCATCTCCTCGGTATCCATTGCTGCCAGATTGCGGAAGAACATCGAGGTCGGACTGACGAAAACCTCGCCGATCGAGATAGTTGGGAACTCCAGAGGAAGGCCACCCTCCTGCAGCACGCCACGCTTCACCGCTTCGGCCAACGCGCGCAAGTTGTGATTGCAGTGGTTCAGTTCGCTGAAGGTATTGCAAATCCCGATGACCGGTCTCTTGAGGTCATCGTCGTCATATCCCATCGCCTTGGTGAAGGCACGATGGATGAAACTGGCGACATCCGGGGTTTCGAACCACTTTTCGCCACGGCGTAGTGCGCCCGGCTGGCTGGGGGTAGATGCAGTCGGAATGGTCATGGTGACTGCATCGTACCCCGCGCGACAGCGAAGCGTAGATAACTCAAGCCGTCGGATGGTGTGGCGGAGTAACGCCGGCCATGCCCCGGTGTGGGCCGCCGTTCAATCAGGTTCAGTCGACCGAGGCCAGCGAAGCGAATCTCAATCAGGTGGGGTGGGTACCGAACCCGAACCCGTCCACTAGTCCGGCGCGACTGGATCCTGCCCGCGCGCCACCAGGACACCCCCGGTCACTGCCATGATCCGCTCCGCCTCATCGGGATACGACGCAAAGCCATCGGGTGACCCAGGTGCGGGCTGCCGGGGATGGACAAAGCGGTGCCCGGGCAATACGGTGAACTCGTCCAGATGTTCGCCTGACCCTCGTGGCCAGTTCTCGTGCTTCACGGTCACCGTGCCGTCGCGTGCGACAACCTCCACGACGCCGACGTGACCTGCCCACGTGGCACCGCCATACCGAGGCGCCCAGATCATGAGCGATCCAATGGTCGGTACACCGTCAACAGTGAAGTCGGATGCCTCAAAGGCCTCATCCAACCAACCTGCCCGCGCGACGGGCGCGTAGACCTCCTGAAACCTCGACCAGTACGCATCCCGTCCAAGGACATTGATGCAGTTCGTGGATGCAGCCTCGCTAGTGGCCGGAAGGACTAGGCCAAGCAACGTCGCAGTGATTCCTATCGCGAGCGAGACCGCCCGGACGGTTTGGAGTCCGCTTCCTAAAAGCGCACGTACACCAGTAATGGTGATGGGTTGGTCCAAGAAACGCGTCCTGCCATCAGGGGTGATGGGGGGCGTCAAGCGCAGCGTCTTGCTATCGGGGGTGAAGGGAGGTGTGGATAGCCTCGTCGCTCCGGTGGACGCACTTTGGACAGATCGTAGATTCGCCATGCAGGGTGTGCCTCCTTTCGGCACGACCTGACCGTTCTCCATCCCGCCTGCCCCGGTCGGGACAGTTCATTGCCCATAATTCGTGTCACGGCGTCGCCGCGAGCGAATTTGCAAGGGATCACACCTCATTACGGAGTGTTGAAGAACGCAAGAGAACCTGAAACCCCCGGGTCACGACCGCACGCCGACGTCTTGCATCGGTGCCGGTTCAGGACCGCCAGGGTGCTGTTCCCCCCACGCCGTCCACCTTTGCGACTGCAGTCGTACGGGTTCGGCTGAGAGGTCGTCATCCGATCATTCCGGCGGGTTCCGCCCGGACCGGTAGCTACGGAGGCGACAGCGGTTCACGTCCTCAATCTGGTCACGCCTCACGGTTCCGATGCGTACGGACGGCAAGGATGGCGCACGGCAGGCAGCAGCGCGTCGCCGGCCTTCCCGATGCAGGTCATCGGACCGGGATTGCCGGACGCCAGATGAGCGTCCAAGGCGATGCGGATGCAGTCTTCAACTACGCGGGCCGTCCAAACCAACCTGCCACCGCCGGGCCTCCATCATCCGCTTCGGGCCGCAGGTCAACCGGATACCGCCAGTCCCACCATGTGTTTTCCCGGGCATCAGCGCGGAAACGACTTAGGGGCGAACCCCCGCGCAACCAACCGGGCAGCACGCCATTCGGCCGGTCAGGTGCCTCCATGGCACCCGTATGCACGCCCGCCAACCCAGTCATGCCGATTCGGCACGGACATCGCTGAACGGGAAAACCGCCTACGCCATCCACCCGAGGAGTGGAACCACATCCACAGTATCCCGTACCGACCTGAAAGCGCAAGGGCGCTGTTGTGCGTGATCTGCTAAGTGCCAACCGCCCCCAAGCGCGTCCCCAGGCATATTCGGGTCCTCCGGTTACCCGGCAAACCCGGGGCCACGTACGAACCGCCCGGGAAGCGCACCGGTCACGGTCCCCGCGCGAACGACGGGCACCCCATTGACAACCACATGGGTCACCCCGGTCGCCAGCGTGTGCGGACGGGCATACGTCGCGTGGTCCGTCACGGTCTCCGGGTCAAACACCACCACATCCGCGAAGTATCCTGCGCGCAGCAACCCCCGGTCATTCAAGCGCAAGTTGTGCGCCGGCAGCGACGTCAGTCGACGGATGGCATCCGGCAAGGTCAATGCCTTCGCGTCACGCACGAAGTGCCCGAGCACCCGCGCAAACGTGCCATACGCCCGTGGATGAAGGTGACGATTCCGGTACGGGCCGTCAGGCGACACACTCGGCGAATCCGATCCGAAACTGACCCACGGCAGCGACATCTGCCGTCGCACGTTTGCCGGATCCATCATGAAGTAGATCGTTCCGACCCGCGTGTCGTCCTCAATCACCAGGTCAACCGCAACGTCAGCGGGCGACTTTCCCCGTTCACGCGCCACATCTGCCAAGGTCCGTCCGGAATAGTGCGCCAACGCGGGATTCTGGAACGAACTCAGCAACATTCCACCGGGTCCGGACTCGTGGAAGAGGTTCTCCCAGTCCATCGCGGGGCTTTCCATCTCCGCGATCACGCGCGCACGAATGGCCGGATCCATGAGGCGGGTAACCCATTCGCGGTGGCCACCCTCCTGCACCCACGGAGGCATCGCGGCATCAAGGCCGGTCGCACCCGCCTCGTACGTGTACATGTCAGCCGTAATCTCCAGACCCGAGGCTTGCGCATCCTCGATCATCCGGATTGCCTGGTCCAGCTTGCCCCAGTGTGACCGGCCCGCCGCCTTCAGGTGATAGACCTCGGCCCGCACATTTCCATCACGGGAAATCGCCAGATGTTCACCAAGCGCCTCAAGGAAGCGCGCACCCTCACTCCGCAGATGTGCGATGTACAGGCCACCGTGACGGCCCGCCACCCGCGCAAGCCCGGTCAATTCCTCAGTTGCGGCATAACACGCCGGGGCGTAGATGAGCGACGCCCCGACGCCCATCGCACCCTCGCGCATCGCCTGGTCAACCAGCGCCTCCATGCGCGACTGTTCGTCAGGCGTCGGAGGCCGGTCCACGTACCCAAGCACGTTGATCCGTACGGTCGTCGCACCAACGAACGATGCAACATTCGGGGCAACACCCTTCGCCTCCAGATAAGCGAGGTACTCGCCGAGCGTTCGCCAACCAACCTCGTACCGGACCTCTTCCTGACGTGACGCCATCTCGGACGCCATGCCATCGGTCAGGGGGCCCATCGACCACCCCTCACCAAAAACCTCCAGCGTCACACCCTGCATCAGGTCCGAGACCGAACGGCCATCGTCGATGAGCGACTCGGTCGCCCATGACAGCATGTTGATGAACCCGGGCGAAACAACCTGCCCACGGGCATCGATCACATCGCGGGCCGTCGCATCGCCGAGGTCACCAACCGCGGCAATCCGGTCACCAGCGACCGCGACGTCACCGATGAACCCCGGTGCCCCACTTCCGTCGAGGATCAACCCGCCGCGCAGAATCAGGTCATAGTCGGGCATGGCCACTCCTCTCACCTGGTGATGATCGCCAACCGCGGCGCAAGCCTTGGGGGTGGGGGTCTCTCCCATCGCCATCACGGTTCACCCCGCGTCGCACAAAAAGGTCACGATCGGGCGCACGCGGACCATACCTCCGGCCGGGCGGGGCCGATTCTCTCTTCTAGTCCTGGTCAGATGCCCAGGCGGATGGCCGGACGGCGCCAATGCCCCTCGAACCGGTCCTGTGGATGCCAACCAAGCAACCGTTTGGCTTTCTCGGATCCGAAGCGTCCGTGAGGCAGGTCCCCAGTGATGATGAACGGTTCATACGCGCTCGGCATCGGTGGCGCCTCAACCGCCGCCTGGAACGCCCGTCCGGTGTCGGCCCACGAAACCAGGAATGGCGACGCACCCTTCATGCGTTCAGGGGCATCACCCGGCTGGAAGACGTGAAAGTAGAGGGCCACAACATCAAGTCCGTGGACCTCCGCAAAACTGCGCACCACGTCCTGACCAAGGTACTTCGTGATCAGATAGAGGTTCGTGCCGGGTCGTGGCGGTGCCTCGGCCGTGATGTCAAAGTCGTGCCAGTAGTGGTCAATGATGACTTCCGGACCGGTATGCACCACCCGACGGATCCCATGGGCAACCGCCGCATTCATCACGTGGTACGCACCAACAAGGTTGACCCGGAACGCCATCACCGGGTCCGGGCGCACAACTGTCAAGTTGACGATTGCATCCATGCCCTCGGCCGCATCGCGAACCTGATCCGGATTGGTCACATCAACCTGGCGGAACTCGTGGTCGCGCCGTGCGGGACGAGACGGCCACCACCGCGACGCATTCCCGGTTGCGTCGCCCTTCAGCGAAGGGTGTGGCTCGGACGAGGGACGGATGTCACACAAGCGCAGCGAATGCCGGACCTCAAGCGCCGCAATCGCCGCCTCGGCCACCGGGCCGCCCGCGCCGTACACCACGATTTTCATCGCGCACCCTCCCCGGTCCCAGTCGATGCCGTGTCAAGCCACGCCGGTGAATACCCGATCACTTGGTGAGCAATCGCCGAGGTGTAGCGAGCCTCGGGTGCCCCCGAAGCAACATGCAGGATCCGCCAGCGGTGGCCCCGGTCCGAACCGCGGTTGCCAATGGCCTGGGCCTCGATCGCAAGGCCGATCGCCCGCGCCGCATCCACCGTCCACATTGCCCGGATGTCCGTAGGTGGACGTGACGCATCATCGCCACCGCGCAAGGTTGCCAGTCGCAGGCATGTCACCTCGAGCGGGCTGTCCACCAGGGGATCACGGGTGAACTCGCGGGCGGTCAGTTCGGCAAGGTACGGCGCAAGATCGTCAGCGTTCGGTCCGGGGCGCGGGCGCCACTGTTCCGTCACCTCAAGACCATCCTCATACGCATCGAATGATGAAAGTGACGATGTCTGAACCACCCGCCCAATACCGGCAGACAGGCACCCCATCAGAAGGCGATAGGTTCCGCGCGTCGCGATATCGAGCGCTTCAGCCGGATTGCCCGGATGCGCGATCGCGGCATCGGCCACCGCCACCAGGGGAGCCAGGTGGATCACCGTCGCACTTGCCCCACCACCGGGAAGGTCCGTGAGCAGTGCCTTGATGAACTCCGGAGACCGCAGGTCGCCTACATGATGATCGGCCCATTGCCCGGCATCGGACCGGTGCGTCGCGGTTGACCGGATGTGCCATCCCTCCGCCCCAAGGCGGAAGGCCACAATCTCCGCAAGCTCCTGCCCGGGTCCCCAGGCCCCAGTCACCAGCGCCGTGCGCGTACTACTCATCGCACCCTCCTTGGCTTCAAATGTCCCAGCCCAGCGATATTTATAGACCTCTCGTTCCCGAGATCACGGTTCCCGGGAACGCCTGTCACCGAATGGTCAGCACACGCTATCCAAGACCAAGTGAGGCGAGAAGCGCCGTCACCTCGGCCTTTTCGGCATCAGGTACCTCGGAGATCGGTGGACGCACGGTCCGTTCGCAGAGACCAAGCTGTGCCATCGCTTCCTTGACGATTGGCACATTGTTCGCCGCGTTGCGCCGGGCGCGCAGATCCTCGAACGCCTTCACTTGGCGCCAGACCACCATCGCCTCGTCGTACTTGCCATGACGCAGCGCCTCAAGCATGGCGAAGCTTGGTCCAGTCGTTACGTTCACCAGTCCGGAGGTGAACCCGACGGCACCACCAACCCAGAAGAATGGTGCCCATCCTTCCGCCAGGCCACAGACCCACGTCACGGCGTCAAGTCCGACCGCAGCCGCGATTGCGGCGAAGTGCAGCGGATTGGGAACCGCAAACTTCACCCCCACGAAGTTCGGATATTCCGTCAGACGCCGAAGCATCGGCGCCGTCACATTCGGATCCCGCAGGTACGGGACTATCCCCAGTCCCGGAAGCGCCTTCGCAATCGCCGCGTGATACTCCACCCACCCGTCAGATGATTGGTACGGATGGACGGGTTGATGCACCATCACCGCCCGCGAACCGGCCCGCAAAGCAACCTCACCCATGCGGATTGCCGTCCGTACGTCGTACCCAACCCCCGGCATCACCAGTGACCGTGTGCCTACGGCGTCAGCCGTAACCTCGACCGCACGATCACACTCGTCCGGCGACAGGGCATAGAACTCGCCGGTATTCCCGTTCGGGGTCACCGCCAGGACGCCACCATCGACAATCGCAATGACCGTTCGTCGATAGGCATCCCAATCGACTGATCCATCAGGATGGAACGGTGTCACCGGAATGGCACACACCGTCGCGAGTTCGGCAAGCAGTCTCGGTCGGTCAAGGGTCATCGTTTGTCTCCGTCAGCGACATTCCAACAGGTGAGTTGCACTGGATCGGTCGCACGGGCGGGCAGTATAGCCGCCCTGGTCCTGTCAACCTCGGGGGATAACGTCGCTGGCCAAGAGTAAGCTAGGCCGTCACCGCCCCATCCCATCTCCGCCTGACTCACGTACGCTGCGCTTGAGCCCGCTTCACACACACCGTCTCGCCCACGGTCCATCATCATCAATCTCACGGACCTGGTCCCACCACGCGTCCAGTGCCACGTGGTCACCTGAACGCAGGTATCCCACCGCACCCCGCCAGTACCGAAGCGAAGCCGCCCACGCCCCATTCTTGGCGCCGTGCACCGCATCGTAATGCCCGATTGCCCGGTCAAGGACCCGTTCGGCCTCGGGTGCACGACCACCTGACACCAGTGCCAATGCAACTCCTTCAGAAAGAACCGAGTGGAGATCGGAAGGTTCCAGATACCCGGTTTCCCGGCGGAACTCGCGCCCGTTCCGGTCAAGCACCCAGAGGGTGGGGGTCCACAACGCCCCGAGCCGGCGCAGCATCTCCCTGTGCAATGGGTTCCCGAACGTCAGACGCAACGGCACCATCCACTTTCCGATGAGTTCGGCCACTGCGCGGTCTGGATACGACACGGCATCCATGCGTACGCAGGCGGATCATCCGGGCTTCCAGACTTCGACCAAGACCGCGCGTCTGGACGCGGCGGCCTCTGCCAGTGCTGCAACCGGGTCATCGTGCCAGGTGATCGGCATCAGGGTGTCCTCGCAGGTCAAGAGATCAGGTGGACGCCACCGCAGACCGGAACCTCAACCCCGGTGATGAACCCGGCAAGGTCAGAGGCCAAAAATGCCACCACATTCGCGACGTCATCCGGAACTCCAAGGTGACCCAGCGGTGTGCGACCCGCCGTCACCAGTCGTCCCGGGATGGTTGACGCGCCATGCCTCTCAACTGGAATCCAACCCGGCGATACCGAGTTCACCGTGATGTTGTCCGGCCCAAGCTCCACCGCCATCGCCCGCGTGAAACTCGCAAACGCGCCCTTGGCCGTGGAATACGCCGCCATCCCCTTCGGATACGAGTGCGCCGCCATCGACAGGATGTTCACGATCCGCCCCCACCGGCGCGCCTTCATGCCTGGTGCGACTCCCTGCGCGATGAGATACGCTGATCGCACATTCAAGTCAAAACTCTTCTCGAATGCATCCCAACCGTGCTCAAACGGGTCTCCGGTGGTCTCCTCGCGCCCAACGTTGTTGACCGCGATGTCGATCGGTCCGAGGAGGTCCTGCGCCCGTGCCACCATCGCACGCACGGCGTCAGGAGCGTGAAAGTCACCACCGACGGCGACGGCGCGTCCGCCTGCCGCCACGATTTCCCGCACAACCGCATCCGCACGAACCGCGTCGCGGGCATAGTGGACCGCCACCTGTGCCCCGGCGCGCGCCAGTGTCCGGCACATCGCCGCACCCAACCCCCGGCTTCCACCGGTCACGAGTGCAGTGCGCCCGTTCAGATCAATCAAAATCGTCATGTGCGTTCTCCAACGACCCCATTGGCCCGTCTCACATTGTTTACCGCCGCGCTTTCGCGCCATCAGCCGCAACGGTACCGCAGACAGCCTCCCTGGGATTGTGTTGTCCACCCGGGTGCCCAACTCCCCCGACCGTCGCACCCTTGGGATGCCGGTGGATCACTGATCCCTTCCCGCTACCGACAAACCACTACGGACCGCGGGTTGGGTGGGATATCGTGCGGATCGCTAGGAGTGCGTAGAAATGAAAGTCACCGGGTTCCGCACCGTCCTCTATGAGTTCGCCATGGACCGCCCACTCGGCGACGCCAATGGCCCTACCGGGTCCAACTACGGCGCAGGATCATTCCTTTTCATCGATACCGATGCCGGCATCACCGGACTGGCCCCGGGTGGCGGACCCGCCGTCCAGAAGTTTGCGCCTCTCATCATCGGTCACGACCCGCGCGGGGTTGTTGGCCACTGGAAGGCGATGCTTGACCTCGCATTCAAGGGTGGCAACGAGGGGTCAGACAAGGGTGCCATCGCTTCAATCGATGTCGCACTCTGGGACCTCAAGGCCAAGGCTGCCGGCGAACCCCTCTGGCGAATGCTTGGCGCGCGCGACGGCCGATGCAAGGCATACGCATCCGGCATCGACCTCTGCCTGACCGATGACGAGATCCACGCCTTCTACGCCCGCATGGCGGCTGTCGGCATTGACGGAGGCAAGTTGAAGGTCGGCCTCGACATGGACGCCGACCTCCGGCGCCTTGCAATCATGCGCGACGCCCTCTCGGCAGTCACGAACCGGCCCAACCTCATGATCGACAGCAATGAGTACTGGTCACCAAAACAGGCGATCCGGTACATCACCGAGATCGAACGCAGCTTCGACCTCGCCTGGGTTGAGGAGCCCGCACGCCGGTGGGACTACCGTGGCCTTCGGCAAGTCTCCGCCGGGATCCGCGCCGCCGTCGCGACCGGTGAGAACCTCAATGATTCGTCAGACTTCTACCCACTGATCCTCAATCAGGCCGTCGATGTCGTTCAGGTCGGGGTCGGCACGACCGGGATTACCGGCGCAATGCAAGTGGCGCACATGGCGGCCGGGTTTGAACTCCCGGTGTCGCTGATGAACTGCCCGGCGAACTTCATGGCACACCTCGCCGCGGCCTTGCCAAACCATCTGGCAATGGAGGTCGTCGATCCCGGGCGCGAACCCTGCTTCACGTTCGACAACGACATCGAGGACGGGTTCATCCACCTCGGGGACTCTCCGGGTCTCGGAATCACCATCGACGAAGCGAAACTTGCGGCGTTGCGGGTAGACCGGCTTTCACCACCACCCGGCCTGACCATGCCATTCCCCCGACGCGAGGGAGCCGGCCTCTACATCAAGCCCCTGGACCGTGGCGAACGCGACTCGATGGGTTGGGACTGACCACCGACCGACGGTGCGCAAACTCAACGCTAGAATGCCCGCACGAACCACGCACCGACCAAGCGACCGGGAGGCACATCGAATGAGCACGACGACCGTCCTGACCCCGACCTCCCGTGTCCGCCTGGGCCATGCCCGCGTAGACATCACGCCACCCGTGGGCATCTACCACCGCATGTGGGGCGCCGCCCGCCACGATCAATCGACCGGCGTTCACCGACCACTCCTGGCTGACGCAATCGTTCTCGGCCCCATCGGATCGTCCGGCACCCACGACCTCGTGATCCGGATCCACTTCGACTCGGTCGGCCTCGCCCGGACCTATTACGACGCTCTCGTCGACGCCATCCATGGAGCTACCGGCGTCCCCGAAGGACGCATCCACCTCTGCCCATCGCATACGCACAGTGCGGGCCTCTTGACACCCGACCGCATCCCGCTACCCGGCGGCCACCTGATCCCCGGATACCAAGCCACCGCCCGCGATGCCATCGTCCGCGCGTGCACCAATGCCATCGCCTCCATCGCACCCGCCACCCTCACCTACGCCGAGGGCACGAGTGCGATGGGTGCGAACCGCGACTACCCTGACGATGCCAACGGCATCTTCACGTGCGGCTACAACCCCGATGCGCCGGCAGACCAGACCGTCACCGTGATGCGGGCAACTGAGATCGACAGCGAATCGCCTTTGACGCAATCGGGACTGGGTAGCGGTATGCCGATCCGGCTGACCGTGGTCACCTATGCCGCCCACCCCACCTCGCTTGCATGGGAAAACACCCTGCTCAGTCCGGACTATCCCGGCGCCCTACGGGAAACTGTCGAGGCCGCCACCGAAGCACCGTGCATCTTCATGCTTGCCCCGTGTGGCGACCAGGGACCACGAGACAACTACACCGGAGGCCCGGCCGTCGCCGACGCAAACGGCAGGCAGGTCGGATACGCCGCCCTCGGCATCCTCTCCGGAATGACCACACCAGACACTGACCGCACCTACGCCGGGCCCGTCGTGTCCGGCGCCACTCTCGGCACTTGGTCACAGGCGCCCGTCGATGCATTGCGCGCTTCCCGGTTCGCCGGTGGGCCGGGCTCGGTGCCCTTGCAACGAAGAGATGTCCCGTCAACCGAGGCCTGGGCAACGGAACTCACCCGACACGAAGCTGAACGCGATGCTGCGGATGCGCGTGGAGACGCCATCGCCGCCCGGAACGCGACGGCCCTCGCCGAGCGCGCGCGCCGATGGCTGGGACGTCTCTCCGAACTCCCCGACGATGCCACGCCAACCACCTACCCGATGCCGGTCAGCGTTTACCGGATCGGCGACGCCATATGGGCTACCTGCGCCGGCGAACCGTACGCCGAACTCCTCACCGACCTGCGTCGCCGCTTTCCAGGGACCCCAATCCTCCTGTCCCCCCTTGACGGCCCAATGAGTGCGGGGTATTTGCTGAAAGCCGAGTGCTACGGGACCGGCCTCTACCAGGAAGAGCCGTCCCTCCTTGGCGCCGGATGCCTCGAAGCCCTGACTGGTGCAATCGCCGCGCGCATCGCCGCCCTCAAGTCCTGATCGCAGTTCTCTCCATGAGGGAGGGGCCTGAGGGATGGTCCGGTGGCTTCACTCTCCCGCCGCACCGGGATTAGGCGGCACCTCATTGCATCCCGTATCAGGTTCAAAAGGCGACGGCTGGGTGGCACATCGGGCCGTGGGCATCCCTGCCCGCCTCTACCCACTTGAGTTCACCCGAGGCCCACCCATTGATAGGAATGCTTCCGCATCGAGGGTGCTCCTCGGGATTGACAAGGAACATGCGGGCAAGGATGCCCACGGACCAAGGTGAAACACACGTCAGCGGAATCTTGGTCGTGGCAAAGACCGACCCCTTTCCGAGTCGGGCTTTGTTCGGACCAAGCGAAGCTTGGAAATCAAAGGGGGGAATGGGGCGTCGCGGGTCAATCCCTACGCGATTGCCACCGCCAGATAGTCGTAGATCCGATCCTCACGGAAGCCACAGTCCCGGTAGAGACCGGCCGCGCGGTCATTCGTGACATCAACCTCGATGGTGATCGGTGCGATCCCATCCCCATGCAGCCGACGGACCAGCCACTTCAGGACGGCCCGGCCAATTCCCTTTCCCTGGTGTTCCGGTCGCACCGCGAACCCGGCGATGCTTGCAGCACCATGGTCGACCGCGATTGACACCATGCCGACATCATCGGCACCCTTGGCGATCAGGAAGATCGTCCGCCCGATCGCACCGATCGACGAACGGGAGATCGCCGACGCCTCTTCGGGGCTCCCGCCGAATGCACCACTGCCAATCTCGCCAAGCACCGCGACATCCGAGATGGTCGCTATCTTTCCCACCAGTCCCATTCCGAGCTCGTCACCACCAGGCGGGACGTCCCGGAGGACCATTGCCGCTTCCGAGTGTGACCGTTTCGCCCCGACCCGTTCCGCAAGTGCGTGCCCACCGACCGAAAACCGCGGGACCACCAGAAGGACGCGCGATACCTCGGCCCGATGCCCAACACTTATCGCCTCGTCGATCAGGGCCCGCCCAATGCCTCCACGGCGCCATTCCGGATGGACCACCGCCACAACTTCGATCTCGTCCCGGCCGAATCCATAGGTCCCGGCATACCCAACTACCCGGTCACCAACCATCCAGATCAGGTCCGCAGTCTGGCGGACGATCTCGGGCGGAACCGGGTACGAACGCGCCCGCACAAACCCTTCGTCAGCACCGGCATCAAAGCCATCGTGGGCAGCACACGTCTCGACGAGTGCCATCACGTCCGGCAGGTACCGGGCATCAAGCGTGGCAGTGGTCACCAAGTGCCCGGGACGATCCGCGCTGGTCATCAAGCTTGTCCTCGAACTTGCCGTTCCGAGTTCACCGTGTTGGCAGGCGGGAACGGCCTTCAGGATACGGCGACACCGACACCGTTGCGACCCGGTCTGCCTGTTATCGTCAGTTCTGATGAACACGTTCGACATCGCCAATGAAGCCAACACGATTCGTGTCCGCACAATCGCCGACCGACGCGATATTCACCGCCATCCCGAGATCGCGTTCCAGGAACACCGGACCGCGGGCATCGTCGCCGACCGACTGCGTGAGCTCGGCATCGAGACCAGAACCGGGATCGGCCAGACCGGCGTCGTGGGCATTCTCCACGGATCACGGGCAGGTCGCACCGTCCTCCTGCGCGCTGACATGGATGCCTTGCCATTGACGGAAGCCGAGACGGAAATCACCGAGGGCTTCCGATCAGAAGTGCCCGGTCAGATGCATGCGTGCGGGCATGACGCCCACACCGCCATCCTCCTGAGTTCGGCCGAACTGCTGGCCTCGCACCGCAACGACTTCGCAGGAACCGTCATCTTCATGTTCCAGCCAGCCGAGGAGATCGTTGCAGGTGCACTCCAGATGATTGCCGATGGGCTCCTAGATGACTACCGTCCGAATGGGGCCTACGCGCTACACATCGCGCATAACCTGGCCACCGGGCATCTCTACTCGGCCCCCGGACCAACCGCTGCCGCTTCTGACCGGTTCACGGTCACCCTGCACGGAAAAGGCATCCACGCGGCGTGGCCCCACCTTGGCATCGACCCGATCGTCGCCGGGGCGCACCTCGTGACCGCACTCCAGACCCTCGTCAGCCGTGAGGTCGCCCCGGGCGACCCCGCGGTCATCACCGTCGGGCACCTTGAGGCCGGTCAGGTCGCCAACATCATCCCGGAGACCACAACCCTCTACGCCACCGTGCGGACCTTCCGTCCGTCGACGCGCGATCACCTCGAACGGCGCGTCCCCGAAATTGCCCATGGCATCGCCTCCGCCTTCCGTTGCACGGCCACAGTGGACTATGAGCGTGGCACCCCGCCGGTTGTCAACGACGCGGACGCCGTCGAACTGGTCCGCGACGCCGTGTCATCGGTCCTCGGCGAAGACGCGTGGGCGCCTCCCGTGTCGGATGGACCAACGATGGGCGCCGAAGACTGGGCATGGATCCTCGAACGCGTGCCCGGATGCATGTTCGTGCTTGGCGTGCGCGATCCGTCATGGGAAGCCGCCAGGCCCATCCACTCCCCCCGCTTCGCCCTCGACGAACGCGCCCTGTCATACGGCGTCGCCGCCATGACCGCGGTCGCGTTGCGTTTCCTCAATCAGGAGCCGGAAGCCTGACCCGTTGTCCGCAAACCGTGAGGATGAAGGTTGGTCGCGTGCAAACGTGCCTGGGAATCCCTGGGCACCTTGGCCTGCTGATTAGATACACTTCACATCTTTACTATGTCTTTATTATATGACTTTATGAAATATTATGTATAATTTTTTATTAATGAATTGGTAGCGCAACACCAAAGAAAACGGGGGACGCACGGGGAACACTGGGAAGGTGACAACGAAAGGCTGTCATGGGCGAGCACGACGGTCCTCGCCCTCGCGACCCAGGAAAGGCGTCCCCATGGCAATCAATCCACTCACATCCAACCTCAATTCCCCGCTCTCCGGTACCGGCGCGAGTGCCACCGGACAGGTCCGCGCCCACGGTCATCGCCATTGAGGACGGCAGCAAGTTGTCGCGGACGCCGCGACTTCCCTTGGCATGCGCACTTCCGACGTCAATACCCAGCTGCAGTCCGGAAGGTCGATTGCCGATATCACGAAGGCAGAGGGGATGACCATTGACACGCTGAACTCCAAGATGACCGATGCGTTCAATTCCCGACTGCAACACCATGTGACGGGCGGGACGATGACCCAACCTCAAGCCGCGACCATCGCCGCGCGGTTCACCGCGAACCTCGACACGATGCTCTCCCGGACTGCGAGCAACGGTCCCGTCGCTTCATCAGCGGGTGGTGCGGGCGGCCGAGGCGCCGACAATGACGGGGATAATGATGGGCGGTAGTCTTCGTTCATCCTCTACCGCACGCAGGACGTCCAATGGAAGCGACGGTGCCTCCGGCGGATAGCCCTGCTGCGCATCCCGGGCGATTTGACCACCCAGGGTATGGACCCAATGAAGGACGCCGACCGCTTGATCACCGACCGCGCCATCCAGAAGGCCCAGCGGGACCACCCGGCCATCAGTGTCACCCTCGCACTTGACCCCGACGAGAACGACGTCTACGGCTCCACCGCGTCTGGACGGATAATCGCCGAAGGCCCGATCACGCTTGCCAACGCCGTCTTCGCGCACCTCCGCCAGATGCACGGACCAAACGTCCACATCAGCGTCACCACGGGAACGCTTCCTATCGACGAATGCGTGACCGCAGGCATCTCACCCGATCCAGAGTTCGAGATCCTCGACGCCATCGCCTCAATCCGCGAGGCACAACTGTCCACCGGATCCGTCCGGAGTTCTTCGGTTCGTGTCGTCCTGCCCGACGGCATCGTCCTCGAACAGGCCGCAGGTGCCACGACCGACATCTCCCTATTTGAATCTGCCGACAACTACCTCGCACTGCTTGTGGATGGTTGGGCAGTAACAGGCTTCGAACTTCTCGTCGGGTGGCGCCTCCTTCCCGACGCCCGCGCCCTCTTTGCCGGCGACACCATCCCGACACATACCCGGTGGGTGCACGACGGCGCAGTCCTCGTGGTCTGGGGCGATGGGCGGTTCCTATTGGAAGGCACTACACAAGCCGAGCCCGGACCCACTTCCAGCCAGACCGGACTAGCAACCAGTGACGATCCCGGGAATGCACGACGGCGTCGCGCCGAGTTTGACGGCATCCCTCCGCGCACCACATGGCAATGGGTTGCCTCTGCCGGACGCGACGGGTCCCTTCGACATGCCGATGATCTGTCACCCCGATGCGCACGGATCCTCGACCTTCCCGCTACCCCGTTGTCACCAAAATCCTGAAAGCGAGACCCATCGTGTTATCGCGACGTAAACATTTCCGGGTGTGAACTCACCTCCACACCACCTAGTAACCCTCACCGAAACCCACAGCATCCTTGCCCCCATGCGTGAACTCGCCGTCAATTCCTCGAATGACACCTTCACCGTCAGTGACCGCGCCAATGCAAACGCCGAGTTCACCCAGTTGCAGGCAGAGTTCAACGGGACGTCCTTGCTCAACGGATCGACCCCATCAATCACCTTGCACAACGGTGCGAACAATGGGGACACCCTAGCGGTAGCCCTGACGAACAATACCGCGGCAACCCTTGTGGTCGACACCAACGACATCACCACCCAGGCAACCGCCTCGGCGTCCATCACCGCGCTCGACGAGGCGATCAACACGGTCAGTACGCACCGCTAACCTTGCCGCCATGCAGAACCGTCTTGACAGCGTTACGCGTCCACTTGCTGTGGCGTCCAAGAACACCGCTGCTGCCAATAGCCCCATCGCGGATGCGGACATCGCATCCAGCATCAGTGAACTGATCCGGTGCCTGATCCTGCAGCAGACAGGCGTCTCCGTCCTCGCCCAGGCGAACCAGGCACCGTCCATGGTGCTTGAGTGATCAAGTAACCAATTCGTGATCCGATTTGGTGCTGGGGGCAGGGCCTTTCCGAGCCATCGGCCCCACAATGGACCGACTCAACTCCGAGGCTCGACGCCAGGACCAGGTGGACGTGTTGAGTACGGTATCCAAGTGGATGTCGCTGAGTTTCCGAAACTTTGCAAAACCCGGGCTAAGGTTCTGTCGCGTTGTGCCGATAGTTATATTGTCAATAACTGACGCGCGGGCTTGACCGCACGATGTCGAGGTTGGCACGGTTCCCGGACGCCAAGGATGGCGCCGAAGACGACCAAGTGAAGGATCACGAACATGGCTCTACGCATCAACTACAACTACGAGTCGATCTCGGCGCAGCGGAACCTCACCAGCACCCAGGGCAGTTTCTTCAAGGCGATTGAGCAGCTTTCCAGCGGTCTCCGGATCAACAAGGCGGCGGATGACACTGCCGGTCTCGCCGTCAGTGAGAAGCTCAAGAACCAAGTCCGTGGCCTCAACCAGGCGCAGCGGAACGCGCAGGACGGTATCTCGCTCCTCCAGACCGCGGAAGGTGCGCTCAACGAGACGCATTCCCTCCTCGGCCGGATGCGCGAACTCGCGGTGCAGTCGGCCAACGACACGCTGTCCAACAGCGATCGCCTTCATATCCAGGATGAAGTGAACCAGTTGCTCTCCGAGGTTGACCGAATCGCGAACTCGACCCAGTTCAACAAGATCAACCTCCTGAACAGCGGCTTCGAAGGGACGACTGAAGTACTCCTCCACGTTGGCGCGAACAAGGAATCCGGCACCAACGACAACGAGATCACGGTGTCACTCAACGGTTCCGACACCGCCGCCCTTGGGGTCGACGCACTTGCGGACGCCTTGTCACTCACCACCCAGAGTGGTGCGAACAGTGCGATCAGCGCGCTTGACACCGCAATCGAGGCCATAAGCACCACCCGTGGACAGATCGGAGCCTATCAGAACCGCCTCGACCACATGATCGAAAGCCTCGGGGTTGCTTCCGAGAACGCTGGTGCTGCGAACAGCCGCATCCGTGATGCCGACGTCGCCAAGGCAGTCTCCGAGATGGTCCGCACCCAGATCCTGCAGCAGTCCACCATGGCCGTCCTCGCTCAGGCGAACCAGGCACCGCAGATGGCCCTGCAGCTCCTCAAGTAGGCGCAGGCCTGAGACCGCGAACACCCGGTGAGCCCGGCCCGCTACCAAGCGGGCCGGGCTCACCCTTTTGCGCCAGCTTCCCCAAGCGTGCACCACCACTGAACATGCATGCCCATTCATCTATCGACCCGTTTCGCTGACGCCGATGACTCCGGAGCGGTAGCGGCCGCGCCGAGGACTTGGCAGGAGAGAGAAGGCATGGAGAGACAACTGGTCCTGGAGTTCGTCAGGGTCACCGAAGCCGGGGCCATCGCCTCGGCGCGGATGATGGGACGCAACGATGCGATGGGGGCTGATCGTGCCGCCGTGGAAGCGATGCGTCGCGCAATGGACGAAGTCCCGATGGTCGGCACGATTGTCATCGGCGAGGGTGAACGCGACGAAGCGCCGATGCTCTATATCGGTGAGCGGGTTGGCGCGGGGTGGATCGTCTCCGGACCTGACGGCATCCGAAACCCAAGCCTTGAAGTGAACGGAGCACCACTCCTTGCTGCGGTCGACATTGCGGTCGACCCCCTCGAAGGCACCAACCTTGTCGCCCGTGGTCAGGACGGAGCAATCTCCGTCCTCGCAGTTGCCGAACCCGGCGGGCTTCTCAATGCCCCAGACATCTACATGGAAAAGCTTTGCGTTGGCCCTGGGGCGGCCGGCAAGGTGCGCATGGAATACCCCGTCGCCGCAAACCTGCGCATCATTGCCGATAGCCTCGGGCGTGATATCGAGGATCTCACCGTCGTCATCCTGGACCGCGAACGTCATGAAGCCCTGATCGAGAATGTACGGTCGACCGGTGCACGCATCCGGCTGATCGCCGACGGCGACCTCTCCGCGGCGATTTCCTGCGCAGTCTCAGGCACCGGCGATCACTGCGTGATGGGTTCCGGAGGCGCGCCAGAAGGTGTCCTCACCGCGGCGGCGCTCCGATGCCTCGGCGGACAGATCCTTGCCCGGTTCATTCCCCGGAACGATTCCGAGCGCCTACGATGCCTCCAGATGGGCATTGACCCCGACCGCATTTACGACACCGCGGACCTCGCGTCTGGTTCCTCCATCATCTTCGCGGCGACAGGAGCGACCGATGGCTCCCTCCTCAAGGGGGTGCGCTTCTTCGGAGGAGGTGCTCGCACCCACTCGCTTGTGATGGGTTTGCAATCCTCCACGATACGGTTCGTCGACACCGTGCACATGTTTGACTCAAAGGCATTCGGGCGCGTTCGTCTCTAATCTTGCATATCAGTAGTCAGAGCAACGCCAGACAGGCATGCACCCGCCTCGTCTGGCGTCGCCGATCCGGCAATCTTCCTGGCCGACAAGCAACGAGCTCACTCAACGCTTAGCTTCCACTTAGCATCTCCTCGACACCCCCACCCGATCATAATCCTGGGTGCACCACCGCACCGGGATTGTTGGAAAGGGCGTGGAAATGGACACCAAGACACGGCGGACCCTTCTCGGGGGCTTCATCTCGTCATTCGCAGCCACGGCGTCCGTCATCGGCTGCAAGTACGCCTTGGCAGACACCAATCGGCCGTCAGGTGACCAACCGGTGTCTCAGTTGCCCAGCAGGGGCCCCGAAGCCATTGTCCCCGGTTTCGACCGCTTTCCGAATGCCGTCAAAGTGACCCGTACCGAATCGGTCTACCGGATCGAGAGTGGCGACCTGCCGGACCACGGATTGATGGTCGGGATCAGCAACTGGCAGCAGCAGGTCCCGACACCACAGCCGTACACCGGGGCAAACGCCTGGCAACTCCCAGTCAGTCCTGTCCTTGCCGAGAAGCCCCTTTCCTGCCGAAACGCCTTCTACCGCGGCGCAATCGCCATCGCGGCAAATGGCGTGCCGATCTTCAACCCGATGAAGGGTCCGAACGAGGACGTCTATCTCCTTGGCGAACTTGACCTATGGGGTGGACACTCGGGCCGCTCGGATGACTACCACTACCACGTTGCCCCGCTGCACTTGCAGGACATCGTCGGCACGGACCGGCCCATTGCCTACGCGATGGATGGCTTCCCGATCTACGGCGAAACGGAAACCGACGGTTCACCCGTTGGGGCCCTCGACCAGTGGAACGGCCACTTTGACGCGGAAAACCGCTATCACTACCACGGCACTCGCAGCTACCCGTACATCAACGGGGGATTCCGTGGCGTCGTTGGCGTGTCCGGAGACGAGGTCACTCCCCAACCACGCACCCGTCCGTTCCGACCCGCGGGCACGCCCTTGCGCGACGTGATGATCACTGAGTTCTCGGCCACGGGCGACCACGCCTTCCGGTTGGAATACACCGTGCGGGGCGCGCCGAACCGTATCGACTACATCATTGGGACGCACGAGGTCACGATGACCGTCACCGGTCCGACCAACACGTCACGCACCGAAACCTATCGCCGTTAGGACCGGCCCGGATCGCATTCGGCACCAGTTCCAATGAAACGACGTGGCCACGTCTACCCTGACGAGGCCACGTCATCACCGCGTCGCCCTAGGACAGCGTCTCACCTGGCTGAGGCGACAGCACCACGAGACCTTGAGCCGCTCCCGCCACCCGTAGGGCATCGGGATTGCCAACAAGCGCGGGGAAGGTGCCCCAGTGGATCGGAATGACCCGGTGCACTCCCAGAAGTTTCGCCGCCATCGCCGCGCCGGTTGGCCCCATCGTGTAGTGATCGCCAATCGGCAGCAGTGCCACATCCGGGTGGAACATCTCACCGATCAGCGCCATGTCGCCAAACACATCGGTGTCACCGGCGTGATACACGCGGTACCCGTTCTCCAGCGTCACCACGAACCCGCACGCCTCACCACCCGGATGCAACGTGCCATCACCATCGAGGATGCTCGAGCTATGGACCGCAGCAACCATGGTCACCCCGATATCACCCACATGCTGGGTGCCACCACGGTTCATCCCCCGGGCGACCGTGACGCCGTTCCGTTCAAGCCAGACTGCAATCTCGTGGACCGCAATCACCGCTTTCGGATGGGTCAGTTCAACGACCTTCAAGACATCACCGAGGTGATCCCCATGTCCATGGGTAATCAGAACCACGTCAATCTGTGGAAGCGTGTGCCATGCAACCGGGCACGAAGGGTTTGTCATCACCCACGGGTCAATCAGGACCCGCACCCCGGACGCAGATTCAATCAATGTCGTCGCGTGACCAAGCCACGTAATCCGGGTGCCTCCGCCAAGTACCGCTGTCATATCGTGTTTCCCACTACAATCATGCCCGTCTGCAACGACTTCCCGTTGCGTAGACCATGTGCGATCACGGATCGCGCACCGGGCACCGTCAAGCGGTCGGTTGCCCCGTAACCAAGAGGCGAAACACAAATGCGCTTGTATGATGCCACCCGCACGATTGCCGTCGCCGCCGGTCTTCTCGGAGCGGTGATGTTCTACCAACCATGGGTCGGTGGCGCCGTACCTGGTGTCGGCGCAGTGATGTTCAGCGCTGATGACCTCGCGAACGGTCGCGCACGCACCGTTGCCGATAACGCCTCGGCACCGCCGCCAAGGGTGCCAAGTGGCGCCGCACCCGGGGCACCCGCCACTGGTGGCGCACCATCATTGCCAACCCGCGTACCCACCTTTGCGCCCGGCGCCGTCGCACCCACCACCATGCCTTCAGCCGCCGAACGTACGGTGGCCGCGGGGAATGCAACACCCACCCCAATGGCGGTGGGAGGAATGACCCTGCCTACCCGCGTGCCAACCTTCGCGCCCGGGGCCGTCGCGCCCACCACCATGCCCTCGGCCGCCGAACGAACCGCACTCGCAACACCAGGTGCCGGCGGAAACGCCCTTGCCGTGGCGGCCCCTACCCCGGTGCCAGTGGCAACTCCACCGCCACCGGCAAAGCTGCCCAAACTCACCCTGTTCGCCATTCCCCTGGCAGGTCTCGGCATTGCAGTCTTCATGGCAATCCACTCCCGGCACAGCAACTCCCGGGACATAATCTTCTCGAAGTGGTGGACACTCCTTCTCGGCCTCATTGGCACGTACTCCACTTGGAACGTCATCTCAACCATCTCTGGCGCGCCCGTGCCAAACAACCTCATGGACCCCGGCGAAGCAAGAGACCTCCTTTGGGGTGCGTGGGCAAGCCTCGCGGCGTTCGCTCTCGGAACCGTCGCCGTCGCCGCCTCGTGGGCACTCCCGCCGGTCAAAAAAGTGATCGGTCCAATCGCTTAGGGAAGAGCCGCACCAGGCACGATTCGCGTCCAGTTCGAGGCAAGTGACCTGGAAGCGTGGCCCGTGGAGCGTGCGCAAGCGACGGTTTCGGGCGGGAACAGGGTTTCGGGCGTCGTCCAGGCCCGCCGTCGTTGCATGGGTTGCGTACGCGGGCGGGCGGCAGCCTACCCTGCCACTAGGGTGCGCCGTGCCATCCAGAGGTTTGCCAGCGCGAACCGTGTCACCCGACGCGAACCGCGTCACTAAGTGCGACCCGTTCTTCGCCAGACCCCGGTACCGCGCCTCCATGTGGCCGAACTGCCGCTTGATGAGACCCGGAACGGGTGCTCGACCCTCGCGCGGACCGATGCCTTCTCGCGTTCCGCAACCGCCTCGGCCGACCCCGGTGCCAGCAACCGACGCCGGCCTGGTGGCATGGCCACCATCCACGCCACGCCGGCGGTGTCCCACCACCGGGCCACGCCCCGGTTGGACTTGCACCCATTTATCGGACAGTCAATGGTTTGGGAGCGGACGGGGCAGACGGTTGGGAGGCTTCGAAGGCGACGGGGCTGAGGTAGCCAAGGCTTCCGTGCCGACGGTGCGGGTTGTACCACGTTTCGACAGAGGCGAAGATGGCTTGCACCACGTCGGCACGCGAGGGCCAGGGCCGCCGGTGGATGAGCTCGACCTTCAGGGTTGCAAAGAAGGTCTCCGCGACCGCGTTGTCCAGGCAGGTGGCCGGCCTCCCCATGGAGCAGGTGATGCCGGCCTGTCGCAGTAGGGCCTGGAAAGCCCAGGCGGTGGAGGTGCTGCCAGGGTCGGAATGGTGGACAAGTTCCCGGCCCGTTACCGGTCGCCAGCGGTGCAGGGCCATGCGCAACGCGTTCCCGGTCACCGAGGCATCCAGGGTGGCGGACGCCTCCCAGCCGACGACCCGGCGTGATCGCAGGTCGATGACGACGGCAAGATGCAGCCAGCCCTCACCGGTTCGGATGGCGGTGGTGTCGGCCACCCAGACGTGGTTGGTGCGGGAGATCCCGCTGACCGCGAAGGCACGACGGACCAGATCGGGGGCCGGCACGGCGCGGCGCGCCCACACCCCGGTCAGCCGGGCGACGCGACGCCGACTGCAGCGGATGCCGTGCGCGACGAGGTCGGCATGGATGCGGGGACTGCCGTAGGTCCCCGGCTGCGGGCATGGCAGTTCTGGATGGCCATGCCCAACGAGTCCGAGGCCACCCGCGCGGGTTGTCGGCCGCGAGGCGCCGGAGGCGGTCCTTCCATGCGTAGTACCCCGACCGCGAGACACCCATGGCCTGGCAGAGGGTGGCGACTGGCCAGCGTGACGCCAACCGGGCGACGGACGCGAACCGCAGTGGCGTGGGGAGATCCGCCTGGTCGCCAGTGCCGGG